>JAPXRP010000021.1:0-35821 GCA_033813475.1 Candidatus Hydrogenedentota bacterium
CCTTCACCCCCGCCCCCTCCGTCACCCCCGCGAAAGCGGGGGCCCATGCCTTCGCCGCGCGGGGCAACCCGCTGACCCAAGATGGATTCCCGCGTTCGCGGGAATGACGGGCAAAAGGGCGGGAATGACGGGAAGGGGGGCGGGAATGACGGACAAGGGGCGGGAATGGCGTTGGCTGTGCTCACAGCCCCCCGCCCCCTCCGCGCCTTTGCTTCTTTGCGGCTTTGCGTTGAAATCACGGGGCCATGGGAGCGCATGCCCGCCGCTTAGACGCGGCGGCGGGGTTTGGGGTACACTGCTGGCCAGCCGGGCGGGCGGCGTGCGGCCGGGCCCGCCATCAGAGAGGAACGGAACGATGGTCAAGACGGCAAAGGTGTTGGGAACGGCGGGCCTGCTGGCCGCGGCGTTGGCGGGAACTCTCATTTCGGGCGCCGCGGGCGCCGTGGAGGACGGTACGATGGAGACAGCACCCTGGAGCGCCTCGTGGATCTGGACGGCGGCGGGCGCAACCCCCGCGTACAATGAGACCATCGAGGCGCGGAAGTCGTTCACCCTGCCCGAGCTGGCGTCCGCCGCGCTGCGGATCACGGCGGACACCACCTACCGGCTCTATGTCAACGGGCAGTGGGCGGGGGACGGCCCGGGCCGGAGCTGGCCGAAGCATTACCAGTATGACGTGCTGGACGTGCTGCCGCTGCTGCGCGCGGGGGAGAATGAAATCCGGGTGGTCGCCAAGTTTTTCGGCATCGGCACCTTCCACCAGCTCCCGCAGGAGCCGGGGCTGCTGGTGCAGCTGGACGCGCGGGCGAAGGACGGGTCGGCGGTGACCGTCGCGTCCGACGCCACCTGGGAGGTCCGCCCCGCCGCCGGATGGGCGCAGTACGCCCCGAAACAGTCGGTGCAGATGGGGCTCTACGAGATTTACGACGCGCGGCGCGCGGGCACGGGGGACTTTGTCCCCGCCACGGTGCGCCACGCCGCCACGGAGGGGCCGTGGAAGGATCTCCAGCCGCGGGACTGCCCGCCGCTCACGCGCATCCCCGTGACCCCGTCGCTGCTGAAGTCCGGCCTCGTCGCCAAATTCGACGGCATGAGCTACGTCTTCCCCACGGTGGTCTGGATTTATGACCAGCCGGTCCCGTCGAACAACCATGTGCAGGTCTCCGGCGCCTTCGCCACGGTGCTCGACCTGTCCACGGCGGGGACGGTGCGTTTCGGCGCGGACGGCAACGCGGTGTATGTGGACGGCAAGCGCGCCAAGGACGACACCTTCTCCCTGGGGCAGGGGCGCCATTTCGCGGTCGTGATCCTCACCGAGGGCTTCGGCCACTGGCGGCACGACACGGAGCTGGCGCTGTACCCCTCCGTCCCCCTGGCCCTGCGCAACCCGCTGGACGACGACGCGGACGCCCCCTGGTGCTTCACGCCCTTCCCGGAGACGAAGCTCGTCATGAGCGACATGGAGTGGTCGCTCCTCGGGAACGAGAAGCGCGGCGAGATCGAGAAGCGCATTGACGGGATTGTGCGGGACCACCAGAAGGACAGCGCCACGGAGGAGGGCTGGAGGGCCCGCCTCGCCCCGTCAGCGCGCAAAGTCGCCGCAAACGAGACGACTGAAGCCGTCCACCGGCTCTTCCAGGAGCGGGAGCCCGTGGAGGGCGCCGCGGCGCGGATCGAGGGGGCGGACGCCTACGCGACGGGCTCCGGGCCGCTGACGGTTCCCCCCGCCGCGGAGGGCGACGTGGAGCTGGTGTTCGACCTGGGCGCGCAGAATGTCGGGTATTTCGAGCTGGAGCTGGAGGCGGAGGCGGGGCTGGAGGTGGACATTGCCGGGGTCGAGTACATCGCCCCGGACGGCCGCGTGCAGCACACGGAGCGCTACCGCAACAGCATGCGGCATGTCTGCGCCGGGGGCCGGAACGCCTTCACCAGCCTTTCACGCCGCGCGGGGCGCTTTCTGTTCGTCACGCTGCGGAAGCAGACCCGGCCCGCCGCGCTCTACGCCTTCCGGATGGTGGAGTCCACCTACCCCGTGCAGCCCGTCGAGGCCTTCACATGCAGCGACCCGCGCCTTGGGCAGATTTATGACATCTCCGCGCTCACGCTGAAACTCTGCATGGAGGACACCTTCACCGACTGCCCGCTCTACGAGCAGACCCTCTGGGTGGGCGACGCGCGGAACGAGGCCCTCTTCGCCTTCACCACCTTCGGCGCGGAGGATCTCGCCCGCCGGTGCATCAAGCTGGCGGCCCACTCCCTCGACGACTACCCGATGGTCCAGTGCCAGGTGCCGTCCACCTGGGGCATCATCCTGCCGGCCTGGAGCTTCCAGTGGGTGCTCATGGTGTGGGACCACTATCTGGAGACGGGCGACCGCGACTTCCTCGCCTGGGCCTACCCCTACGTGGTGAAGAACCTGCGCGGCGCGGACCAGTACAACGACGACCGCGGCCTTTTCAGCGCGCCGTTCTGGAACATGTTCGACTGGTCCGGCATTGACGACGGCCACCGGACCGTCACCCACAACGCCATGTTCGCCGCGGGCGCGGCGGACGCGGCCGTCAAGTGCGCCCGGATTCTGGGCGACACGGAGCACCTGGAATGGCTGACGGCCTACCGCGACCGCCAGGCCGCCGGGGTCGAGGGGCTGTGGGACGCGGAGCGCGGCTGGTACGCCGACGCGGTGCGCGGCGACGGCACGCTCAGCCCGAAAACCTGCATGCACACGGGGTTCCTGAGCCTCCTGTTCGACCTCTGCCCGAAGGAGCGCCGCGGCGAGATTCTGGAAAAACTGCTCAATCCGCCCGAGGGCATGACGCCCATCGGCTCGCCCTTTGCCATGATGTACTTCCTCGACGCCCTGGAGAAGGAGGGGCGCGGCGAGGAGATCGTGAGGGCCATCTACCGCGACTACCAGCCCATGCTGGACGAGGGCGCCACGACGGTGTGGGAGACCTTCGCCCGGGGCACCACGGGCCGCGACGGCTTCCCCACGCGCAGCCACACCCACGCCTGGTCCTCCTCCCCCGTGCGCTTTCTGCCGCGCGTCGTCCTCGGCCTCACCCCCGAGGCGCCCGGCGGGGCGGCCTTCCGCGTCAGCCCGCGCCTGTGCGGCCTGGAGTGGGCCAAGGGCGCCATTGCCACCCCGAAGGGGCCGGTGTCGGCGTCCTGGAGGCGCGAGGGAAGCCGGGTGGACATTTCCGCCGCCGGTCCCAAGGGCGTCATGCTGCATTTCCGGCGCAACGAAAGCCTGGAGGGGCTGGATGTCTATCTGAACGGGGTTCCGCAGCGTTAACCCCACGGAGACCTGAACATGCCCTCGATAGCCATTGTCGGCGCCTCGACGGACCGCAGAAAATACGGAAACAAGGCCGTGCGCGCCTTCAAGCAGGGCGGCTGGACCGTGTATCCCGTGAATCCCGGGGCGGCGGAGGTGGAGGGAATTCCCGCGTTCCGGTCCGTGGCGGAGATTCCGGGCCCCGTGGACCGGGTGTCCATGTATGTGCCCGCCCAAACCGGCCTGGCCATGCTCCCGGACATCGCGGCAAAGGGGCCGGCGGAGTTCTTTCTAAACCCCGGGTCGGAAAGCCCCGAACTGGTGGCGGCGGCCCGCGCCCTGGGCTTGAATCCGCTGCTGGCGTGCAGTATTGTCAATATCGGCCTGCGTCCGGAGCAGTTTCCCGACGCATAGGCCGGGCATAGGCGTGCCGGGTAAATTGTTGCCACAGACAAGGAGGTGACGCGCATGAAGTTGCCGCGGAACGGTTGACTGGTCCAGGCAGAAAATGATAGTATCCCCCCCCTGTATCTCCTAGAAAACACTGGCTTTGCCACGGAGTAAACCCGCCATGAACGTGAAGATCACTGGTCGCCACATGGAACTGTCGGACGCGCTGAAGTCGTACATAGAGACCGGCCTCCGGAAGGTGAAGGCCCATTTCGACCGGGTGATAGACGTGGACGTGGTCCTGGATGTGGAGAAGCACCGGCACACCGCCGAATTCAACCTGTACGCGAACGGCGTCCGCATCAACTGCCGCGAGACCTCCCCCGACATGTACGCGTCCGTGGACGCGGCCCTGGACAAGCTGGAGCGGCAGACCCGCAAATTCAAGGACCGGATCAACCAGCACAAGCCCCGCTCGGCCAAGGAGACGCGCATCCTCCAGCAGTCGGTCATTTCGCTGGACTCGGGCAACGGCAACGGCGGCCGCGACGCCACCGGGCCCGACCACCACGTCGTCCACCGCGAGAAGATCATGCCGAAGCCCATGTCGGTGGACGAGGCCATCATGCAGCTGGAGCTGGTGGAGGAGCCGTTCCTCCTCTTCATGAACGCGGACACGTTCCAGCTCAACGTGATCTACTCCCGGGGCAAGATGCAGTACGGCCTGATTGAGCCGGAATCCTGAGCCCGGCCCCGCCAGGAGGCCCTCCCATGAACCTCAAGGCGCTTCCCATCAAGCGCAGGCAGAGCGTCCCCGTCGTTGACGTGTTCAACGGCATGGAGCGGGACATGGAATTCGAGCTGCTTGCGGGGTTCCAGGGCATGAACCGCCCGGTGTTTTCCTGGGACATCAACCGCCCCGGACTGGCCCTGAGCGGCTACCTCGACTATTTCGCGAACGACCGGATGCAGGTGCTGGGGAACACGGAAATCCATTTCATGGAGCGCATGCGGCCCGCCGAGCTCGCCGCGCGCCTCCAGAGCGTGTTCTCCTTTGAAATCCCCGCGTTCGTCCTTTCGCGCGGACTCGCCCCCCAGCCGATCCTCATGGACTACTGCAACCGCAACGGCATCCCCGTGCTGCGGACGCAGCTGAGCACCGACGAGGTCATCAGCCGCATCATCCTCTTCCTGACCCAGGAATTCGCCCCCGAAATCACCCTGCACGGCACCGTCGTGGACGTCTACGGCGTCGGCTGCCTCATCGTGGGGACGCCCGGGGTGGGCAAGAGCGAGTCGGCCCTGGAACTCGTGGAGCGCGGCCACCGCCTTGTCGCGGACGACCGGGTGGACCTGAAGCGCCGGCGGTCGGACTACCTCTACGCGAAGACCAACCCGATGCTCCGCCACCACATGGAGATACGCGGGCTGGGCTTCATTGACATCCGCTCCATCTACGGCGTGGGCAGCGTCCGCAACTTCAAGCGCGTCAGCATGATCGTGCAGCTGGAGGAGTGGGACCCCGACGCCGTCTATGACCGCACCGGCCTGGAGGACGAGTACGAGGACATCATGGGCGTGAAGCTGCCGCTGGTCCGCATCCCCGTGCGGCCGGGCCGCAACATCGCCATCATCATCGAGGTGGCGGCCCTGAACCAGCGCCTCAAGGAGATGGGCGTGCACATGGCCCGCGACCTGGACGAGGAAATCCAGCGCAACAACCGCAGATAAGCCCCCCCGGCGGCGGCCCGCGACTCCGGGCCGGAGCCCCCGGCACGGAGTTTTGGATGAACAAGGTCAGCCTCATATTCGGATGCCACGCCCACCAGCCGGTGGGCAATTTCGACTTCGTCTTCGCGGACGCCTTTGAGAAGTCCTACCTCCCCTTTGTGGAGGTGCTTGAGCGGTTCCCCGCCGTGAAGTCCGTGCTCCACTTCACGGGCCCCCTCTTCGACTGGTTTGAGGAGAACCGGCCGGCCTTTCTGGACCGGCTCGGCGCGCTGGTGAGGAGCGGTCAGGTCGAGATCATGGGGGGGGCCTACTACGAGCCCCTGCTGTGCGCGATTCCCGCGCGGGACGCCGCCGCCCAGATCCGCCGGATGCGCGACTACTGCGCCGCGCGCTTCGGGAGCGCGCCCCGCGGCATGTGGCTCGCCGAGCGCGTGTGGGAGCCCCAAATGGCCTCCGTCATGGCGCGCGCCGGGGTGGAGTACACCGCCCTCGACGACACCCACTTTCTCTGCTCCGGCCTGACCCCCGGAGACCTCTTCGGCTACCACATGACGGAGGACGAGGGGCTCACCGTCCGCGTCTTCCCCATCCAGGAGCGCCTCCGCTACCTGGTCCCCTTCCACAGTGTCGAGGAGACCATGGAGTACCTGCGCGGCCTGTCGCGCCGCGGCGGCGCCCCCTGCGCCGTGCTCCACGACGACTATGAGAAGTTCGGCGTGTGGCCCGGCACCCACGGCAGCGTCTACACCGAGGGCTGGCTGGAGCGCTTTTTCCAGGCCCTGACGGACAACGCGGACTGGCTGGAGACCACCACCTACGCGGAGTACCTGGACAGCCACCCCGCGCGGGGCCGCGTCTACCTCACCTGCGCCTCCTACGACGAGATGATGGGGTGGGCCCTGCCCCCGGAGCGGCAGCGCACCCTGGCCCGCGTGCGCGGCAAGCTGAAGGACTACCCGGCCCTCGCCAAGGACGCCACCCTCTTCCTCCGCGGCGGCTTTTGGCGGGGCTTCCTGGCCCGCTACCCCGAGGCGAACAACATCCAGAAGCGCATGCTCCGCGTGAGCAACCGCCTGGAGCGGGCGCGCGCCGCGCATCCGGGGGACGCCCGGCTGGACGGGGCCGAGCGGCTCCTCCACCAGGGCCAGTGCAACTGCGCCTACTGGCACGGCGTCTTTGGCGGGCTCTATCTCAACCACCTGCGCACGGCGCTCTACCAGCGCCTCATCGCCGCGGACAGCGTCCTGGACGCGGTGGAGGCCCCGCCCGCGGCCGGGGTCCGCGGGGAGCGCGCGGATTTCGACGGGGACGGCAACGACGAGGCCGTGCTGGAGAACGGCTGCACGGCCCTCTTCTTCAGCCCCACCGACGGGGGCACCCTCTTCGAGGCGGACTACAAACCGAAGCCGTTCAATTTCCTCAACACCCTGTCGCGGCGCGACGAGCCCTACCACGACCTCCTGCGCGAGGGGGCGGCCCTCGTGGGGGGGGACAACCAGGGCGACCTGAGCATCCACGAGATGGTGCGGGCCAAGGAGTCGGACCTCAACCGCTTCCTGGTCTACGACGCGCACCGGCGCGTCTCGCTCCGCGACCGGTTTCTGGACCCCTCTGTCTCGGCGGACACCCTGTGGGCGGGCACGGCCCGGGAGTACGGCGATTTCGCGGCGGGACGCTATGACCTGGAAATGGGCGAAGGCGCCGTCCTGCTGTCGCGGAGCGGAAAGGTGTCGGCGCCCGGGGGGGATTCCCTGCCCTTCACGGTGGGCAAGCGGGTCACCCTCGCCCCGGATGCATCGCGCGCCGGGATTCGGTATGATATCCAGGCGGGGAATGCCTGGCCCGAATCCCTGTGGTTTGGCGTGGAGTTGGCGGCCAACCTGCTCACCGGCTCGGCCGACGACCGGCATTACCTGTCGGAGGACCGCGAGCTCGGGCGTCCCCTGCTGGGAACCCGCGGACACGAGGAGGCCCTGGGGCACATCGCGGTGGTGGACGGCTGGCAGCGTCTCCGGTGCGAGTGGCGGTTTGGAGCGCCGGCCCGGGTGTTCTGGTTCCCCCTGGACACGGTCAGCCAGTCGGAGGGGGGGCAGGAGCGCGTGCATCAGGGATGCGTGCTGGTTCCGTGCTGGCCCCTCGCCCCCGGGGCCGACGGGCGGTTTTCCCTGGACATTCAAATGGCGTTTCAAGAGGTTTAGCGGCTGTCACAGGAACGGCAAGGCCGGCGGAGAGCGGAGAACATGTCGGAAATTAGCGCCGAAGTCATGGTGGTGAATCCCCTGGGCATCCACGCGCGCCCCGCGGCGGCGCTCGTCCAGGCGACGCTCAAGTTTCAGAGCGATGTCTACATCCATTTCCGCGGGGACACGGTGAACGCCAAGAGCATCATGGGCCTGCTCACCCTGGGGGCCGCCCAGGGCAGCCGCCTCCGCGTGATCTGCAGCGGCCCCGACGCCGAAGAGGCCCTCGCCGCGATCCGCCACATCTTCGCCACGGGCTTCGGCGAGATCAAAACGGACGCCCAGGTCAGGGAGTAGGCATGGAAACAGTCTTTCAAGGGCTGGGCGTTTCCCCCGGCATCGCCATCGCCCCCGCCCTCCTTTTCACCAAACGCCAGGTGGACGCCCCGGAATACGCCGTGGAGGACCCCGAGCAGGAGTGGGAGCGTTTCAGGGGCGCCGTGGACCGCACCCGCGAGGACCTGGAGCGCCTCCAGCGCCAGACCACCGAGAAGATCGGAAAGCGCCACGCGGACATCTTCCAGGCCCATCTCCTGCTGCTGGACGACCAGGTCATCCACGAGGAGATCCGGCGCCGCCTTTTCGACCAGGTGAAGAATGTCGAGCACATCCTCGCGGGCGTGGCCAGGCACTATGCGGGCCTCATGGAGTCCCTGGACGACCCCCAGCTGCGCGAGCGCTCCGCCGACCTGCGGGACGTGGCGGACCGCCTGCAGCGGCGTCTTCTTGACCAGGAGCACCCCGACCTCAAGTCGCTGCCCGGCCCCTGCGTCATTGTCGCCCGTGAACTCACGCCGTCGGACACGGCGAGCATGGACATGGAGCACACCCGCGGGCTCGCCCTGGACGCGGGCAGCGTCACCTCGCACTCCGCCATCCTCGCGCGCGCCCTGGGCATCCCCGCCGTCACCGGCGCCGCCCACCTCAGCGGCCATGTCGCCCCGAAGTCCCTGGTCATTGTGGACGGCTCCCGGGGCGTCGTGGTGGTGAACCCCGGGCCGGAGACCCTGGAGCGCTACCGCCGCGAGGAGAGGGAATACGCCCGCCGCCGCGCGAAGCTCATGCGGGCCGCCCGCACCGGCCCCGCATGCACGCGCGACGGGGAAACCGTCTCGCTTCAGGCGAACATCGAGCTGCCCCGCGAGCTCCGCAACAGCGTGGCCGTGGGCGCGGACGGCATCGGGCTGTACCGGACCGAGTTCCTCTTTCTCGACCGCGACGAGGCGCCGGGCGAGGACGAGCAGACCGAGGCCTACGAGGTCGCGGCCCGCGCCGTCCACCCCCTGTCCGTGACCCTGCGGACCATTGACATCGGCGGGGACAAGATGGCCGCGCACCTCCAGATATTCCAGGAGGAGAACCCCCAGCTCGGCTGGCGCGCCGTCCGCTTCTGCCTGGCCCGGCCCGACATCTTCAAGACCCAGCTGCGCGCCATGCTGCGGGCCTCCGCCGCCGGCGGCATCCGCATCATGTTCCCCATGATCAGCGGCGTTGAGGAGCTGCGCGCCGTCAAGGGCATCCTCCGCGAGGTCCGCGACGGCATGGACCGGGACGGCCTCCCCTACGACCGCGACATCAAGATCGGGTCCATGGTGGAGGTCCCCTCCGCGGTCATGCTGGCCGACGTCCTCGCCCGGGAGTGCGACTTCTTCAGCATCGGCACCAACGACCTGATCCAGTATTCCCTCGCCGTGGACCGCGGAAACGAGAAGATCGCCTACCTCTACGAGCCCGCCCACCCGGCGGTGCTCCGGCTCATCCGCCGCGTCACCGCCGCCGCGCGCGACGCGGGCATCCCCTGCGGCATCTGCGGCGAGATGGCCGGCGACCCGCTCTTCACCGAGGTGCTGGTCGGCCTGGGGGTCACCTCCATGAGCATGGCCCCCCTCTCCCTGCCCACCGTCCGGGCGGAACTCGCCCTGATTTCGGCGGAGGAGGCGCGCGCCCTCGCGGGGGAGGTGCTTCTCCTCTCCACGTCCGCCGAAATCCGGGAACTGCTCCGGAACCGCCATGAGGCGCGCGCGGCGGCGGCCGCCGCCGTGAACGGCAAATGACCGCAGCCCCCCGACATATCACGGTTCTCGGGTCCACCGGGTCCATTGGCCGGAACACCCTTGAGGTGGTGCGGCGCAGCCAGGGGGCCTATGTGGTGGAAGCCCTCGCGGCAAACGCGAATGTGGACCTGCTCGCCGCCCAAATCCGCGAGTTCGCCCCCCGGGCCGTCGCGGTGCATGACCGCGGCGCCGCCGCGAAACTCCGGGAAATGATGCCCGGACTGGATGTCCTCGAGGGACAGAAAGGGCTCGCGGAGGTCGCCGCCCGGCCGGTGGACGCGGTCCTGTGCGCCGTCGTCGGCGCGGCGGGTCTGCCCCCCCTGCTGGCCGCCATTGACGCGGGCAACCGGATCGCGCTGGCGAACAAGGAGCCCCTGGTCATGGCCGGGGAACTTGTCATGGCGCGCGCGGCGCGGCGCGGGGTGGACATTCTTCCGGTGGACAGCGAGCACAGCGCCGTCTTCCAGTGCCTCGGCGGGCGGCGGGACGCCTCCGGCGTCCGCTGCATCCTCCTCACGGCCTCGGGCGGCCCCTTCTACGGCCGCACCCGGGAGGAGCTCGGCGGCATCACGCCGGAGCAGGCCGCCCGGCACCCCCGCTGGCGCATGGGCGCCAAGATCAGCGTGGACTCCGCCACCCTCATGAACAAGGGCCTCGAAATCATCGAGGCCATGCACCTGTTCGGCGTCCCCCACGACCGCATCGGCGTCGTTATCCATCCGGAAAGCGTGGTCCACGGGCTGGTGGAGTTTTCCGACGGCAATATCCTCGCCCAGATGGGTGTTACCGACATGCGGGCGCCCATAGGCTACGCCCTGGCGTATCCGGAGCGCGCGTCCGAACAGGTGGGGCGGCTGGATCTCGCGGCGCTGGGGTCTTTGACCTTCGCCGCCCCCGACACGGCGGCGTTTCCGTGTCTGGACCTCGCGCGCGGGGCAGCCCGGCAGGGCGGCGGAGCGCCCGCCGTGCTGAACGGCGCCAACGAGCAGGCGGTCGCCGCGTTCTGCGCGGGGCGCATCCCGTTTCTGGCCATAAGCGATGTGGTGGCCGGCGCCCTGGACCGGGCGTCCGACTGCCCGGGGGGCACGCTCGCGGAGATATTGGACGCGGACCGGCGCGCGCGCGCCGCCGCGGACGAGATCATCACCCGTCTGGAGAATTGCCGGTGATTTACAGCGTGTTCATCTTCCTGCTGGTGCTCAGCGCGCTCGTCTTCTTCCACGAGCTGGGGCACTTCCTCGCCGCGAAAGCCTGCGGCATTTATGTGAAGCGGTTCAGCGTCGGCATGCCCCCCCGGCTCTTCGGCGTGCAGATCGGCGAGACGGACTACTGCATCGGCGCGCTCCCCTTCGGCGGCTTCGTCATGATGGCCGGCCAGGAGGATGTGCCCCTGACGGAGGAGGAGCGGGAGGAGCAGTACGGCGCCATCCCGCCCGAGCGCTGGTTCCGCAACCGGCCCGTGTGGCAGCGCATCCTCGTGCTGGTCATGGGTCCCCTCATGAACCTCATCCTTGCCGTGGTCATTTACGGCCTCGTCGCCCTCGCGGGCGCCGAGGTGCCCGAATGGGACATGCAGGCCAGGGTAGGCTCGGTGGTCCCCGACTCCCCCGCCCTCACCGCAAAGCTGCATCGCATGGACGGCGACGCCGCCCCCGACCTGTCCGCGCCCCCGGATGCGGAGGGGTTCCAGGTGGGCGACGAGATCGTCCTGGTGGACGGGCGCCCCATCGAGAACCTGACAGACCTCGCCGCCGTGGCCATTCTCGGCGGCCCGGGCCGGGAGCATGACATCGTCGTCGAGCGGGAAACCGCGCCGGGCACGGTGGAGCGCCTCTTCACCCGCCTGGCCCCTGAAATCGCCGAGGACGAGGAGCATCCCCGGTTCGGCGTGGGCCCCTTTGACACCGCAAGGGTGGGGTATGTCCAGGAGGGGTCGCCCGCCGCGCGCGCGGGGCTCCGCGAGGGCGACATCATCCACCGCGCCGACGGGCGCGTTGTGTCCCGCGACTCCTTCATCGCCCTGATGGAGGGGATTTCCGAGGGCAGCACCGCCGTCCTGGACGTCGAGCGGGACGGCGGCATGACCAGGGTGGAGGTGTTTCCGGAGACCATCGGGCGGGTGCTGGGCATGTTCGCCGCCGCGCCCCCGGCGGAGGAGGAGGGCGCCCCCCAACCGCCGGAGGTCCTCTCCGTGACGGATGACCTGCGGGAGAGGACGGGCCTGCGGCCAAGGGACCGGATTGTGAAAGTGAACGGCGAGCCGGCGACGGGGGAGAAGCTCGCGGAGATTGAGCGGAACAGCCCCGGCGGCGAGATGGTCCTCGAGGTGGCCCGCCCGGCCGTCCTAATGGGCCTGCTGGAGGACGCGCAGACCCTGACGGTGACCATGCCGGTGGACGCCGTCCGCGCCATCGGTGTCGGGTTCAGCACGGTGTTCGTGCTGCGCAAGTATTCGCCGGGGCAGGCGGTGGTCCAGGCGTTCAAGGACAGCTACCTCGCCGTGGAGCGGACCGTGCTCACCCTCAAGGGGCTCTTCGCCCGCGACGTGCGCATGAAGGACCTCGGCGGGCCCCTCATGATCTGGGACGTGACCACCAAGGCCGCCGAGGCGGGGTGGAACTGGCTCCTGCGCACCACCGCCTTCATCAGCGTGAACCTGTTCATCTTCAACCTGCTTCCCCTCCCCGTGCTCGACGGGGGCCAGATCGTGACGAACACCATCGAGTCCATCCGGCGGAAACCGCTCAACGACCGGTTTCTGGAGCGCTTCCAGCAGGTGGGCCTGTTCCTGGTTTTGGCCCTGATGATCTTCGTGACGTATAATGACATCGTGCGCAAGGTGCAGGAATGGATTCCCTGACCCCCGTTCCGGCGCGCACACCCCTTTTGCCATTCTTAAGGAGAGCAGTATCATGAGTCGTGTGACCTGCAAGTTCGGCGGTTCCTCCCTGGCGGACGCGGCGTGCGTGCGGGGCGTGGTGGACATCATCCGCGCCGACGCGGGCCGGCGCTTTGTCGTGCCCTCGGCCCCCGGCAAGCGCGACGCGGGCGACAAGAAGATCACCGACCTGCTCTACGCCTGGCACAGCCTGGCCCTGGGCGGGCTGGACCCCGCGGAGCCCCGGCGCATCATCGAGGAGCGCTTTCTGGAGCTGGCGCGCGACCTGGGCGTCACCTTTGACATCGGCGCGCACCTCGCGGAGATCGCGGAGAAGGCCGGCGCGTATGAGGCCCCGGACTACATGGCCTCCCGCGGCGAGTACCTGAACGGCCGCCTGATCGCCGAGGTGCTCGGCGCGGAGTTTGTGGACCCCGCCGACTGCATCCGATTCCGCGCCTCGGGCGAGCTGGACCCGGCCACCTATGACCTGCTGGGCGCGCGCCTTCAGGGGGACGGCCTCTATGTGGTGCCCGGATTTTACGGCGCCCTGCCCGACGGGGCCATCAAGACCTTCTCCCGCGGCGGCAGCGACGTCACCGGGTCCATCGTGGCCCGCGCGTCAAAGTCGGACCTGTACGAGAACTGGACCGACGTGTCCGGATTCCGCATGACGGACCCGCGCATCGTTCCCTCGGCCCGCCGCATCGAGGAGGTCACCTACACCGAGCTGCGCGAGCTGTCCTACATGGGCGCGACCGTTCTCCATGAGGAGGCCATTTTCCCGCTGCGCGGGCCCGGCATCCCCATCCACATCCGCAACACCAAGGCCCCGGAGGAGCCCGGCACCATGATCGTGGCGGAGCGGGAGGCGGAGCGGCCGGTCTGCGGCATCGCCGGGCGCGCAGGCTTCACGATGGTGAACATTGAAAAGACCCTCATGAACAAGGAGAAGGGCTTCGGAAGGCGCGTGCTCACGGTGCTGGAGGAGATGAACATCAGCTGGGAGCACCTGCCCACGGGCATTGACACCATGTCCCTCATTCTCCGCGACGACGAGCTGAAGGGGCGCGGCGAGGAGCTGGTGGCCACCCTGAAGAAGTTCCTCTCGCCGGACGTGATCACCCTCAGTCCGGGGCTGGCCATGGTCGCCACGGTGGGCCAGGGCATGAACCACCACATCGGCGTCGCCGCCACGCTCACCGCCGCCCTTGCGAAGGCCGGCGTGAACATCCGGGTCATTGACCAGGGATCGTCGGAGATGAACATCATCGTGGGCGTCGAGGAGAAGGACCTCGCCGCGGCGGTCAGGGTCATCTACGAGGCCTTTGAGGCGTGGGAGGGGCGGCACTGACAGGGGCCGGGGGTCACGCCGCCCGCCCGCCGGCGTCCGGCCCGTCCCCCAGCATGACCGCGACGGCGCGCAGCATCTCCTCGCGCCCGTAGGGTTTCCCGAGGAACCAGGCGCCGGGGCCCGGATCCCCCCCGCAGGCCTGCGCCGCCGTGAAGAAGCCGCTCACGACCAGAAGCCGCAGGTCCGGGTTGACCGCGCGGAGCCGGGAAATGTACTGGGCCGGGGGCATGCCGGGCATGTTCAGGTCGCTGACCACCGCCGCGATTTCCCGCCACTTCTCCGCGTACAGCGCGAGGGCCTCCGCGCTGTCCCGCGCCGTGAGCACCGCGTAGCCGCCCGACTCCAGAAACGCGGTGTTGATGGCGAGCAGCTCCGGCTCGTCCTCCACCAGCAGCAGGGTCTCCCCGCCCCGCCGCGGCGCGGCCGAAACGGGCCCGGCCTGGGGTTCGGGAAGCGACTGGGCCGGCAGCGCGGGCAGCAGTATCTCGAAACAGGCCCCCTCCCCCGGCGTGCTGCGGCAGAAAATGTGCCCCCCGTGGTCCGCCACAATCTCGCGCGCCATGTACAGCCCAAGCCCGGTGCCCTGCCCCTCGCCCTTGGTCGTGTAGAAGGAATCGAAGATGCGGCCGAGCTTTTCCGGGGGAATGCCGCACCCCGTGTCGGAAACGCTGACCCGCACCCAGTCGCCCCGCAGGGGGTCGCCGCAGCAGGGGCAGGCATGCCCCTCCAGCACCGCGTTCTCCGTGGTGACGGTGAGAAGGCCCTCCCCCTGCATCGCGTCCACCGCGTTGTTCGCCAGGTTCATCAGGGTCTGGTGGAGCTGGTTGGGGTCTGCACTCGCCGGCCGCAGGTCCTCCGCCAGATGAAATTCGCACCGGACCGTGCGCGGCAGAATGCGCCGCCACACCTCCCCGATGCCGGCGATCTCGCTGTTTAGGGACACGGGCACCCGGCGCGTCTCCGTCCGCCGGTTGAAGGCGGCCATCTGACGCACCAGCTCCCGCGCCCGCTCGGTCGCGGCCAGCATCTGGCCGATCTCCGGCAGGGGGTCGCGCCCCTGGCCGCAGCGGTCTGAAGCCAGCTCGCCGTAGCCCAGGATCACGCCGAGAACGTTGTTGAAGTCATGGGCAACCCCGCCCGCCAGCAGCCCGACAACCTCCATTTTCTGCGCCTGGAGAAGCTGGGACTCAAGGAGCTTCCGGTCCGTGATGTCCAGAAGCACCCCCGTGACCGCCACGCACACCCCGTCCGCGTCATGCTCCGCCTCCGACCGGTTGTACACCCACCGCTCCTCGCCCGTGTCCGCCGTGAGAATCCGAAACTCGGTGTCCAGCGGGACGCCCGTCAGCGCTTTCGCCCAGGCGGCGTCCACGCGCTCCCGGTCCTCCGGGTGGGTGAGGTCGAGCATGTGCTGCGGGGTGACCTCCATCCCCTCGGCATACCCGGTGATCTGGTAGGTCTTGGCGGAGCAGCGCAGCCTTTCCGTCCTCAGGTCGTAGTGCCAGCTCCCGATGCGGGCCACCTCCTGCGCCCGGCGCAGGCGCTCCTCCGTGTCCCGCAGCGCGTGCGCCGTGCGCCGCTGCTCCGTGACGTCCCGCACCAGCCCCTCCAGCGCCACCGGATTCCCCTGCGCGTCGTTCACCACCCGGACATGGGGCTCCATCCACCGGATTTCCCCGCCCTTGGCGAACGCGCGGAACTCTTTCTCCGTGGGGGTGCAGCCCCGCCCCGAAACGATGCTCTCCCACTGCCGGAAGAACTCCTGGTGGTGGTCCGGATGCAGCACCTGCAGCGCCAGCGCCGGATTGGCAAGAAGCTCCTCGCGGCTGCATCCGTAGTAGGCGATCGCGGCGCGGTTGAGGTAGGTGTGGTTTCCCGCGGGCACGGCCATCCTGAAAACAACGTTCTCCGTGTGCTCCGCATACCACTCGAAGCGCTCCTCGCTCTCCGCCAGACGGCGCTCCAATGCCGCGCGCTCCAAGGCGGCGTCCTCCGCCGCGCGCCGCGCCTCTTCCCGCATGCGGCGCGCCCGCGCATGCTGACGGAAGTTGCACACAAGCGAACATCCCAGCAGGGCCCCTATCGCCAACGTTATGTACACCGCTTCCCTCTCCTATGTCACCGAGAATGTCGGCGTCTGCGGTCCGATGTAACACACCCCCTGCCCGTTAGTATACCACTACTCGGCAAAAACAAGGAAAAATTCCTAGAAGCATGAAACATCGGACGGAACGTCTGATCGCCGGATAAGGAACGGCTGCGGATGTGTTCGAGGCAGGGTACGCCCTGTGGGTCCGAGGTGACAGCGTCTGGGCCGTCACAAGTGCTCGTCCACCCGTGAAATGCGCAGAGTCCAGGGCTTTCCGACAAGAGGTTGCCGCGTCGGCCGGGGCGGCCTCCTGCTAAGAAAGTGCTTGTTTTGCCGGGGTCGCCGCCCCCTTCCTGGGAACGCCAATCTCCTGATTGGCAAGCGTTTAGGATGCCAATCGGGAGATTGGCGTTCCCAGGGCAAGCCTTTCTTCAACGACATTCCCGCCCCCGGGCGGTCAGGGGCTCGCAATGACCGTGGAAATGCGCGTCATTGCGAAGGAGCGCGGCGACTGAAGCAACCTCGTTCTCGCCCTGGCGTCGGTTCTCACACCCTCTTGTCCGGCGGTCAGGGGAACATCCGCGGCTTCCCCCCCCTATTTCTTACCCGCTTTGCGGCCGCGCCGCGCGGGCTTGTTGGCGGGCGCGGGCAGTTTGTCCTTCAGATACGCGCCGGTGTGGGAGCCGGGGCAGTCGGCGACCTCTTCCGGGGTGCCCTCGGCGAGGACTTCGCCGCCCTTGTCGCCGCCCTCGGGGCCGAGATCGAGAATCCAGTCCGCCGTCTTGATGACGTCGAGGTTGTGCTCAATGACGACGACGGAGTTCCCGTAGTCCACCAGCCGGTGGAGGACGGAGAGGAGCTTGTCCACGTCGGCGGCGTGGAGGCCCGTGGTGGGCTCGTCGAGGATGTAGAGCGTGCGGCCGGTCTGGCGGCGCGAGAGTTCCGTGGCGAGCTTCACGCGCTGGGCCTCGCCGCCGGAGAGGGTGGTGGCGGCCTGGCCGAGGCGGACGTAGTCGAGCCCCACGTCGCGCAGGGTCTCCAGCTTGGCGGAGAGCGCGGGGATGTTCCGGAAGAACTCGCAGCCCTCCTCGACCGTCATGTCGAGGACCTCGGCGATGTTTTTCCCCTTGTAGCGGATCTCCAGGGTGTCCCGGTTGTAGCGCGCGCCGTGGCAGGTGTCGCAGGGCACATAGACGTCGGGCAGGAAGTGCATCTCGATGGTGAGCAGGCCGTTTCCCTCGCACTCCTCGCAGCGGCCGCCCTTCACATTGAAGCTGAAGCGGCCGGGCTGGTAGCCCCGCGCGCGCGCCTCGGGGGTGCGGGTGAACAGCTCGCGCAGGGGCGCGAAGAGGCCCGTGTAGGTGGCCGGGTTCGAGCGCGGCGTCCGCCCGATGGGCGACTGGTCTATGTCTATGATCTTGTCCAGATGCTCCAGCCCGTCCACCCGGTCGTGCGCGCCGGGCTTCCCGTCAAAGGCGTCGTAGAGCCGGCGCGCCACGGCGGGGTACAGCGTCTCGTTGATCAGGCTGGACTTGCCCGACCCGGACACGCCGGTGACGCAGGTGAAGGTTCCCAGGGGGATGGACACGGTCACGTTTTTCAGGTTGTGGTGGCGCGCCCCGCGGATCGTCACCCGCTTCCCGTTGCCCGGGCGGCGTTTTTCGGGCACCGCGATGGCCCGCGCGCCGCTGAGGAACTGCCCGGTCAGCGAGGCGGGGGTCTTCATGACCGCCTCCGGCGTGCCCGCGGCCACCACCTCCCCGCCGTGGACCCCCGCGCCGGGGCCCAGGTCCACCACCCAGTCCGCCGCGCGGATGGTCTCCTCGTCGTGCTCCACGACGATAACCGTGTTCCCCAAATCGCGCAGGCGCTCCAGCGTGGCCAGGAGCCGCGCGTTGTCCCGCTGGTGCAGGCCGATGCTCGGCTCGTCGAGGATGTACAGCACGCCGACCAGCCCGGAGCCGATCTGCGTGGCCAGGCGGATGCGCTGCGACTCGCCGCCGGACAGCGTGCCGGCCTGCCGCTCCAGCGTCAGGTAGTTCAGCCCGACGCTGTTCAGGAAGCCCAGCCGCTCGCGGATCTCCTTGATGATCCGCGCCGCGATGATGCTCTCGGACTTGGAGAGTTTCATGCCCGTGAAGAACGCCAGGCTGTCCGACACGGACATGCCCGTCACGTCCAGGATGGTCTTCCCCGCCACGCGCACCGCGCGCGCCTCCGGCCGCAGCCGCGCGCCCCGGCACTCGGGGCAGGCCCGCGACCCCATGAACTCGCCGATCATCTCGCGCGCCGCCGCGGAGTCTGTCTCGCGGTGCCGCCGCTCCAGGTTGGGGATGACCCCCTCAAAGGGCCGCGTCGTCTCGTAGGTCCGCTGGTCGTTCGAGTAGGAGAACACCACGTCGTCCGTGCCCGACCCGTGCAGCACGATTTTTCGGAACCACTCCGGCAACTGGCGCCACGGCGTGAAGGGGTCCTGCCCGTAGTGCATGCACACCGAAAGCAGCGCCTTGCGGTACATGCCGTCCAGCACGCGCCGCATGCTCCACGGCCGCACCGCCCCGTCATGGATGGACAGCGACGGGTCCGGCACCACCAGGTCCGGGTCCATCTCCAGCACCGAGCCCAGGCCCGTGCATTTCGGGCACGCGCCGTGGGGGTTGTTGAACGAGAAACTGCGCGGCTCCAGCTCCTCCAGCACGACCCCGCAGTCGAGGCACGCCATGTGCTCGCTCTGGAGCAGCTCCCGCGCGGGTTTGCCCGTCTCCTCGATCCACACCCGGATCAGCCCCCTGCCCAGCCTCAGGCAGGTCTCCACCGAGTCCGTCAGCCGCTTTTGGACCCCCTCCTTCACCACGAGCCGGTCCACCACGACGTCTATGTCATGCTTGACGTAGCGCTCCATGGGGATGTCGTCGTCCACATGGTGGAACGCGCCGTCCACCCGCACCCGCACGAAGCCCTGCCGCTTCACGTCCTCGATCGTGCGCTGGTAGGTGCCCTTGCGCTGGCGCACCAGCGGCGCCATCACCTGGAGCCGGCTCCCCTCCGGCAGCGCCAGCAGGCCGTCCACAATGCTCTGCGGCGTCTGCGACGCCACCGGCTTCCCGCACGACGGGCAGTGCGGCCGGCCGACCCGCGCAAACAACAGGCGCAGATAGTCGTAGATTTCCGTCACCGTGCCCACCGTCGAGCGCGGGTTCCGGTGCGACGTCTTCTGCTCGATCGAGATCGCCGGACTCAGCCCCTCGATGCTGTCCACATCCGGCTTGTCCATCTGCGCCAGAAACTGCCGCGCATACGCCGACAGGCTCTCCACAAACCGCCGCTGCCCCTCCGCATACAGCGTGTCAAACGCCAGGCTCGACTTGCCCGACCCGCTCAGGCCCGTCACAACGATCAGCCGGTCGCGGGGCAGCTCCAGCGACAAGTTCTTCAGATTGTGCTCCCGCGCGCCCCGGATGACAATCCGGTCATGGGCGTGCGGCGGTGATTTCTTCGGGGGCATGGGGTCCTGCTTTCATGCGCGGGAAAAGCCGCGCGGGGAAGAGAATCATACCCCGCCGCGCCAAAAACCCGCAATAATTCCTGCCCGTGAAACAAGCAACCCGCGAATTTGCTTCCTCTTCCGTCCACCACGTCCATCCCGTCCACTCTGTCCACAAAGAAACCCGGCCCGCGCTCCGGGGTTCGGGGCGCGGGCCGGGGGATGGCTGTTCGGGGGCTTGCCTAGCGGGCGAGGCCCTGGTATTTCTTGAGCTCGCCGGGCTTGAACTTGGCGAGTTCGGCGGCGTTGGCCAGGACCTTCTTGACGGCCTCGGCGTAGAGCTCCATGTCCTGCTTGGTGTTCATCAGGATCTGGTGGTGCGCCGTGACGCCGTTGACCTGGTTGGCCGCGGCGCAGACGGGGAGGCTGAACCGCGAGGGGGTGATGGCCTTGAAGTATTTGTCGTTGAGCATGTGGCGGACCTTGGTGGTCGGCTTGAAGAGGCCGCAGCCGTTGAGCGGGTCGTAGGGCGGCTCGAACTCGTCGGGCATGTTCAGCTCGGCGTTGAGGGCGACGCAGAAGCGTTTGTTGTCAATGCCGAGGGCCTCGGTGTCGAGGCGGAAGGCGAAGTTGAAGTAGCTCTGCTGGGTGACCTGGGGGCGGCGGCGCATGGGGATGACACCGGGGATCTGCGCCAGCAGGCTGTTCAGGTAAATGGCGTTGGCGTCGCGCAGCTTGACCTGGGCGTCGAGGCGCTTGAGCCCGCCGAGGAGGATGGCGGCCTGCCACTCCGTGAGGCGGTAGTTGCCGGACTGGAGGGCGGTGTCCATGCCGACGGCCTTCTTGAGGCCGAACACGGCGGGGTCGGCGGGGTAGGGCCGGCCGCAGTTGCGCAGGCTGTAGAGCTTGTAGAAGAGCTCCTTGGTCTTGCACATGTTGAAGCCGCCCTCGCCGCTGGAGAGGACCTTGGACTCCTGGAAGCTCCAGGAGCTGACGTCGCCGAAGGAGCCGACGCCCTTGCCCTTCCAGAAGCTGCCGTGCTGGTGGGCGCAGTCCTCGATGAGGAAGAGCTTGTGCTTCCTGCAGATCTTCTGGAGGCGGTCCAGGTCCGTCATGCAGCCGTAGAGGTGCACGACGATGATGGCGCGGGTCTTGGGGGTGATGGCGGCCTCGACCTTGTCCAGGTCCAGGTTCCACGTGTCCGGCTCGACGTCCACCAGGATGGGAATCGCGTTCACGTCCACGCACGCCGCCGCGGTGGCCTGCCAGGTCATGCCGGGCACGATCACCTCGTCATACGCGCCGACGCCCAGCGCCTCGAGGGCGAGCTGGATGCCCACGGTGCCGTTGGCGCAGCAGAGGCCGTATTTCGCCGTCTGGTAGGCCGTGAACTTCTCGGCGAACTCCCACTCCACAGGCCCGTCGAAGGACCAGCGGTTGGACGCGGTGATCTTGGACACAAGTTTCACGTCCTCCGCGTCGCTGATGGGCCACTTCGCCCATTTCTTCGATTTGCCGACCAGGGCCTTGCCGCCCAAAACCGCGAGTTTCGCCATGACTTCCTGTCTCCGTTGGTTGTGGCGGACGCTGACTCCTGCGCCGCCGTGACTCCTGGGGGCCCCGCCTGCGGGGGGCATGAGGCACTATCATAGGGCTTTCCGGGGGCCTTGCGCAACGGCGCGGGCGGCACCGGAGAGGCCGGACAGCGACAGCGCCCGTGTCCGGCCCCGGGCGCGGCGAGCGGCGCCCCTACAGGGGAATGGCCGGGGCTTTTACGAATCCCCAGAGCGTGGCACCGTAGGGGCGCCGCTTGCCGCGCCCTCTTCATTCCCGGCGGGGCCGTCCCCCCCGCCGGCCGCGTGATCCGCGGCGGCGCCACTTGGCTACAGGTCTGTCCGGTTCAGCGGAACACTTTCTACTGCGCGGCCTTCTCCTGCATAAGGGCCACCGGCCCGAGGAGCCCGGAGGGTTCCAGGGGGGCGTCGGGGCGGAAGGGGGTGTAGGTGGACCAGGTCAGCCGTTTGCGCTCGGGCAGGGCGCTGTCGCCGATGAGGCGGTTGATCCAGAGGTTGGCCACGGTGATTTCGAGTTCGTTGCCCTGGGGCCGCAGGAGCCCTTCCGGAATCTCCAGCCGCCAGGGGGCGCACCACGCGACCCCGAGATCGGTCCCGTTGAGCCGCACGGAGGCCATGTTTTTCACGTTCCCGAGGGAAAGGAAAGCGGGGCCTTCGGCGGTGTCGGCGGGGCCGTCGAAAACGGTCCGGTAGACGGCCTTCCCGGAGTAGTTCCTGATCCCCGGCTCGGGGCGCTGGCTCCAGTCTTCGAGTTTCTCAAAGATGACTTTCTTCGGTCCGCCCCACTTCGGGTCGAAGGAAACCGTCCATGGTCCGTCCACGGACGTCTCAGCCTTCGGCCTTTGGAAGTTCCGGACGTTTTCCTGAGGCGTCCCGGCGGGCTTGCGGAAGACCACAAATCCGCTTTGCAGGGGTTCCAGCGTCAGGAGCAGGCCGGTCCGTCCGTCCGCGTCGGGGAAGAATTTCGGCAGGTCCCGGCGCGCGCCGGTCATGGGATCCCACCATTCCGGCTGGCGGCCCGTCACGCGGAAGTGGCATTCCACTTCCAGGGGATGTTCGTTGGGGTTGGCGACGAAGTAGAGGTCCGTGTCCCCGTCGCGGCGGTGGATGTACCGCAGGGGGATGCCGGACGAGAAATCGGGCGGCACCCCCATGCCGGACAGGATGCGGGCCGTCGTGTCGTAATCGGGGTAGAGCTCGCGCTGCCAGGGGGCGAGCCCCTTCAGGTTCCACGGGGCCATGTCCTGGGATCCCAGGTCCATGGCGGGGGTCCAGGCGCCGTCCTTTTCCTGCGCGCTGATCCATTCCCCGCTCGTGGCGATGACCCGCGCGCTTCCGTCGGCGAAAACGATGTGCAGCGCGCCGATGAGCCCGGCGGGGTTGGGGTTGTCATCGCCGTTGCCGGCGGTCACCTCCAGGAAGTTCTCCCCGGGCCGGAGCAGGGCGCGCACCTCCATCACCTGCGTGACGTTGAAGTTGTTCCCCGTGCCCGCCGGCCGTCCGTTCACGGACAGTTCGAAACTGTTGTCGGCGGTCATGAAGGCCCGCGCCGACTGGACAACGGACCCGGCTTCGATCTCAAATGCATGCCGGAAAAAGCGCTTCCCGGCCGGCGCGGCGACGGCGGGGCTGCCCTCGGCGTGCCAGATCCACCGGGCCGCGGCGAGCGGTTTCTCCTCGAAAGGCTGGAAGGCGGCGGCGTCCAGAAGGACCCGGCCCCTGCCAACCGCGCGCTCGGCCTCGGATGCGCCGTCGCCCCACAACCGCGCGGCCAGCTCTTTCACCTCCGCGTCGCACTGCGGATAGTCCACCAGGCTCGGCGATTTGCGCGGCGGCGCTCCGATCACCGTCGCCCCGTTCTCAACCATTTCCGCGATCTTGCGGAGGAGGCGGGGCGTCATGGTGTCAAAACGCGGCAGCACGAGCAGGCGGTAGCTCATGCCGTCGGGGAAGACGATCCGTCCGTCCTCCACGGCGGCGCGCTCCAGGAAGACGCCGGGGGCGCAGCCGTCGAAATTGTACCCGCGCCGGTCCGGAAGGTCCCCGGTCATGGCCGAACTCGGCGGACGGAACACATGGGGCGCGCCCTCGGGGGCGAGGTAGAGGATGTCCGCGACGAAAAGGCCCCGGCGCAGCAGGTGCTGGCAGCGGGCCAGGTACTGGTGGTAGGCGCCCGCCATGTCCCACCAGGTCTGCGTGCGCTCCCAGTGGACGCCGTAGGGCCCCATGGTCATGCCGGGGAAGCGGTCGAGCCAGGGCTGCGCCTGGTAGCGGTGGAAGGCGAAGCGGTTGATGCCCGCGCAGAGGGCCCAGTCGCCCTGGGCCTTCATGGAGGCGGGGTGCTGCCGCCAGTCCTCGCCGGGGGCGGCGGTGAAGGCCTCGGCCGCCACAACGGCCTTTCCGGTGGTGTGCGCGGTGGACGCCGCCTCGATGCAGCTGAACTCCGTGCTGAAGCCGTATCCCTTTGACCAGAACTCGCACATGGGCACGTCGGCGACCGCGCCCATCTCCATGTTGGAGCAGGGGTTGAGGTCGTAGGGCTCGCTGGAGAAGGCCAGTCCGCGTTTGGCGGCCAGCCCGCGCAGGCGGCCCACATGGTTTTCGATGACCAGCTCCTGCGCGGCCTGCCGCAGGTCCCACAGGAACCGCTCGGTGGCCTCCACGCTGTCCACCACGCGGCCCGTGAGGGCGGGCAGGAAGCGCAGGGGGGAGTAGCCGCGGCTCTTTTCGAAGGCGGCGGCGAAGTCCCCGGACCAGTTCTGCGACCCCATTTCCCAACTGTCAAAGTGGAGGGCGGTGAGTCCCCGGCCGGGGTTCTTCGGCGCGCCGGCGTGGTCCAGCAGGGTTTCGATGTAGGCGGCGAAATGGGCGTCCAGCGCCGCCGGGTCAAACTTGTCCGACTCCAGCCCCAATCCGGGCAGGGGCGCGGGGCGGGTGGTCTGGCCGGTGATCGTGCGTCCGAAACGGAGGATGGTCCACGCGCCCTCCGGCGCGTCCCACGTCAGCCGTCCGTCCTTCGCCAACATCGCGGTGAGGTCCACCACCCCGTCCCGGGGCACGCACTGGTCGGCGGGGGCCGCGCCGGGGTCGGCGGGCACCGTGAGGAAGGGTTTCACGCCGGGCATGGACGAGTACGGGTCGCGCCGGTAGAGCGCCTTCTCGTCCGCATCGGCGACGCGCGCGCCCTCCGCCGGGGTGGGAAACGCCAGTACGGCGACATCCTCGTAGAACCCCTCCCAGAGTTTCCGCAACTCCGGCGTGAGCGTGCCCTCGCCGAAATACGGCGTGCGCGGCTTCGGCTGCGGCAGGACGGCGTCAAACCGCCCGGGGCCGGTGAAGGGCGTTTCGGAGGCGACCAGGTGCTGCATGGACTGTTCCGGCTTCACCCACGGCCCGCCAGTGCCGCACCATCCCGGTCCCGCCGCGAGCGCGATCTCCAGACCCAGCCGGTCCGCCTCGGCGAAGGCGTGGCCGAGCATCTCCTGCCACTCCGGCCCCATGAACTCCACGGGGCCGGGCTCCACGCCCACGTCCACCTCCATGTAGATCGCGCCGCCGATGCCCGCCTTCTTCATCGCCTCCAAGTCTGCCGTGATCCCCTCACGGATCAGGTTGCCGTCCATGAAGAACCAGTAGACCCACGGCCGGGCGCTGTCCGGCGGGGAGATGAAGGCCTCCTCCAACGCGTCGGGGGGGGCGGCCGCCGCCAGGGACGCGGAAAAAAGCAACAGCAGCGCCATGCCCGCGCGCCCGTTAAACCCATGGTTCCACATCATCATGCTGCCCTCCTTGGTGGGGGTGGTTCTTTCAGGAACGGTCTATTGCTCCGCCCGGGCTGCGGCGACTTCCTCCGAGGGAAGCTCCTTCCGGAAGGCGTCCTGGTACAGTCCAATCCGCTCAAAGGGGATGACGGGGACGCCCGCCCTCCGCGCGGCGGCGGCGTTCATCGTGAAGTCACCCCGCTCCGGCGCGGCGAAAAGGGGCGCGGGCGGATCCTTCAGGGTGCCTTCCTGCACGACATTCTTGGGGGCGCGCAGGGTGAAGGTGCCGCAGTTGAGGGCGACGTTCCCCTTGAGATGGTTTCGGTTCGCGTTGTCCCAGAGTCCGGAATACACCGGATACCGCTGCGCGTAGAGGGCGGGGTCAATGGCGTCCGACTCAATGCGGGGCTTGATAAACTCCCGCCAGCGCTCCTCCTGCCAGGGGGAGAAGCTGACGGCGGCCTCGCAGTCCGAGAAGACGTTGTTCAGGATCAGGTTGTCCTTGCCGCCGTGAATCTGCACGCCGCCAAACCCGGCCTTTCCCGCGGACGCCTTGTAGAAGACATTCCCCTCGATGAGCACGCCGGAGATGGCGTCGTCGAGGCGGATGCCCGCCTGGCCGCAGCCCAGCTCCGCGGCGGCGTCGCGGCGCCAGTTGCCAAGGTGGTGCCAATAGTTGTGCCGGTACACGTTTCCGAGGTAGGTCGGGTCGCCCCACATGTCGGCGCCGCCCTGGTCGTCCGACTCCAGCAGCACGTTGTGCGCCTCGTTCAGCTCGATGAGATGGTCGTTCCCGTTGACCCGCAGGGCGCTGCTGTTAATGTGGTGCATGAGATTGTGGGAAACGCGGACGCCAACGCCCCCCGCCAGCACGGCGGGCGTGTAGGTGTGGTCCACCCGGGACAGATGGTGAATGTGGCAGTTTTCGACAAAGTGCCCGCAGGGGTCCAGGGTCTTCCGGTCGCCGCCGTGCATGCTGACGCCGCCCCGCCCCATGGAATAGATGTCGCAGGACAGCACCCCGTGGTTCTTGCCGCCCGCCACGAGGAAAGCGTCCCCGCCGCAGCGGCGGACGGTGCACCCGGCAAAAACCACGTCCTCTCCGCCGACCACCCGGACCGCGTTGCCCGCGCCCAGTTCCCAGGTGATCCCGGCAAACCGGACATGGGCCGCCTGGTCCATCGCCGCCAGCGCGTCCGGAAAGAGGGAGAGGAGCACCTCGGCCCCCGCCGGATCGGACGGCGGGATGAAGTAGACCACAGCGTTCTGCCGGTCGAGCCACCACTCGCCGGGCAGGTCCATCTCGGAGAAGAGGTTGACGGCGTAGTACCGCGCGCCCTCGCGGTAGCCATAGGTGTGGAAGGGCTCCGCGAGGGTGACCTCCTTGGTCTCGGGGTTCACCCCGGCGATCCGCTCGTAGGAGTCGGCCCAGTCGAAGAACCAATAGCCGTAGAGGAGCCCGTCAGGCTCGGCGGCCCAGCGGGCGTGCCGGGGGTCTTCATACAGAAAACGGCCCGTCTTGCTGCCCTTCATTCCGTGGATGGTGTGCCCGTCCTCCACCAGAGGCCGGCCCGCAGCCAGCATGCCCGTGTTCGGGTAGCGCGCCATCGTCATCGGCTCCCCGTTGAAGAAGAGTTCCGGGATCGGATGCGTTTTAAATCCGTTGCCGCTGGCCATGCCGCCAAGGACCAGCGGGGGCATCGGCACGACACCCAGCGGTTTCAGGTCCAGAAAGACCACCTTCCCCCGGGCCTCCTCGGGCAGGAGGGCGAGCCGTTCCGCCTCCTCCAGCGGCCGGAAGCCGGACAGCCGGAGGCCGCCCGAAAAGACCGGCGCCTCCCCCTTCGCCGCGCGGAAAACGACGGGAGCCTCGGCGGTGCCGGAATCCTGCGCGCCCAAGACAAAGGTCTGCGATACGGGATACACGCCGCCATGCACCACCACCCCGGCTCCCGTTTCCGGAAGGGCATTATCGCCCCGCAATGTGCGCAGCCTGTCCCGCGCGGCCTCCAACGTGGCAAAGGGCGCGTCCGCCGACCCGTCATTCGTGTCGGAGCCGTCCGGAGAGACATGCAGCGTCACCCCCGGCGCGCGGCGGGGCAGTACCTGCTTCCCGCTGGGGTCGGACACCGTTGCGCAGGACGCAAGCACTAGAATGGCCGCCAGCAACATGCCGTTCCCGCCAAGATAAGCCTTCATGCGAACCTTCCTTTTCTTAGAGGTCTTCCCAAGGCACCCCGGCGTTTTCACCGGTCGGACACGCACCGACGCGCGCGTCAAGGGAGGTGTCATTGGACAACAAAAGCGCTCTCCAACGCACGAATCATGTCTTCGGGGGAAAGCGTCCCGCCCCCGCCCGCCAACGCCTGCAGGATCCCCGGCCACTCGGGGGAATCCGCGGGAAAGTGGTCCAGAAACCGGAACAAGTCCGCGCGGACGCTTTCCGGCACGGAAACGGGTCTGGCCGGCGTCAGAAGCTGGCTGAGCCTGAAGACATCGGTTCGGTGTTTTCGAATGTCCCGTTCATCCACCCCGCCGTTCCGGGTTCTTCTTTCGGTCAGATCAATCCATGCCCTTGCTTTGAGCGGAATGAGACCCTCCGGCTTGAGCATGGGCAGGCCGTCTTCCTCCTGGACATTGTCCCGCACAATCCCATAATACGCGTCATCCATCAGAATGGCGGACAGGCTGGAGACGTCTTCCCCGCCCGGAATCGGCGTCATTTTCGGGGCCCCCGCCAGGTCTAATCCGTCCGGTTTACGGGAGAAGAGCTCCAACATGAACGGGTAGTCCTGTTCGCGGGGATGCGAGAACCGATAGTAGACCCTGCCGCCCGAGCTCGTCTGGCGGTTTTCATACCCGCCCGCCCGGACAAACTCCCAAAACCTGCGCTGGAAACCGCCTTCCCGCCCCTCGACCAGCAGAACGATGTCCAGATCCTCGGTCGCCCGCGCCAGCAGGGCCGCCCGCTCAAGCCAGTGCATCGCGGCCACGCCCCCGATCAGGACATAATGCCCGCTCTCTTCGCGGAAATGCTCCTTGAACCGCGCAAGACCCTTCACCATGTCCGTTGTTCCATCCTGTCCGCAAGCGCCGCCTGCACGCGTTCGTCCGGGTCATCTTTCAGGCTCAACCACAGGGAAAGATCATCCACTGCGGGGCCCGCGGCTGTCAACCGGGGCGCATAGGCCCATCCTTCGAGAAAGAGCGCGGCATCGTCCTCGAACGCCTCCACCACAACGCCCTCTGCGAAAAGGCGTTTCGCCTCGCGGTTCGAAACAGCCACAATCCGCGGTCCGTTATACGCCAGACTCGTCTGACTGGACAAGGCGGAGAGGCCCGCTTGGGAGGCGGCGCGGGTCCATTCGCCCGCCCCCCCGGCAGGGTACCGCCTGACGACAGGGGAGCGCATGCGCGCAAAAGCGCGCTCCCAGAGCGCGCGCGGCTCCAGATCAAACCGAATCACGCGGGCGCGCCCCCTGGGCACCTTCACACAAAGCCCGAGCGTTTCAAGCTCCCGGACCCCGTGGGTGACGGCCATGGCCGTGTAGCCCAGTGCTTTGGCGACTTCGGCGAGGGGCCGGTCCGCAATCCCTCCGCGCAAAAGGTGCCGAAGCACGATCAGTTGGGCGATCCAGCTCATGGATGCCCTGGGCGGCGGCGGCGGGGCGGTGAACGTTTCCCGGAAGTCCGCCGGGAACATCGGAAGGAACAGTTGCCTCCCCGGCGTGACAAAGGGGACCCGCGCCTGCACAAGCCGCCTGCGTTCATGGGACTTGATGTCAGGAATGACCGGAATGACCTCGGCCTTCAGGCACGAGACGAGCGCCTCGCGGTCCCTTGCCAGGCGGGAAAGCCCCGTCCGGGGGGGACCCAATGGAACGGCGAGGATAACCCCGCACCCAAGCAGGGTCATCCGCGTCACCTGCCAGGAACGGCTCAGGTACACAGGCAAATCCGCAAGGTCAGAAGCGGACAGCGGTGCTGTCTCCGGACGTTCGCCGGTAACCCGCTCTATGTAGTCGGCAACGGCGGTCACAGTATCCATGGAATTCCCAACCTCTGTCAAACAGGTTTCGCACGATAAAATAACATATTTTACCGTGTTTTTCAACTTTATTTTTCGGCGGGTTGTCGGAGGTGCGGCTGGGTCTGGCGCAGTGCCCTCCAGCGAATGCCGCCCTTCGATTGTTTGCTCCGCCCCCTGCGGATGCGGCAAAACGCTCTGTTGACGGGGGAAAGTTGCAGACCGGGTGCGGGGGGGCGTACTGTCTTGGCCAGCAATTGCCGGAAAGGCGGCTTCCGTACCGCGCCCCTGTAGGGCGGGAACGCAGGAGCCGGGACGGCAGTTTACCCCGAGGAATCCCCCATGAGAACGCCCCTGATGTTTGCTGTTCCGGTTGTCCTGCTGTCCGCCGCGGTCTCCGCGCAGGACGGCGCCAAGGAGAAGAGCCCCGCCGTGCTGGAGACGGACATTGCCAAGATGAGTTATGTCATCGGCCTCCAGTTCGGGGGAAGCCTGAAAGAGGCCGGCATGGAGCTGGACATGGCGGCGTTCGGCGCCGCGGTGGACGACGCGGTGAAGGGCCGCGAGCCCGCGCTGACCCAGGAGCAGATGGCGGAGGCGCAGAACGCGCTACGCGAGCAGATGATGGCGAAACGCAAGGCGGAGCAGGAGAAGGGCAAGGCGGAGTCGGCGGCGTTTCTCAGCGCCAACGGCGCGCGTCCGGAGGTGAAGACGACGGCCAGCGGGCTCCAGTACGAGGTGCTGACGGAGGGCACGGGCCCGATGCCGAAGGCGACGGACACGGTGAGCGTGCATTACAAGGGCACGCTGGTGGACGGAAAGACCTTTGACAGCTCCTATGACCGCGGCGAGCCGGCCACCTTCCAGATCAACAACCTGATCCCGGGCTGGGTCGAGGCGCTCCCGATGATGAAGGTCGGCTCGAAGTGGAAGCTCTTCATCCCGTCGGAGCTGGGCTACGGCGAGCGCGGCGCGGGGGAGATTCCGCCCAACTCCACGCTGATTTTCGAGATGGAGCTGCTGGAGATCAAGGCCGCCGAGCAGCCCGCCGCCGGGGATGCGCCGCAGGGCGACGGCACCCAGACCATCACGATCCAGTAAGTCATCGAACACGGCAAAGCAGTCCGCGGGCTGTCCGGGCAGGCGCCCGCACAGCCCGCGGATTTTCCTTTCAGCAGGCGGGGCGGGGCGCCCCCGGAGGCGAGACATGAGCGGTGCGGCAGGGCGCAAGGCGCTGATTGTGGACGATGAGGCGGACATCCGCCTGGTGCTGGGGGAGTTCCTGCGGGAGGAGGGGTGGTCCGTGCTGGAGGCCGAGGACGGCGACGACGCCCTCTGGCAGGCCATCTCGAAACACCCCGACGTGATCATTCTGGACGTGATGATGCGGGAGCGGGAGGACGGGTTCGGCGTCTACCGCGAGCTGAGGGGGGACCGGCGCACCGAGCACATCCCCGTGATCTTCCTCACGGCCTTCAACGAGCTGGAACTGGGAATCCCCCACACCGGGGCGACGGTCGCCGAGCGCTTCGGCGTTCCGGAACCCGAGGGCTTCCTGAACAAGCCCTTCGACATGGAGGAGGTGAGGGCCGCCCTGGCGGCCGTCTTCGGGGAGTGAGGGAACTTCAGCGCCGGACGCCGTTCCGCTCGGGGAGGACGTGGGCGTCCCACCAGTCGGTGCGGGACAGGGTCTCCCAGTAGCTTTTCTCGAAAACCAGGGAGAACTTGCTCAGGGTGAAGGGCTTTGAGATGTAGCCGTCGGCCCCGGCCTGGAGCGCCTCGGTCAGGGGATACATCTCCTCGAAGGCCGTCATCACGATGATCGCGATGTCGGGGAACTCCCCCCGCGCGCGCCGGGCAAGCTCAAGGCCGTTGGGCCCCTCCCCGTAGACGATGTCCGTGACCAGCAGGTCGGCGGGGCCTTCCCGGAGCGCCGCCAGCCCCTCGGCCATGTTCGAAGCGGTGACGGCCTCATGCCCGCCCTCCCGGAAGTAGTCGGCGATCATGCCGCTGATTTCCGGCTCGTCGTCCACGACGAGCACGCGGAGTTTTCCCAGCATTACCCGTTCTCCTTGCGCCGCCGCGCGCCCCCCGGCATACGGCGGGTATCCAAGGGAATCCTACTCCCCCCGTCCCGCCCGCGTCAATTTTGGTTTACCCCGGCCCGGCGCCGGACAGGAAAAGGAGCGGGCGCGGCAAGCGGCGCCCCCACTTGCCCATGCCCCCGGGCACGCAACGGGCCGCGGAGCGCGCCGCGCTGGTATACTTTTCGGCCATGGAACGTCTTGACAAGATTCTCAAACAGTACTGGGGCTACGACACCTTTCTGCCCCTGCAGCGCGAGGCCATGGCCTGCTCCCTGAACCGGCGCGACTCGCTGGTCGTCCTGCCGACGGGGGGCGGCAAGTCGCTGTGCTTCCAGGCGCCCGCGCTGGCCGTGGAGGGCATGGCCGTGGTCGTCTCCCCCCTGCTGTCGCTGATGAAGGACCAGGTGGACGCGCTGCGCGCGAACGGGGTGCCCGCGGCGAAGATTGACAGCACCATGAACGCCCAGGAGCGGCGGGAAACGCACCAGGCCATCCAGCGGCGGGAGCTGAAACTGCTGTATGTCTCCCCGGAGCGCGTCGTGCAGCCGGAGTTCGCGGAGTACCTGAAGAACGCCGGCGTCTCGTTTCTCGTGGTGGACGAGGCGCACTGCATCAGCCACTGGGGCCACGACTTCCGGCCGGAGTACCGCGCCCTGAAAAGCCTGCGCGCCGTGTTTCCGGACGCGGCGGTCCACGCGTTCACGGCCACGGCGACCGAGACCGTGCGCCGCGACATCCTCCAGGAGCTGGAGCTGCGCGCCCCGGAGGTGCTGGTCGGCTCCTTTGACCGGCCCAACCTGCGCTACCGGGTGCAGCGGCGAACGGACATGTTCGCCCAGGTCCGGGGGCTCCTAGACGCGCACCCCGGCGAGTCGGGCGTGGTCTACTGCATCCGGCGCGCCGATGTGGAGTCCCTGTGCGCGCGGCTGGCCGCCGCGGGATACCGCGCCCTCCCCTACCACGCCGGGATGGAGGAGGCGGACCGCCGGAAGAACCAGGAGGCCTTCGCCAACGAGACGGCGGACGTCATTGTGGCCACCGTGGCCTTCGGCATGGGCATTGACAAGTCGAACGTGCGCTATGTCATCCACGCGGCCATGCCCAAGTCGGTGGAGCACTACCAGCAGGAGGCGGGCCGCGCCGGGCGCGACGGACTGGAGGCGGACTGCACGCTGCTCCATTCGCCGGCGGACTACCAGCTCTGGCGGAGCATCGTGGAGAAGGGCGAGGGCGAGGGCCGGGAAACGGCGCTGAAGAAACTCCAGGACATCTCCCGGTACTGCGAGCAGACGGTCTGCCGCCACAAGGCGCTGGTGGAGTACTTCGGCGAGCCGCATAAAAAGGGCAACTGCGGCGCCTGCGACGTGTGCCTCGGCGAGATCGCCGGCCGGGAGGACGCCCAGGAGATCGGGCGGTACATCACCTCCGCCATCTGCGACCTGCAGGGGATGGCGGGGCCCAACTACACCTGTCTCATCCTGACGGGGTCCCGCGAGGCGCGCGTCCTGAACAAGGACCACCACCGCCTGCCGTCCCACGGCCTGCTGAAGGGGCACGACCCACGCACCGTGCGCGGCTGGATCGAGGAGCTGGTCGCGCAGGGCTTCCTCCGCAAGGAGGGGGAATACAACATCCTGCGCCTCACCGGCCCCGGCACCGAACTCCACCGGGGCGAGGTGACGCCCTTCCTCTCCGAGCCGGCCCCCGAACCCGTCCGCAAGACCGCCGCCAAACCGGCGACGCGAAAGAGCGTGGCTCCGAAGGTCCGGCCCGATGTGGAGCCCCACGACCCGGTCCTGTTCGAGGAACTGCGCCGCCTGCGCCGCGAGAAGGCGGAGGAGATGCACGTGTTCCCCTTCATCATCTTCAGCGACGCGGCCCTGCGCGACATGGCGCGGCGCAAGCCCACCACCCGCGAAGCCTTCCTGGAGGTCAGCGGCGTGGGGCAGAAAAAGGCCGACGCCTTCGGCGACGAGTTTGTCCACGCCATCAAGGGATATCTGGACGGGCAGTGACCCCGGCCCCTCCTATCCCCCACCTGCGACATCTGCGGACCGTCTGCGTATTTGTTCTTTTTCCGGAGGGACTCACACGGAGCCACAGAGCCGCGAAGAGAAGCAAAACAAGTCTCCCTGGGAACGCCAATCTCCTGATTGGCCGGTCTTCACAAATGCCGATCGGGAGATCGGCGTTCCCAGGCTTCCCACCCTCCCCATCTGCGCACATCTGCGTAATCTGCGGACCGTCCCCCTAGTTTCTCTACGAAACGCGCTTGTATACGATTGGTTTTCCCTCTCCGACGACATTGCGCAGTAGTTGTTCGACCTCCAACTTTGTCATATCTTTTTGAATCTTTAAGTCGTGAGAATCTATCACGAAATGCCCCTTCCCATATCTATATCCCTTGGACTCGCCCCCGGTTTCTGCCAAGACGCCGTAAACATATCGGCCTACAACGCCATACTCGATCACGTTCGGGCCTAACACAACATCAATTCCCCCATTCTTCTCTTTTAAGATCACCCACAACCCATCTACCTCATCCAAATACAGCCCATTCACCAAAGTGATATTATGCACCATCCCAACACTGCAGGATGATGCGGCAAAAAGAAGAACCACGCCTATCACCGTTCCATGAATCATTTTCATCTCAGAACCTCTCTGAACCAAACATGGCACCTCAACGGCGCCTGTCCTTAGTTATTCTAGTTATTCCCCTAGTTATTCCCGGTTCGACCTTCCCACGCACAGACTATCACAGCATTCAGGACGTGTCAACAGGCCCTGGCGCAAAGGCTGCTTTCCTCTGCGGCCGGTCTCTGCGGCTCTGCGGCCTCTGCGTTGAAGCCCCCGGAAATGCTCACACGGAGCCACAGAGCCGCGAAGAGAAGCAAAACAAGTCTCCCTGGGAACGTCCCTCTCCTGAGTGGCCGGTCTGGAAGAGGCCGATCGGGAGATCGGCGTTCCCAGGATGAACCGCCCCGCACTGTGCGGGGAGTTGTCCGCGCGGGGGCGGGTTGCCCATACTGTCGGCATGACCGGACCAGGAGACGGGACGATGGCACAGTGTTCGCGGCGCGGGTTTCTGAGGGCGGCGGGGGCCGCCGGGGCGGCGGTGGTTGCGGGGCGGGCGCGGGCGGTGACGCCTTGCCGGCCGAATTTCCTGTTCATCCTGGCGGATGACCTGGCGCCGTTCTCGCTGGGGGCCTATGGCAACGCGGTCTGCCGGACGCCGCATCTGGACCGGCTGGCGGCGGAGGGGATGACGGTGGACGGCGCGCACATCATGGGGTCGTGGAGCGGGGCGGTGTGCACGCCGTCGCGCACGATGCTGATGACGGGGCGGGGGCTGTGGCACATCCCCGGGTCGGGCAACCCGCATGCCAAAGACCCGGCGCGGGTGCCGCCGGACCTGGCGGAGCAGAGCCTGCCCGCGGTGTTCAACCGGGCGGGGTATGACACGTTCCGCACGTGCAAGGAGGGCAACAGCTATCCGGCGGCGAACGCGCTGTTCAAAACGCGCCACGAGCGCACATGCCGCGACGACGCGGGAGACTGCGGCAGCGCGTGGCACGCGGACCGGGTGCTGGAGCATCTGGACCGGCGGCGGACGGAGGGCGCGCGGGACCCGTTCCTCATCTACCTCGGGTTTTCGTTTCCCCATGACCCGCGCAATGCAAACCCGGAGCGGCTGGCGCGGTACGGCGCGGTGAACGACCTCGCCCCGGACGCGCCGGTAAACCCGGCGGCCCCTCCCCTGCCCGCCAACTACCTGCCCGAACACCCCTTCCCCCACGGCCACCCGAAACTCCGCGACGAGGAGCAGGTGCAGGGCGTGATGCGGTCGCGGGCGGAGGCGGTGGTCCGCAATGAGACCGGCCGGGAGTATGCGTGCATCGAGGAGATGGACGCGCAGATCGGCCGGGTGCTGGACCGGCTGCGGGAGACGGGGGAGCTGGAGAGCACGTATGTGGTGTTCACCGCGGACAACGGCATCGCCGTGGGGCGGCACGGGCTCATGGGCAAGCAGAACCTCTACGAGCATTCGTGGCGCGTGCCCTTCCTCGCGCGCGGGCCGGGCATCGCCCCGGGCAGCCGCGCGGCGGGCAACCTCTATCTGATGGACCTGCTGCCCACCTTCTGCGACCTGGCAAGCGTCGCCGCGCCCGCCACCTGCGAGGGGGTTAGTTTCCGCGCCGTGCTGGAGGGGCGGGCGGACACGGCGCGCGAGGTCCTCTACGGGGCCTACTGCGGCGGCACAAAGCCGGGCATGCGGTGCGTGAAGCGGGGGGACTGGAAACTGGTCACCTACGACGTGCTGGACGGGTCCGTGCGCCGGACACAACTGTTCAACCTGCGGGAGAACCCGCTGGAGCTGCTGGAGGAGCACCACGCGGAGACGGTGACGGAGCTGACGGGGTTCCGCCCGGCGCCGCACCAGCGGAACCTGGCGGACGACCCGGCCCACGCCGAGACCCGCGCGTCGCTGGAGGCGCTGCTCCTGGCGGAGCAGGCGCGGCTGGACGACCCCCACCGCCCGCAGGGCTGACCGCCGGAAAATGCAAACCACCGGACAACAATTCGAGAAGAGGCACGCCTCGTGGATTCGCAATGACAGCACCGGCACCGTCAAAGGCGCTCACTCACCCATTAGATGCGGAGAGTTCCGGGGCTTTCCGACAAGAGATTGCCGCGTCGGCCGGGACGGCCTCCTCGCAATGACCGCGAAAACACCCGTCATCGCGGGCCCCTGACCGCCCGGGGGCGGGAATCTCGTTGAAGAAAGGCGTGTCAGGCGTCAGATGTCGCGGGAGCCCCCGCACGTCCTTGGCGGGTCCGTCTGTTATGTGGAGTGCGGTGGCAGAGCGAAGC
>JAPXRP010000022.1:0-35621 GCA_033813475.1 Candidatus Hydrogenedentota bacterium
GTATCTGGCGGACATCCTTTCCTACCTGCGGGAAAAGGGGCTGGACGCCGCAGCCCTGCAACTCTTTGAGGCCGCCCTGGATGAGTCGGCCGCCCTGGGAATCACGCGGGTGCCGCTGGATCCGGCCCTGCTCCGCGAGCTGATGGCCGCCGCCGCCACGCCGGAGGTCCGCGAGGCGGCCCCCCGCCGGGACGACGCGGACGACAAGAAGGCCCGGATTCTGGAGTGTGCGCTGGAGGTCTTCACGTCGCGGGGCTTCCACAACGCGACCATTGACGAGGTGGCCGCCGCCGCCGGCGTGGCCAAGGGCACGGTCTACCGCCATTTCAAGAGCAAGGAGGACCTGCTGGACCAGCTCCTGCTCATGACGAGCCAGAAGGTCGTGGAGCGGTTCTCGGACGCCTTTTCCGGGTCCGACAACGTGCGCGGGGCGGTGGAGCACTTCATCCGGGAGTGGGTGGGCTTCATCGAGGAGAACCACGCGCTGTACCGCCTTATCCAGGCCGAGGGCATCATCGCCCACTCCGGGCGGCGCACCCTCTTCTACGAGTACCTCATCACCAACTTCCCCATGGCGAAGGAGCGCATCGCCGCCATGAACGCCGCCGGGGAACTCAAGATCCTGAGCTTCTACACCGCGATGTACGGCGTGCTGGGATTCATTGACGGCGTGGTCCACAAGTGGTTCCGCTCGAACATGGAATACCCCCTGCGCGACGAGATTCCGATCATTCTGGAAACCCTGCTGAACGGCCTGCTCCGCGACGAGCACCGGCACGACGGCGCCTACTGCGCCCCGGACGGCGGACCGGCGGCATAACGCGCGCCCCGCGCGAAAGGACCTGTCCCATGCAAGCCCCCAAACTGCTTTTGTGCTCCGTGTTCGGACCCTACGGCGTCAAGGACGAGTACGCCGAGGGCCTCGGCTGCCAGATGGAGCTGCTGAACAACCAGATCACCCGCGAGCAGGGCGTCCATTCGCCCCGCCAGTCCTACTGGAGTTTCGGCCTGTACCTCATGGCCGAAAACCTCGGCGTGGACACCACCATCCTCGACTTCCCCTCCTGGCGGCGGTTCAAGGAGGAGCTGAAAAAGGGCTACACGCACATCGGCATCAGCTTCATCATGCCGAACGTGTTCAAGGCCCGCCGAATGGCACGGTACATCCGCGACCGCCACCCGGAGATGAAGATTCTCCTCGGCGGGTACGGGACGGTCCTGCCGGACCTCCAGGAGATGGTCCCCCACGACGCGGCCTGCCGGGGCGAGGGCGTCCGCTGGCTGCGCGAGTACTTCGGCGAGAACCCGGAGACCCCCGTGCGCCACCCCGCGCTCATCGGCCCCGCCTACGACTACATCTACGGCTACTCGCGGCAACCCACCGGCGGCATCCTCATGACCGGCCTGGGCTGCGAGAACGCCTGCGCCTTCTGCATCACCTCTCACCAGTTCGGAAAGCGGTATGTGCACCTGCTGAAGACGGGCCGGGAGGTGTTTGAGGCCTGTGAGCGCACGGAGCGGGAGGCCCGGGCCTGCGGCTTCTCCATCATGGACGAGAACTTCCTCAAGCAGCCGCAGCGCGCGCGGGAGCTGCTGGCGGAGATGGAGGCCCGCAACCGGCCCTACGTCTTCGACATCTTCTCCTCCGCCGAGACCATCCAGAAGGTCGGGGTGGACTTCCTGGTCCGCCTGGGCATCCGCATGGTCTGGATCGGCGTGGAGTCCAAATTCAGCACGCATCCCAAGACGAAGGACATAGACCTGCGCGCCCTGATCGCCGAGCTCCGGTCGAAGGGCATCGTGGTGCAGGCGTCCATGATCCTCTTCCAGGACCACCACGACGAGCGCACCATCCGCGAGGACATTGACTGGGTCGTCGGCCTCGACTCCGACCTGGTCCAGTTCATGAACTACATCGCCATCCCCTCCACCACCCTCCACGACACGCTCATCGCGCAGGGGCGGATCAAGGACCTGTCCCCGCGCTTCCAGCACGGGGCCGGCGAGCTGAACTTCGACCACCCGCACTTCAAGAACCCGGCGGACCACATCCGCATCCTCCGCGACGCCTTCCGCGCCAAATACCGCGCGGGCGGGCCGGGGGTGGTTAACATGGCCCTGACCGCCGTCCGGGGCTACCTGCGGCTGAGCGAGGAGCACAAGGCCCGCCAGCAGCGCGGCGAGGTGTGGAACCCCGCCACCCTGCGCTACGAACCCGCCGCGGACGGCCAGGCCGCGCCCGACACCTTCATGCGCGCCCGCCTGCGCATGATGAAGCAGATGGTCCGGATATACCGCCCGTCCCTGCTCGCGGGATGGGTCTACGCCCCCAACCGCGCCGCCCGGAAAAAGGCCCGCGAGGCCATGGCTCTCTACACAAAAGCCTTCGGGAAACCCCGCATGGCCGACCGGGTCGCGGCCCTCGTCCTCGTCGTGACCGGCGGTGTCGAACTCGTGCGCATCGCCCTGTCCAAGCTCCTCGGCCGCGAGGGCATCGTCCGCCAGCCCCCCTGCCGACGCACGGAATACCACAACAGCCTGATCGCCGCCGACCCCGCCCAGGCCGACGCGCGCCCCTTCAAGAAACCGAGAATCGCCAAGACGCCGGAGGGGTGATCGCGGCGGAGGGCGTGTAGTTTACAAACGTGGTGCGGGAAGGCAATCGCTGGCTGAACGCGAAGAAGGGCGAATGATGATTCGCCCCTACAACCGGACCGACGTTCTCCCTCGCATCTGCGGTGTCAGCGCCGTAGGGGCGAATAATCATTCGCCCTTCTTGGGATCGGCGCCATCCCTGCGTCCTGGACCTTGTCCGCCCGCCCTCCCCGTCAGGCGGACGGCGCATACAGCCGCACGCGGCATTTCTTCGCCGCCGCCCGCAGAGAGGCGTCCAGCGTCGCCAACGGCAGCCCCTGCCGCATCGCCAGGTCGAGATAGGAGGCGTCGTAGGGGGTGAGACCGTGCTTCCGGGCGAGAGCGATCCCCTCCGTGAGCATCCGCTCCGGCGGCTCCTGCTCCACTGTAATGGGCAATCCCCGTCCGGCTCAGGTAAGGCGATTCCTTTCAAGATCGAAATACCCCAGACATCGTTGAGAGGCGAACTCGTTGCAGTGTTATCCCTGAAAGAGATGTTTTTCCTCCTCTACGCAAACGCGATTCATGGCATCTCTAGATGGCCTTAATATATGAAAAGACGATAATTACATTCCCATTGATTCACCTATCAAGTGGCGCTGCTCTTGATGGCAACATCCAACGACAGCTTTTTCAGCGTTACGCGATCTCGTACACACAGAATACTAGAACGCCGTTTATTGAAACTCTCCTGATCGGCAATTCCATAGTTAGGCAAATAGTCTCTATATTGGTCATTGCTTATTATTACAGAATCAGGATTCTTCATCCCGTACTGAACCACGGGTTCATCAGCTTGAGTGCCTCCCGGCACCTCAATGAAATTGTTTCTATCCTCCAATATATTTCTGTACATCTCCCCTTGATCATCTTTTAACTTATACCGAGTTGACGCGTCAAAGAAGCAAAGAAAATCAATCCCCCTTTCTTTTAGCTCGCTTGTTATTGCAAGAAGAATTTCAAGATTTGCTGTCCCAGAGTTCTCACACATAATCACATTCGTTCCGTCAATGATAGCTTGACTAAAGGATGGCGCATTGAGTCTTCTTGCTCCAGACTTTATCGTGTTTAATGTCGCACTCGATAAAAATCGAAGATCTTTCAGAAAACTACTCTCACTTTGCCGATTCACAATAGTAGAAACAGCCAGTCTATCCGGACCTTGCCACGATCCGGAGGGGAGAGAGCTCATCTCGCATGGGCGAAACGATAGAAGATTAATACTTAACGTCTTCTTTGGATTGATGTATTGCCCCCAATAATTATATTGGATATCAATATTATATACACCGGGAATATTAATATCCAGACGAAAAACGCGAAACGATGAGAATATTCCACTAATGCGAGAGGGCGGAGAATTCATATCATCTTCAAACGCTGATGGCATCAGGCCTTTCTTCAGGAAAAGTTGATGTGAGCCAAGGCTTGTTTGGAATTTGATCTTGTGGTGGGATGTAAACGGCAACTCGCAGAGGATGCGTCGGTCCATACCAATATATAACCTATACAGATTCTTTGACCCACCTTCAAATCCACAGGTTCCTTTCCAGTCAAACCGCAATTCTGCCTGTAGAATACTATCGTCATCTTCCAAAATCATGATGAGCCCCTTTATTTATTTTCGATATGCCTAGAAAATAGTGCGTAATAATTCGTCTACAACCAGTTCGCTAGGTTTGTGATCATCTCCTCCCCCTCCGCTAGGCTGTCCAGCACCCTCAGCGCGTAGGCGTCATCCTCCCCTTCGAAACACCACGCCACCACCACGGAGTTGTCCACCACAACCCGCTCCCCCCGGGCCACCCGCTCCAGCAGCCGCAGCACACGTGTCTTCGCCTCATACGCGCCAACACTGTCCATACAAGCCTCCAGTCAGACCGGTCTGATACCAGTCTATCTGAAGAAAGGGGAGAAAGCAAGCCCATCAAAGGGGGTAGCGGCAACCCTCCCGCATTACCCGGAAAACAGCCGCCGCTCGAGGAGGGCGCGCAGTTCGCGGCGGCCGTCGGCGATGAGGAGGATGTGGACGCGGTTTTCGGTGACGGCGTAGAGGATGCGGTAGGGCTTGAACCGGACTTCACGGTAGTCGCGGATGCCGGTTTCGAGGAGTTCGGGGGGGAAGCTGCCCCGGTCGGGCATTTCGGAGAGCCGCGTGACGGCGTCGGAAATCTTGTCGAGGACCCGGCGGGCCGCCTGCGGGGAATCGTGCGCGGCGATGTGGGCGGTGATGTCCTCCAGATCGCGCAGGGCGTCCTCCGTCAGCAAGACGTCGAAGGTCATTTCGCGAGCCCGTCCCGCAGGGTGCGCAGGGCGTCCGCGGCGGGGACCACGCGCCCGTCCTCGATCTGGCGGCGTCCCAGGGCGAGGATCTTCAGCAGGGCGAGGGTTTCCTGCATGCGCTCGTAGCTCTGGATGTCCTGGAGGACCGCCTTGGCCTCGCCGTTCTGCGTGATGACCAGGGGTCCGCCCTGCTCCCCCAGGGTCCGCACAATGTCGGCGGCGTGGGCTTTCAGGTAGCTGATGGGCTTGATCTGGCTGGACAGGTTCATGGGGGCGTTCTCCGCGTGTGAACCAAATATAGACTTAATTTGGTCCGGTTGTCAAGGCGCGCGGGGGACGCGTATGGCTGAACGCGAAGAGGGCGAATGATGATTCGCCCCTACAGGAACGGCGCAATGCCCGCGCACTGTCCCCTATTTGCCCGCGTCGGCCTTTTCGGCGGCTTTTTGGGCCAGCAGGGCGCCCGTCTCGCGGCAGCGGCGTAGGTCGTCTTCCGTGGGGCGGTACTGGACGCGCAGGGGTTCTGCGATGATCTCCCAGCGCATGGCCTCGAGCACGGTCTGGACGCCCTCGGCGCCACCTTTGGCCCAGCCGTAGGCGCCGAAGGCGACGGCGGCCTTGGGGGCCGGTTTCAGCCCCTGGAGGTGCGTGAGCACCGCGCCCATCTGCGGCATGATGCCGCCGTTCACCGTGGGGGAGCCGACGGCCACGGCGGCGGCGTCCATGACCTCGCGGGCGATCCGGGTCAGCGAGGCTTTGCGGACGGGCAGCAGGACGGTCTCCGCCCCGGCGTCCGTTGCGCCCGCGACCAGTTCCTCCGCCATGCGCTCCGTGGCGCCCCACATGGTGTCGCACAGCACAACCACCTTGTTGCAAACGGCGCCAGAGGTCCAGGCTTTGTAGCCCGCGAGGATTTTGTCCAGATGCCCGCGCCAAATGACGCCGTGGGACGGCGCGATCATGCGGATGGGCAGCTTCTCCGCCGCCGCCATGGCCTTCGCCGTGGGCGTGCCGAAGGGCAGCAGGATGTTCGCGTAATAGGCGGCGGCCTCGTCCATCACGGCGTCCAGGTCCGAAGCGTCGTCAAAGCGCTCGGGCGTGCCGTAGTGCTGGCCGAAGGCGTCCATGGAGAACAGGACCCCGTCCGACGGCAGGAACGTGAACATGGACTCCGGCCAGTGCGCGAGCGGGGTCTGGACAAACTCCAGCGTCCGGTCGCCGAGGGCCAGCGTGTCGCCCGGCCCGATGATCCGGACCTTCCACGAGGCCATGTCGAAAAAGAGCGCCAGGGTCTGGCGGCATTTCTCCGTGCAGACCAGCGTGGCGTTGGGCAGGGCGGCCATGACCTCCGGCAGCGACCCGGCGTGGTCCGGCTCGGCGTGGTTGCACACCACCCAGTCCACTTTGTCCAGCGGGACGATTTCGGCGACATTGGCCAGCAGCGTGGCCGCGAAGCCCTTTTTCACCGTGTCAATCAGGGCCGTCTCGCGGTCCCGCACGAGGTACGCGTTGTAGGTCGTCCCCCGGTCCGTCTCATACCCGTGGAAATCGCGCAGGCCCGCGTCCACCGCCCCCACCCAGAACACGCCTTCACACAGCGAAACAGGCATCACCGATCACTCCTTTGATTCCAAACCGTTCATTCAAACCGGACGCCGATGCCGGCGCCGACGCCAAAAATATGCTTCGCGCCCTCCAGGTATTCCTCGTGGGAGGCCAGATGCTCCAGCATGAGGGGCGGCTGCTGCGGCAGGGCGGCCAGCCGCCGGAGCAGCGTGGCATAGTCCAGCGTGCCGGTTCCCGGGACCACCTCGCGGAAATGGATGTTCATCTCCACTTCCCAAGCCAGGTCCTTGGCGTGGCAGCTCGCGATCCACGGTCCCAGCTTGTCAAAACACTCATTGAGCAGCGCCGTGTTCCCGTAATAGCGCGCCGGGCAGTTGATGGCGTTGCAGGGGTCCAGATGGACGCCGAAACCCGGGCGGTCCACGGCCTTCACGAGGGCAAGATAGCTGTCCGCGCTGTCGGGCAGCGCCCAGCCCATCATTTCGTAGGCAAACCTCGCCCGGGACGGCTTCACGGCGTCAATAATCTTCCGGGCGTTTTCAACGGCGGCATCGAAGAATGCCGGGGACAGGTTGTCCGGATGGGGGCCAAACCAGCTTTCCTTGTTGAACGACCCGGCGATGTCCACGCAGCACCGCGCGCCGACGGCCTCCGCCAGCGCCAGCCCCTCCGTGACCCGCTCCAGATTCTTCTTCCGCGCCTCCGGGTCGGCGTCCATCAGGTTGCACCACCGGCCCACCTCGGCCAGGGTCACATCCTCCGCCGCAAAGGCCTTCTCCACCGCCCGAAGGCGGTCCGCGTCCTTCAGGGGGACGTCGGGGCAGTAGGCCGCCCGGTAGCCCAGGGCGCGGTGGGCCTTTGCCCAGGCCGCCGGATCGTCCCCCTCCAGGGGCACCGGCGCGCCCAGCCGCACCCAGCCCCCCTCTGCGGCCGCCGCCCGCCCGGCCGGCATTCCCGCCGCCAGCACCCCGCCCGCGGCCCCGGCCAGAAACCCGCGCCGGCTCAGTCCGTTCAACGTTCGCGTGTCCATGTAACGCCCTTTCCGGTTGTCCGTCCCCCCGCAGTATAGCGAATTTTCGGGAAACCGGAGGAAAAGGTGCGTGGTCATAAGCCGGGGGGTATCATATTTGCAGACAAACGGGGTCCGCCCCGGTGGAAGGAGCTATATGCGGCGTTTTCTCAAGCGGCTGTTTCTGGGGTTTGCGGGGCTGTTGCTGATTCTGGCGGCCGGCGGCTGGCTCTGGCTTCATCCGGGCCGGGGACCCAAAGAGACCGTGGACCCGGCGGCCAAGGGCTGGTCCGAGGAGGTGGACGGCACCCTGGTCATTCATCTCAAGGGCACCCCCTACGAGATGGGCTACCAGCGGGGACATTTCGCCAAGGAGAAGGTGCTGCTGACCCTGGCCCGGTTTGACGGAATGCTGGACCGGGCGAAACAGGAGGTCGGCCTGCCGAAGTTCGCGGCCAACCTCATCCTCGACATCACCTACCAGCTCTGCTCGCCCTACATTCCCGACCGGTACAAGCGGGAGATGGAGGGGCTGGCGGACGCGTCCGGCTGCGACCTTCAGACCATCCGGCGCGGAAGCGTCATCTCCGTCATCACGGAGCGCGGATGCAGCGCCTTCGCCGTCTGGGGCGGCGCCACCGTGGACGGCACCCTGTACCACGGCCGGAATTTCGACTGGATCCTGGACGCGGGCCTCGAGGACACGGCCATTCTGGCGATTTACGAGCCCGAAGGGCTGGTCCCCTTCGCTTCCGCGGGGTATGCGGGCATGATCGGCGTGCTCAGCGGCATGAACCGCGAGCAGATCACCATCAGCCAGATCGGCGCCGTCACCTCGGACGGTTCCCTGCGCGGGCTCCCGCTGGAGCTGGTCATGCGCCGCATGCTGGAGGAGTGCCCCAACCTCGACGAGGTCACCCGCCTGGTCAAAAGCGTGAAGCACACCGTGGGCTACAACTATGTGGTGTCCGACGGCAAGGCGCCCGACGCCCGCGCCTACGAGACCACGGCGAACCAGGTGGCCATTTTCGGCCCCGACGACCCCAAGGAGACGGTGGAATACGCCATCCGCATCCCCGACGCCGTGTTCCGGGCCGACGAGGCGATGGACCCGACGGTGCGCTCGCTCCAGCGCTGCGCCAAGGCGCCGGACCTGCCCTACGGCTCCAACTCCTACGACCACCGGTACAAGGGCATCGCCACGCGGGTGAAGGAGCAGTATGGGAAGATAGACGCCCCAGCCGCGCTGGAGATTCTGAAGGCGACGGCCATGGTGGACACCAACCTGCACGCCGTGCTGACGGACGGCACGAACCTGAGAATGTGGGTCGCCCACGCGAAGGACGGGCAGGACGCCTCGAAGCAGCACTTCGTGGAATACGACCTGAAACGGCTCTTCCTGCGGCCCGAAGACCGGCCGCCCGTGCCCGCCGTTGTGGAACCCCCGCAGGAGGCCGCGGCGGAGGCAGCCCCCGAGACCGCCCCGGCGGCGGAACAGACCCCGCCCTCCTCGTGATCGGGGAAGGGAAAAAGCCCCGGCCTCAGCCGAAGGTGGCCTTGAAAAACTCCTTGTCGTCCAGCAGGTCCAGTTCCACGCGGGTGTAATGCTCCATCTCCTCCCGCGTGATGGGCCCCCTGCCCTTGAACCGCCCCCCCTCGGGCGCGGGACGGCGCTTCTCCGCGCGGGGCGCCTCGGGACGCGGCCGCTCCGAACGCGGCGCGTGGGCGCCGGGTTCCGGGGAAGGCGGCCCGTCGGACATGAAGTGCGGCGCGTTTCCCGGGGGTGAGGATGCCCCGGGCGGTTCCCCGGCGGCCTTTTCCGCAAAATCCTGCTTGATCCTGCCCCACAGGCGGCGGGCGATGACATCCATCAGGTGGCGGCGCGCCTCCTCCGATCCCGGGGTCATGCGGGCCTTCTCCAGGGGGAGCACCTCCCCGCAGAACAGCACCACCATCTCCGCACACTTCGGGCACTCGCCTACCACGATGGCGCCGGCGGGCGGCGCCACCAGATGGCCTTCGGCCCCGCAGTGCGGGCATTTTACTTTGAGGAACGAGAGCATGGGGAAACTTTCTTAATTCACCACCACAAAAACTGTACCATGCGTTTTCGGAAACCGTCAACCGGGGCAAGAAAAGACGGCCCCCTCCCATGTCGCCCCTTCAAAAACCGCCGTCCCCGCGCGCATATTCCGCCATCGCCACCAGGTTTGCGTGGGGCGTGTCGCGCACCACCTCGCACCCCGCCCCCACAATGTACGGACCGCCGCACGCGCCATGACACGCCGCCAGCGCCGCCCGCACCGCCTCCGGGGTGCCGTTGCGCAGGACGCCCGCAGGCTCGATGTTCCCCAGCAGGGTCTGCTCGGGTCCCATGGCTTCGCGCGCCGCCGCCATGGACACCATGTAGTCCAGGTCCACGATCTCGCAGCCCAGACGGCCCATACCCTCCAGAATGGCGGTCGTGTTCCCGCAGATGTGCAGGCGCACCCGGCCGCCCATCGCCTGAATCCCCTCCACCAGCCGCCTCTCCAGGGGCCACACATACTCCTCATACACCGACGGCCCCACCAGCGACGCCGCCGCGTCGCCCAGGCCGATAAGGTCCGCCCCCGCCGCGATCTGCTCCCGGGCGAAGCCCAGCGCCGTCTCCACGCAGAACGTCATGAGGTCCGTGGCAAACCCCGGGTCCTCGAAAAAGTCCATCATGACCGCGTTGATGCCGCGCAGGTCGGCCGCCAGCGCGCAGGGGCCCTCCACCCAGCCCTCCACCAGCAGGTCCCGGCCCACCCGTTCCCGCAGCAGCGCCAGACCCTGGATGCGGTCCGTCATGCGCCCGCCGCCCAGCGGATCCGGCACCTTCAATCCCGCCAGCGCAGCCGTGTCCGCCAGCAGGGCGTTTCCCTCGTCCAGCGCCGGGGGCTGGTCGTCAAAAAAGACCACCCGCGCCCCGCAGTCCGCCGCCTCGCGGGCGGGGTCGGAGATGGTCGAGACGAAGTCCGCCCCAAACCGCTCCGCCACCCGGAGCTGGCCCTCCGCCAGCACCCGGTGGTCCGAGGCATACTGCCCGTAGGGCTTTCCGACCAGGTCCGCCGCAAACATCATGGTGATGGGCATGAACGGCAGCCGGTCCGCCTGTCCGTTCTCCATGCACGCCAGAATGCGTTCCCGTCCCGTCATGGGGAATTCCTCCTATGTTCAGGCGGCGGTCTTGCGGGAGCCGGGCAGCATCTGCGCGCGGATCCAGGACCAATTCAGGGCCACATGCGCCGCCGCCAGGGCGACCAGCACCCACCCGCCGCCCTCATGCAGCACCTCAAAGGCGTCATGCGGCAGCGAGTGCTTGAAGATTCCCGACCCCGCCTGGATCAGAAACGACAGTCCCAGCAGGGGGTTCACAACCTTTAACCATTTCGCCTTCAACATCTTGCACCTTCCTTCTTGCGGACGCTCCGGTCCGGTTCGGGCCATGATACCCGCGGGAAACGCCTGTTTTCCAGCGGTGCCCGGGATGGAAAAGCCCCTCCCGGTTTGCTACACTGGACACCGGGCTGAAACACCGCGCGCAGCCGGCGGCGCGGGCCGCCGGTGGAAGCGTTCATGGAGGAACAAGGGCATGGCTGATTCATCCTCGATTGAGCAGCAGACCGTCACCTGGTTCCTGGAGTCCGGCAGCACGCTGGCGACGGCGGAGTCCTGCACGGGCGGGCTCATCGCCCACCTGCTGACCAACGTCTCCGGGGCCTCCGGCTTCTTTGTCGGGGGCGTGGTTGCCTACAGCAACCGGGTGAAGGAGACGATCCTGGGCGTGCCGCCGGACGTGCTGGCGGCGAACGGCGCGGTGAGCCCCGAGACGGCCACCGCCATGGCCGAAGGGGTGCGCCGCCGCCTCGGCGCGGACTACGGCCTCGCGGTGACGGGCATCGCGGGGCCCGGCGGCGGCACGACGGAGAAGCCCGTGGGGCTGGTCTACATCGCGGCGGCCAGCCCGGACGGCAGGACGGCGTGCCGGGAGTTCCGGTTCTCCGGAACGCGCACCGCCGTCAAGAAGCGGACCGCGGAAGCCGCGCTCGACATGGTGCTGGAGCTGTTCACCTGATGTCAGAGACGTATATCCCCCTGCATGTCCACACGCACTACAGCAAGCTGGACGGCCTGAGCAAGCCCAAGGAGATCATTGCGCGCTGCAAGGACTACGGCATCCCCGCGTGCGCGGTGACCGACCACGGCGTGCTCTTCGGCGTCTTTGACTTCTACCAGACTGCGCGGGCGGCGGGGATCAAGCCCATCATCGGCTGCGAGCTGTACGTCTCCCCCACCACCCTGGGGGACAAGAGCGCCAAGAGCGCGCGCGCGGCGGCGGAGCACCTGGTGGCCCTGTGCAGGGACGAGGAGGGCTGGCACAACCTGTGCCGCCTCAGCAGCATCGCGCACCTGGACGGCATGCACTACAAGCCCCGGGTGGACGATGAGACCCTCGACCGCCACCGGGCGGGCCTGATCTTCTCGTCCGCCTGCCTCAGCGGCCGCATCGCCCGGCACATCCTGGGGGGCGACCTGGACGCCGCCGACCGCGCGGCGGCGAAGTACGCCGAGATGTTCGGCCCGGAAAACTTCCTCATCGAGCTGATGAACCACGGCATGGAGGAGCAGGAGCGGGTCAACGCGGAGCTGGTGAAGATCGCGGCGCGGCGCGGCCTGCTGACGGTGGCCACGAACGACAGCCACTACACGGACCGGGCGGACAGCGAGGCCCACGACGTGCTCCTGTGCCTGGAGACGCACAAGTCGCTGGACGACGCCGACCGGATGCGCCTGCCGAACGACGAGTTCTTCTTCCGCCCGCCGGAGGAGATGCGCAGCCGCTTCGCGCGCTGGCCCGAGGCGCTGGAAAACACTTTGGCCGTGGCGGAGCGCTGCAACCTGGTGATTCCCGAGGGGCTCCGCCTCATCCCGGACTACACCGTGCCGGAGGGCTGGGAGAAGGCGGCCTACCTGCGCCACCTGGTGGCGGAGGGGCTCACGGCGCGCTACGGCAGCCCGCCGCCGGAAACCCACCGGAGGCGCGCGGACTTCGAGTGCGGCGTCATCGAGCAGATGAACTTCGTGGACTACTTCCTCGTGGTCTGGGACCTGATCCAGCACGCCCGCGAGGAGGGCATCGCCGTGGGGCCGGGCCGCGGCTCGGGCGCGGGCAGCATCGTCGCCTACGCCCTGCGCATCACCAACCTCGACCCCATGCGCTACAACCTCCTCTTCGAGCGCTTCCTCAACCCCGAGCGCGTCAGCATGCCGGACTTCGACATTGACTTCTGCTTCGAAAGGCGCCCGGAGATGATCGCCTACGCGAAGAAGAAATACGGGACGGACAACGTCAGCCAGATCGCCACCTTCGGCCGCATGCTGATGAAGGACGTCGTGCGCAGCGTGGGCCGCGTGCTGGGCATGCCGCTCAACGACGTGAACCGCCTCGCCGGCATGCTCCCCGCCGACCCGAAGGCCACCCTGAAGAAGGCCTACGAGGGCGACGCCGAAATCCGGCGGCTCGTGGACGAGGACCGCCAGGTGGCCCGCCTGTGGCGCCTGGCCGGGCGCCTCGAGGGGACGATCAAGTCCATCGGCACCCACGCCGCCGGCGTGGTCATCTGCGACCACGCCCTCACGGACCATGTGGCGCTGTACCAGGACAACAACACCAAGACCGTCTCGACGCAGATGGACATGTCCTGCGTGGAGAAAATCGGCCTGCTCAAGATGGACTTCCTCGGCCTGCGCACCCTCACCATGATCCACCACGCCGTCGAGATGATCCGGCGGAACCGGGGGGTGGCGGTGGACATGGACAACCTGCCCCTGGACGACGCGGCCACCTACGCCCTCCTGCGCTCCGGGCAGACAATGGGCATCTTCCAGCTGGAAAGCCCGGGCATGCGCGACCTCGCCAAAAACATCGGCCTCCAGTCCCTGGAGGAGATGAGCGCCCTGGTCGCCCTCTACCGCCCCGGGCCCATGTCCCTCATCCCCACCTACATCGCCAACAAGTTCGACCCCTCCAAGATCGAGTACGAGCACCCCCTGCTGGAGCCGGTCCTCAAGGAGACCTACGGCATCCCGGTGTACCAGGAGCAGGTCATGCAGATGACCCAGGCCTGCGCCGGGTTCACCCTGGGCGCCGCGGACATCGTGCGCCGCGCCATGAGCAAGAAGAAGCAGGAGGAGCTGGACAGGCAGAAGGAGGGCTTCGTCAGGGGCTGCGTGGCGAACGGAATCGCCAAGCCCCTCGCCGAGACCCTCTGGACCAAGATCGAGACCTTCTCCGGATACGGGTTCAACAAGTCCCACAGCGCGGCCTACGCCCTTGTGGCCTACCAGACCGCCTATCTCAAGGCCAATTACCCCCTGGAGTTCATGAGCGCCCTGCTCACCGGGGAGGCGGGCAACCTGGAGAAGGCGGCGGTCTACATCGAGGAATGCCGCCGCATGGGCATCGAGGTGCTGCCGCCGGACATCAACGGCAGCGGGGAGGGATTCACCGTGGACGGCGGGTGCATCCGCTTCGGCCTCGGCGCCGTGCGCAACGTCGGCGAGACGCCCTGCGCCGCCATCGTCCTTGAGCGCGAAAACAACGGCCCCTACCGCGACATCTACGACTTCTGCCGGCGCCTGCCGACCCAGGTGGTCAACATGCGCGTGCTGGAAAGCCTGAACAAGGCGGGCGCCTTCCTGGGCACCGGATGGAACCGCCGCCAGGTGGAGGCGGTGCTGGAGAGGGCCGTGGCCGAGAGCCAGCTTTTCCAGCGCGACCGGCAGGCGAATCAGACCTCCCTCTTCGACATGGACGGCGTGGCGGAGGACCTCTCCGACATGTACGAGCGGCCCGACCTGCCCGAGTGGCAGGACCACCAGCTCTGGGAGGCGGAGAAGGAGGTGCTGGGCCTCTACATCACCTCGCACCCCCTCTGGCTCCACCGGGACATCATTGACCACTATGCCACCCCCCCCGCCGTGCTGGCCCGGGAGCCCCGCGAGGGCGAGGAGCGCGTGCTGGCCGGGGTCATCACCAACCTCCGGCGCTTGTCCACGAAGAAGGGCGACCCCATGGCCTTCGTCACCCTGGAGACCCTGCGCGGCTCCTGCGACCTGACCGCCTTCTCGGAGATATTCCGCCAGAAGGCCCACCTTATGGAGGTGGACATGGTGGTCATCGCCCGCGCCAGGGCCAACTTCCGAAACGAGCGCCTCTCGTACCTCGTCGAGGACATCATGCTCATTGACGACGCCGAGAGGAGCCTGACCCGGGCCCTGCATGTGCGGCTGGAAATCCCCCACCAGAACCCGGAGACCCTCCGCCGGGTCGCCGAGGCCCTGGCCGCGCATCCAGGCCCCTGCGACGTCTACCTGCACTGCCGCATGGCGAACGACGACGAGGTGGTGGTCCACGCGCCCGAGTCCTGCCGCGTGTCCAGCGCCCGAACGCTGCGCCCCCTGCTGGAGACGCTCCTCGGCAAGGACGCCGCCTTCTTCTCCGGCGGAATGGGGCTGCCGTCGCACCGGCGGCCCGACCCGGCGCCGGACCTGCCCCGGTGGAAACAGCGGCAGGGCGCCGCCAGAAACTAAACACACCCCGCGCGGCCAACGCCGCCGGAAACATGGGAGAGTGAAGAACATGAAACCGTGCTGGAAAAGGGGCGTCCTGGCGGCGTCCGCCGCCCTGGTCCTGGTGATGGCGACGGCCTGCGAAACCGTGCCCTTCGTGGGGCGCAACCAGTTTCTGCTCGTCAGCGACGGGGAGATGAACACCCTCGGCGCGCAGCATTTCCAGGAGGTCAAGCAGTCGGAGCCGCTGTGCGCGGACGCCGGGGTCAACGCGCGGGTGACGAACATCGGAGCGCGCATCGCCCGCGCCGCCGACCAGCACCTCGCGGCGCAGGGCCGGGCGTCGAATTTCCAGTGGGAGTTCATCGTCATCGAGGCGGACGACACGGTGAACGCGTGGTGCATGCCCGGCGGCAAGGTCGCCGTCTACACGGGCATCCTCCCCGTGGCCCAGGATGACAACGGCCTCGCCGTGATCATGGCCCACGAGATCGCCCACGCCATCGCGCGCCACGGCGCGGAGCGCATGAGCCAGGCCCTCGCCATCGAGATGGGCGGCGCGGCGCTCTCGGCCGCCCTCGCGTCAAAGCCCGACCAGACGCGCAACCTCTTTCTCCAGTCCGCCGGCCTCGTGACCAATGTGGGCGTCGTCCTCCCCTTCAGCCGCAGCATGGAATACGAGGCCGACCGCATCGGCCTCATCCTCATGGCCATGGCGGGATACGACCCCCGCGCCGCCGTCCCCCTCTGGGAGCGCATGAACGCCTCGGGCGGCCCGCGCCCGCCGGAGTTCCTCTCCACGCACCCGGCCCCGGCGAACCGCATCGCCGCCATCCAGCAGATGATCCCCGAGGCCATGCAGTATTACCGCCTGCCCTGAGCGGAGGATTCCCCATGCCCGCGCGTCTTCTGGCCCTCGCCGTCCTGCTGTGCCCCCTGGTGCCCGCCGCCGCGGAGACGCCCCCGCCGGTGGTCTACACCCTGGAGGAGGCGGTGCGCCTCCCCGCGCCGGGAAACATCTTCCTTATTGGGGACGCCGTCCGCGTCCCCGTGCCCGCCGCCGTGGCGGGCGCCGCCGACGCCGTCCTGCTGGATGACGCGGGCCGTAAGGTGGCGACGGGAACAGTCACGGACGGCGTGCTGACGCCGGAACCGGCCCCGGGGGTCGGCTGGTATCAGGTCGTCTTCCGCGACGCCGATGCGAACCCCCTCGGCTGGACCACCGCCGCCGTGCTGCCGCCCCTGCCGGCGCCGTTGCCGGAAGACTCCCCCGTGGCGCTGGATGTCGCCCTGTCCTGGGTGGCCCCGGACGCGCCGGAGGCGTGGCGGGCCATGACGCAGATCGCCGCCCTCGCGGGGGTGCGCTGGGTGCGCGACCGCCTGCGCTGGCGCGAGCTGGAGAACGGGGGCGTTCCCTACCCCGAGACCACGCGCTACGACGAGACCGCCACCCTCCAGAGCAAGGCGGGCCTGAAACTGCTCCAGGTGTTCCACGACATGCCCCCGCAGGTCCGCGACGCGGACGGCGTGCCGGACCTCCGAGAACTGCACGCCTTCTGCCGCCGGGCGGCGGACCGCTTCGGCGCGCGGGTCCCCGCGTGGGAGCCGTGGAACGAGGCCAACGCCAAATCCTTCGGCGGGTGGCCGGGGTCGGACATCTGCGCGTGGCAGAAGGCCGCCTTCCTGGGCTTCAAGGCGAGCCGGTTGGAACCCACCGTCCTCTGGCAGCCCATCGCCGGGGTCAACACCCCCGGCCTCGTCCGCAGTGTGCTGGAGAATGAGACCTGGCCGTACTTTGACGTCTACGCCATCCACTCCTACGACTGGTGCCATGACTACGACCGCCTGTGGGCCGGCGCGCTCGACGCCGCGTCCGGACGCCGGATATGGGTCACCGAAAGCGACCGGGGCATCGCCTCGCCGCCCGGCATGCCCCACCTCGACCTGCCCCCCGCCGACGCGGTTCTCAAGGCGCAGTTCGTCGTCCAGCAGTACGCCCAGGCCCTCGCCGCCGGCGCGGAAAAGTGCTTCCACTTCATCCTCGGCCAGTACAAGGAGGAGCACGGCGGCAACCGCATCCAGTTCGGCCTCCTCCGCGAGGACATGACGCCCCGGCCGGGCTATGTGGCCCTCGCCCACCTCGGCCGGCGCCTCGCGGGCAAAAAATGCCTCGGCGCGTGGACCCCGCCCGGCCAGCCCGACACCCGCGTGGTGGCCTTCCGGTCACCGGAGGGCGCGGACCCCCACGATGTCGTGGTGGTCTGGGCCGAGCGCCCCGTGGACTGGGCCGAGCGCGGCAAGTGCGAGGCCCCCTGGCCCCTGCCCGCCGATTTCGCCCCCGATGCGGTCTGCCATGACTACCTCGGCCGCGCCGTGCAACGGCCCGACAGGGCCGTGTCCGCCCCGGTCTTCCTCACCGTCCCGCGCATTGCGGCGCCGGGCGTCCCGCGCGGCGCGGCCGGCGCGGGCACCCTCCCGCTCACACCCCCGCCCCGCCCGTCCCGGCGCGGCGGAGGGCCCTCGCCCCTGCCCGTCGTGCTGCAGCTCAGCCTCCCCGGCGCGGAGGTGGTCCGCAACACCCTCGGCTGGACCGACGAGCACGACTTCGCCCTCCCCGCCGGAAAACCCGCCCCCATCCGCATCCACGCCTACAACTTCGGCGACAAAGACTTCGAGGGCGAACTCCGCGCCGAGTCCCTCCCCGAAGGCTGGGCCCTCACCCCCGACACCATCCCCCTGCGCGTTGCCCCCGGCGAGCGCATCCCCCTTGATGCCACCCTGACCCTCCCCGAAGCCCCGATCGAAGAGCCCGAAGGCGGCCACTGGATCAAACTCCGCGCCGGAACCGCGCAAGGCCCCACGGCCGCGGCCCGCGTCCTCGTCAAGTAGAGGCACGGGCCATTTTTTGACTCACACGGAGACGCGGAGCGCACGGAGAAACAAGAAGGGGATTCGGGGCACTGGAGATGCCTGTAACGGGGATGCTTGGGGCGCTGTCAGAAGACGTAGAAAAACACACACAAGAGGATGAATGCGCTGGACAGGCCCAAGGCGCCGACCAGTGCGTCCACGGAAAGCTCTTTTCTGCGGCGAAGCCCTGCCACAAAGGCGCACCACAGGAGGATGGTGAAGACACCTTCGATGATCAGCAGCACGGACTGCGCGGCAGGCCATACATCATGCACAAGCCGGGCAGGCAGGCTGAACACGACCGAAGGAGACACGAACAATCCCAGATATGCAAGGACGGCCAAGAGACTCCTCACGGAACAACACAATACACGGGTGACGGGCTGATTCGTGTTTGTTTTGGGAGAAAAGAAATCTGCAGTGCACCTTATTCTTGGCGCTATGTCCTGTTTTCTCTGTGGGCTCTGTGGCTCCGTGTGAGTAAACCCCTCTTCCTACCGGTGCCACTCGGGGGCGAACATGCTGACTGCCTCGTCAAAGGTGGCTTTCCGTCGGAAATCGGCCACGTTGTAGTCGCGGTCCTTCTTTTCGGGGTTGGCCCAGTCGGAGTGGTGGCGGCCGTAGTAGCTGCCGTAGAACTGGTAGTTGGTGTCGGCCCAGCGGCGGAAGATCATCAGCTCGCGGTCCGTGAGGAGGGCGGCGTGGTTCTCCTGGGCGTTCTTGGGGTGGGCGGGGTCGGACAGCAGGGCGATGAGCTCGCTCTTGTGCCCGCCGAGGCTTTTCGGCGGCAGGTACGCGCCGTTAAAATTGCCCTGGTCACCCTTGGAGTAGGAGGTGAACTCGGAGATGAGCGGGCCCGCCAGCTCGCGTTTCCCCAGCTCCTCATAGGACACATTGTAGTAGAGCGTCAGGTCGCCGCGCAGGTTCAGGCCGCCCGCGGGGTCCTTCTCTCCGTGGCACGAGACGCATTTCGCGTCGAAGACCGGCTGGATGTCCGTGGGGTAGTGGATGACCTGCCCGGCGCGGCCGTCGCCGCCGTTCTCGGCGAGGTCGCAGGGCTGGGGCTGGGGCGCGCTGGGGGCGCCAAGCAAGGCCCCGTGGCCGCGACCCGCATCCTCGTCAAGTAGAGGCGCCTTTGCGTCAATCTTGACCCCATCAATGCGAACAGGGATAATGGGTTCGTGAGGCGTCTGTCTTCCGTAGCGCCGCCGTCCCGGCGGCCTTTCCACGCCGGGACACACACCGGAGGGCAGCCGCACACAGCAAATCGTTGTTAGGTATGAACCGGCAGGGTCGGGAGGAGACAGCGCATGCAGAGCCTTTCCTGGAACGAGATACGGTCGCGTGCCATCACGTTCTCAAGGGACTGGAAGGGCGTCGGGGATGAGCGCGCCGAGGCGCAGACCTTCTGGAACGAGTTCTTCACCGTCTTCGGAAAGAAGCGCCGGCTGGTGGCCTCGTTCGAGGAGCGGGTCAAGAGCCTGAAGAACACCCATCACCGCATTGACCTTTTCTGGCCGGGCACTTTGCTGGCGGAACACAAGAGCGCCGGACAGCCCCTGGACAAAGCGGAGTCCCAGGCCTTCGCCTATATCGGGGAACTCGCCTCCTCGGGCCGGGAAAGCGAAATCCCCCGCTATGTCATCGTCTCCGACTTCGCCCGCATGGTGCTTTACGATCTGGAGGGGGAAGAGGGGGAAGGGGTGTTCGAGTTCCCCCTTCAGGACCTCCACAAGTACATCAAGCATTTTGCCTTCTTTCTCGGACAGAAGACGCACACCTTCGGCGAGGAAGACCCCGCGAATCTTGAGGCCGCCGCCATCATGGCGCGGCTTCACGACACCATCGAGGCGGGCAACTACACAGGTTCCGAACTGGAGCGGCTGCTGGTGCGGTTCCTCTTCTGCCTCTTTGCCGACGACACCGGCATCTTCGACACCAACCAGTTTGAGCTGTTCCTCCAGAACCGGACCCGCGAGGACGGCTCCGACCTGGGCGCGCAGCTCAACCACCTCTTCGAGGTGCTCAACACACCGCCCGAGAGGCGGAGTCCCCACCTGGACGAGGACCTGGCAGAGTTCCCCTACATCAACGGAGACCTTTTTGCCAATTCCCTCCACATCGCCAGTTTCAACAGTGACATGCGCAACAGCCTGATCGCCGCCTGCCGGTTTGACTGGTCGCGCATCTCCCCCGCCATCTTCGGTTCCCTGTTTCAGGGCATCATGGACAGTCGGGAACGCCGTCAGATCGGCGCCCACTACACCTCCGAGCGCGACATCCTCAAGCTCATACGCCCCCTCTTTCTGGATGAACTCCACGCGGAGTTTGAGCAAATCAGAAAGGACAACCGCGCGGGGCACCGTAACAAGCGGCTGGAGGCCTTCCGCGAAAAGCTCGCCGGGCTCCGCTTCCTCGACCCCGCCTGCGGGTGCGGCAACTTCCTTGTCATCGCCTACCGGGAACTGCGCCGTCTCGAACACCGCGCCCTTGATGCCCTGTACGATTTCAGCAACCGAGTGCAGGAAATGAACCTGGGCGAGGGTGGGCATTGGGCAAAAACCGACGTCAACCAGTTCTACGGCATTGAGATTGGCGAATGGCCCGCCCGCATCGCCGAAACCGCCCTCTGGCTCACCGACCACCAGATGAACGTGGAGCTCGGCCTCAGCACCGGCGTCATGTTCCACCGCATTCCCCTCAAAGCCACCCCCCACATCCGCTGCGCCAACGCCCTCCGCATGGACTGGAACGACCTTCTCCCGGCGGGGGAATGCTCGTATGTCCTCGGAAATCCGCCTTTTGTTGGAAAACACTATCAGTCTCAGCAGCAAAAACAAGAGATGAAAGACGTTCACAAGAATGTGAGGAATTGCTCCGACCTTGACTATGTTACAGCATGGTATCGTATAGCAGCAGAATACATGCAAAACAACCCTTCAATAAAAACGGCGTTCGTCTCAACCAATTCAATCACCCAGGGCGAGCAGGTTTCAATTCTTTGGCCACACCTTCTTGAATGCATGCACCTAGTAATAATCTTTGCGTATAGAACATTCCGATGGAAGAGTGATGCGCGGGGCGCAGCTCACGTTCATGTGGTGATAATCGGATTCTCAATAGTTGAATCGGGCGAGAAACGCATCTTTGAATATAGAGACAAGGACGAGAAGCTGCTGACTGAATGCAAAGTATCACATATAAGCCCCTATTTAACGGAACACAAGGGGCCGGTTATTAGAAAAAGCACTAAACCACTATGTGGGCAGCCAACAATGCGCTGCGGAAATAAACCATCAGATGGCGGCAACCTAATACTCCAACGCGATGAGCGCGATGAGCTAATAAAGGATTTTCCTGAATCAGCCCAGTTAATTCGCCAATATCTGGGCTCTGAGGAGTTGATTCAAGGCGGGATGCGCTGGTGTCTTTGGTTGAATAACGCGCCTCCGAATAAGTACAGGCATATCAAGCCAATTCTTGACAGAATAGCGCGTGTGCAAACTTTTAGGGCGTCTAGCTCCGCTGAACCAACTCGTGAATCTGCACGAACTCCGCACATGTATTTTTTTATTTCTCAGCCAGAAAATGACTATATTGCAGTCCCTGAAGTCTCATCCGAAACCCGAGATTACATCCCGGTCGTTTACTTGCCATCAGAGGTAATTGCTAGCAACAAATTATATGTTGTCGGCGAGCCTAGTCGTTTTGTTTTGGGAGTAATTCAGTCTAGCATGCATATGGCTTGGATGCGTGCTGTTGCGGGAAGGCTAGAGTCGAGATATCAGTACTCTGCCTCTCTTGTTTACAACACTTTTCCTTGGCCAATTTCTGCCTCGACAGCGAAAGAGTCGAGGGTTGTCGAACTTTCAACTCGGTTACTAAATGTCCGCCATAGCTTCGTCGACAAAGGCGCGACACTGGCCGACCTCTATGATCCTCTTACCATGCCCGCACCGCTTCTCAAAGCGCATCAGGCTCTGGACCGGGCGGTGGACCGGTGCTACCGGGCCGCGCCGTTCAACAGCGAGCGGGAGCGGGTCGAGTACCTGTTTCAGTTGTATGAGCAGTTGACCGCCCCGCTTGCATCGGCGGAAACGAGGAAGCGGCGCCGTAGCAAGGATTAGAAATCATAACGGCCCAAGCTGAATTCCTTCACCCTATTGCGCATAGGACGCCTAGAAAAAATTCCTATAACCTAAGGTGCGTCATCAAATCATTGCGACTTACTAGTGGAGGATTCAATCCTCTGCGGGAAAGCCGAAACCGCTGTAACGAGGAGTTTCGAGCAACTCCGATCGCTTCACATTGACCCCTACTCCATATCTATCCACTAGGCTTCTAACGAGATCAAAGAACCACGTCTCTGATTGAGGGTGAACAACAACCTCCTCAATGAAGTCGGCGAGACAGATGGGGACGGGTATTCCTGGAAACTCATTTGGAAGTTCTGTGCTTGTAATCGTTTCGCCTTTATGGATAATTCGATTTGTCTTCCACAATAGTCCTCGAACCTCATTCTCATGGGAGAAGCATAGGCGTTTTCTCATTGCAAAGCACTCTGCAACGGGCATATCGGTTGAATATGATTTATAGTCAACATATTCAACTTTTCCAGCCTTGACGTTGGGGACGGATCGCAGTTTACCATACGACGTCCTAACGGCTACTGATTCTTTGCTTAGTCCGTAAATCTTCCACAAGGCATCGTTTTCATGTTCAGATAAATTCCAACAAGATACAAATATATGCGTTCTCACTATTTTGCACATGTTTTCAAATTCTTCTCGTTGACTCTTGCTTGTGACTCGTGAAAGAAAACGGTCATTATGCGGTGTGGTAACGGTTCCCTCAAATGGGTCTCCAAGGCAATCCAGCCGCGAAAAGAACAAACACTGTGTTTCAAGCATTGACACAAACTTCGCAAAATCCATATAGCGCCATATGCGGGAATTCATGTTTTCTGGTTGCTTGACATGGCTATACCATGCCTTCAGGTGGTCTTCCCTTGGCTTTTCAGCTTCTATCATACTGTCTCTCCTTACACCACCCTAGTCCGTGCTTAGTGACTGTTACCGGTGCCACTCGGGGGCGAACATGCTGACCGCCTCGTCGAAGGTGGCCTTTCGCCTGAAATCGGCCACGTTGTAGTCGCGGTCCTTCTTCTCGGGGTTGGCCCAGTCGGAGTGGTGGCGGCCGTAGTAGCTGCCGTAGAACTGGTAGTTGGTGTCGGCCCAGCGGCGGAAGACCATCCTTTCCCGGTCCGTCAGGAGGGCGGCGTGGTTCTCTTTGGCGTTCTTGGGATGGCCGGGGTCGGACAGCAGGGTGATCAGCTCGCTCCTGTGCCCGCCGAGGCTTTTCGGCGGCAGGTACGCGCCGTTGAAGTTGCCCTGGTCGCCCTTGGAGTACGAGGTGAACTCGGAGATGAGCGGGCCCACCAGCTCGCGCTTTCCCAGCTCCTCGTAGGACACGCTGTAGTAGAGCGTCAGGTCGCCGCGCAGGTTCAGGCCGCCTGCGGGGTCCTTCTCCCCGTGGCACGAGACGCATTTCGCGTCGAAGACCGGCTGGATGTCCGTGGGGTAGTGGATGACCTGTCCGGCGCGGCCGTCGCCACCGTTTTCGGCGAGGTCGCAGGGCTGGGGCTGGGGCGCGCTGGGGGCGCGGCGCAGGGCGAGGGGCTGCCCGCCCTCCAGAAGGGGATGCTCGGAGCGGTTGCGCTGGCCGTGGCATCCCACGCAGGAGCGGGTTTCGCCGGGCTTGTAGTTGACATAGGTCCGCTCGCGCTGGACCTCCATGAAGTTTTCGTCCAGCGCCTGGAAGAAGATGTTCCGGTTGGCGGGCACGCGGAAGTAGGCGGAGCCGTCGGCCTCCACCGGCACGACGCCCCACTGCACCCGGGGCCACAGGGCGGCCTTCCATCCCGCGCTGCTGAGACTCGGGTCCCAGCGGCGGGCCGTGTCCCAGTAGCGGGGCACCGCCTCGTTGATGCGCAGCCACTTGATGGTGCCCGGGGTGACGCCGTCCATGCCCGTGTAGACATTCACGAGGACGCACAGCGCCTCGTTCTCCGCGGCGAGGGCGGGGTTTGTCTGCGGCTGAATCACCGGCGGGGTCTTCCGCGCGCGCACGGTCAGGGGGTGCCAGCAGGAGAGGGCGGGGTCGCCGTGCACGAAACGGTGGGAGCCGTCGGCGCCGAGGAGCCAGAGGGCGTAGGCGTTCGGCGTGTTCTGCCGGTGGTCGGCGGGGTTTTCCTTGAACGCCACCAGGAAGCGGTCCGCCGCGACGGGGAAGGGGGTCGAGTAGAGGTGCCCGGAGGTGCCCTCGCGGTCATGCACATACTTCCCGTTCTCGGCGAGGAAATGCCAGCCGGGCTCCGTCCGCCGCTCGATGAACACATGCGGGGTCAGGTTGGTCACCGCGTAACGGGGATCCCCCTGGACATAGCCCTCCTCGTCCGGGTCGGGGCCGCGCTCCCGGTTGCCGTTGCCGGGGTCCACCAGCATGACCGCGCCGAGGCACCCGCCCTGCGGGTAGTGGCACGAGCCGACGCACACAAAGCGGCGGTCCTCCCCCGGCAGGGGCTGGGGGTACATGTAGACCGTGGTGGTGTCGTCCGCCAGCCCGTAGAGCTCCTGCGGGCGGCTGCCGTCGGGGTTCATGGACCAGATGGTCTTGCTGACCCGCGCGCCCCGGTCCACATACTCCCACCGGTGGTACATGACCCGCCCGTCGTCAAGGACCAACGGGCAGAACTCGCTGACCAGGCTCGCGCTCAGCGGCTCCACATCCCCCCCGTCGGCGTCCATGCGGTGGAGGACCGGCACGGTAAGGTGGGCGGAGCCGCCGCAGAGCACCGTGCGCTCGCAGCGGGTGGACGAGAAGATGATGCGCCCGTCGGGGAGATAGGCCGGGTGGATGTCGTCCGTGTGCCAGGGCTTGCCCCAGCGGGCGACCTTCTCCGCCTCGTCCGCCGGGGGGAACGAGACCTGACGCAGCCCCGACCCGTCCATGCCCACCTCCCAGACGCGGAAGCCCGATGCCGGACTCTCCCGGTAGTCGAAGAGCACCTTCCGGCCGTCAAAGGACAAACTGATCTTGCCGATGACCCCGCTGCCCCCGGGCAGGGCGGCGGCCGTCACCACCGGGCGCTCCTGCCCCGTGCGCAGGTTGAACACATAGACGCCGTTCGCCGGGTCAAAACGGTCCGGCGACGTCCCGTTGTCTATGTCCGTGTAGTAATGGTCCGAGGAGAAGGGCCTGCGCTTCACGAAGACAACCTCCTCCGCCCCGATGTCCTCCGGTGCCACGGGAGCGCTGTCCGCCCGCGAGGCGACCGCACGCGGCGGCGCGCCGCCCGCCGCGCACGCTGAGACAACCGGCAAGGCCGCCGCCAGAACACCCAAAACGGAAAACCGTAAGAAACGCTTCATCCTGCTCATCCTTCCGGGCTGCGGACGCCGAAACGGAACCCGGGGCGCGCGCCGCGCCCCTGCGGCGATTCTATAGGACGCCCTCCCCCCCGCTCAAGGCACCCCGGATGAAGAATTCGTGGTCAGAAAATGCGGCGAAGGGGGGTGGACGAGGTGGACGAGGTGGACGAGGTGGACGGGTGAACAACATGGAGCGGTGGGAGCGGTAGGCCGGTGGTCTGTCCACCCCGTCCACCCCGTCCACCCCGTCCACCTCGTCCACTCCGGCCGCGCGCAGCGCGCCCTGGTTTCGCCTTTCGGCTATACTACGGCCTGTTTTTCACCCATTTGCGCCGTGGTTTTTCTCCGGCGCCACCCCGAAGGACCCCCATGCCCCGCGACAGCACAGGCGAAGACAGCCTGCGGCGCTTCCATCCGGAGGCGCTCGCGCAGGTGCAGGAGGCCGTCGCCAAGGCGGGCGGGCAGGAGGTCTTCCTGGCGGGCACGCCGGGGGAGGATGGGCGGGTGTCGTCGGTGCGCGTGCTGGCGCGGGGAAACAGCGACACGGTGCCCGCGCTCTTTGAGGGGCTGGACATCCGGGACGTGGTGATCCACAACCACCCGTCGGGCAACCTGTCGCCGAGCGGGCCGGACCTGGCGCTGGCGTCGGCCTACGCCGCCCACGGCCACGGCATGTTCATCGTGGACAACGAGGCGCACTCGGTCTATGTGGTGGTGGAGCCGTTCACGCGGAAGAAGGCGGCGCGGCTGGCGGCGGCGGAGTTGCAGGCCTTTTTCCGGCCCGACGGCCCCATGGCGCGGCATCTGGCCGGCTTCGAGCTGCGGCCCCAGCAGTCGGCCATGATGGAGGCCATCGCGGACGCCTTCAACGGGGACGGCTTTTCGGTGATCGAGGCGCCCACGGGGGTCGGGAAAACCTTCGCCTACCTGCTGCCCGCAATCCTGTGGACCCTGCGCAACAAGGAGCGCGTGGTCATCTCCACGCGGACGATCAACCTCCAGGAGCAGATCATCCACAAGGACATCCCCCTGATCCGGCGGGCGCTGGGGCTGGAGTTCGCCGCCTGCCTCGTCAAGGGCCGCAACAACTACCTCTGCCTGCGGAAACTGGGGAACGCGCTGGCCGAGATGACGCTGTTCGAGGAGGAGTCCGCCAAGGTGCAACTGGAGGCGGTGGCCGAGTGGGCGCGCACGACGGAGGAGGGCAGCCTGTCCGACCTGTCCTTCGTGCCGTCCCGCGACCTGTGGGAGAAAATCCGGAGCGAGGCGGACACCTGCGCCATGGGGCGCTGCCCCAACCAGCAGAAGTGCTTCGTGGGAAAGGCCCGCCGCGCCATGGCGGGCGCGGACGTCCTGGTGGTCAACCACCACATGCTCTTTTCCGACCTGGCGGTAAAGAAGGAGGCGGACGACTTCACGTCCATGGCCGTGCTGCCGGCCTTCCACCGGCTCATTCTGGACGAGGCCCACTCCGTGGAGGACTCGGCCACGGAGTACCTCGGCGTGTCGGCCACGCGCATGGGCGCCCGGACACAGTTGAACCGCCTCCACCGCGTGGAGGGCGGGCGCGAGCGCGGACTCTTCCCGCTGGTGCGCTTCAAGCTGGCCCGGGAGTGCTCCCAGCTCCCGGCGGAGGACTATGCCCGGCTGCTGGACCTGCTGGAAAAGGAGGCCGCGCCCGCCCTGGACGCGGCGCGCGACGCCCTGGAGGCGGTCTTCGCCACCCTGCGCGACCTGGCGGGCGCGCTCAGCGGGCAGATCGGCCGGGAAATCAAGTGGCGGCTTACGGAGGAGGTGCTGGCAAAGCCCGAACTCCGGGAGGCGCACACGGTCTGCACCCTGCCCGCCGTCGGGGCTGTCCGCGCGCTGTCGCGGGTGCTGGAGGCGCTGGTCCGAAAACTCGGCGACATCCCGCGGGGTCCGGACGACGCGGAGCCGCCGCTGGTGTCGGAGGCGCTGGAGCTGAACGCCTGCCGGATGCGGCTGGAGGCGGTGGCGGACACCTTGGCCGAGTGCACCAGCGAGACGCTCCAGGAAAACACGGTGCGGTGGGTGGAGATGGACAGCGACAACGACCGCTACATGCGCGTGGTCCGATGCCCCCTGGAGGTGGGGAAGCCGCTCGCCGACTGGGTGTATCCGCAGTTCACCACCCTGGTCATGACCTCCGCCACCCTCACGGTCGAGCGGAAATTCGCCTATTTCTTCCAGCGGCTGGGGCTGAACCTGGTGGCCGGCGAGCGCGTGAAGACCCTGGCGCTGGACTCCCCCTTCGACTACAACGCCCAGGTCATGGTCTGCGTGCCCACGGACCTGCCCGACCCCGGCGACCGGGCCTTCCTGGAGCAGGGGGTCGAGGCGGTCTGGCAGGTGCTGGAGCACACCCGGGGCCACGCCTTCGTGCTGTACACCTCCTTCGCCGCCATGAACCACGCCCACCGGAAACTGGAGGACCGCCTGCGGGCGGCGGGCATCACGGCCCTCTGCCAGGGCAAGGCCACCCGCACCCGGCTGCTGGAGGAGTTCCGCAGCGACACCTCCAGCGTGCTCTTCGCCACGGACAGTTTCTGGGAGGGCGTGGACGTTGCCGGGGACGCTTTGCAGTGTGTTATACTGCCAAAACTGCCCTTCAGGGTGCCCACGGAGCCCGTTCAGGAGGCCCGTGCCGGGGCGATTGAGGCCGCCGGAGGAAACGCCTTCATGGAGTATTCCGTGCCCCAGGCCGTCATCAAGTTCCGGCAGGGCTTTGGCCGCCTCATCCGGCGGCGGACCGACTGGGGGGCCGTGGTCATTCTGGACCGGCGGGTGAGAACCAAATACTACGGGAGGATTTTCCTGAAGTCCCTCCCCGACCTGACCGTGGACGCCGGACCGTCTGAAACCGTGCTGGCAAAACTCGGCGGCTTCTTTGACGCGCGCCGAAAAACAGGAAAAACCACATGACCAAGCCTCTCGACATCAAAGTGAATGTGGCCCGGGCCAAAGCCGCCGCCGTGGGCGCCGCCCACGGGGTGAGCCCGGCGGAGCTTGCGGAACTGGAGCCGCGCGCCCTGGAAATCCTCTCCCTCCTCGGCGGGGAGCGGGCGGCGGCCAAGTACGGCTTCTACGACCTGTACAAGGACGACGCGGCCTTCGCCGACGTCAGGGAAAAGGCCGCGCATTTCGCGCAATTCGGCTACGAAAACCTGGTGGTGCTCGGCATCGGCGGGTCCGCCCTGGGCCTGACGGCCCTCCAGACGGCCCTCAACCCGCCCTATTACAACCTGCTTTCGCGGGGCAAGCGGCGCGGCCCGCGGCTGTTTGTCATGGACAACATTGACCCCGTGACCTTCAAGGCCATGCTGCGCCTGTGCCCGCCGAAGAAGACCCTCTTCAACGTCATCTCCAAGTCCGGCGGCACGGCGGAGACCATCAGCCAGCTCATGATCGTGGTGGACCAGCTGGAGAAAGCCCTCAAGGGCGCGCCGCTGGCCGACCATCTGGTCGTCACCACGAGCCCCCGCCACCCCGACGCCCCGAAGAGCCTGCTGCACCCCGTGGCGGACGCCTACGGCCTGGTCTCCTTCCCGATCCCGCTCAATGTGGGCGGGCGCTTCTCCGTCTTCTCCCCCGTGGGCATGTTCCCCGCGGCGATGCTGAACATGGACCTCGACGCCATGCGCGAGGGCTGCGCCGCCATGGACGCGCGGTGCTCCCTGGCCTCCCTGGAGGAAAACCCCGCCTGCCTGCGCGCCGTGTTCCAGTACCTGCTCGACACGCGCAAGGGCAAGACCATGTCGGTCATGATGCCCTACGCCGACGGCCTGCGCGACGTGGCGGACTGGTACCGCCAGCTCTGGGCGGAAAGCCTCGGCAAGCGCTTCGGCCTCGACGGCCGGGAGGCCTTCACCGGGCAGACGCCCATCAAGGCCCTCGGCGCCACGGACCAGCACTCGCAGGTGCAGCTCTACTGCGAGGGGCCGAACAACAAGGTCTTCAACGTCATCGAGGTGGCCAAGTTCGGGACCAGTCTGAAGATCGCGGACACTCTTCCCCAGGTGCCCGGGCTGGACTACCTCCGCGGGAAGAGCATGAACCGCCTGATGGCCGCCGAGCTGCGCGGCACCATGGACGCCCTCAAGGCCGCCGCGCGCCCCGTGATCCAGGTGACGCTGCCCGTGCTCAACGCCAACACCGTGGCGCAGTTCCTTTACATGATGGAGGTGGAGACCGCCGTGGCCGGAAGGCTGTACGGCGTCAACACCTTCGACCAGCCCGGCGTGGAGGAGGGCAAGAAGATCGCCCGCAGGCTCATGGGCGGCGAGGCCTAGGGCATGGACGCCGGGACGCCCGGACACGACGGCGCCTCCGTCGGCGACGTGGCGCGGCTGCGCCGCAACCGGCGCACCTTCCGCTACTGTGTGTCCGCGTGCGTCTTCTTCTGCCTCTCCCTGTGGTTCGCCGAGGGCTACCTGCGCTTTGACCGGTCGGAAACCCAGTACCGCATGGCCCTCAGCCACGCCCGGGAGTCCGCCCGGCCCATCCTGCGCAACGCTGTGAAACGGGACGCCCTGGTGAACGACCCGCCGACGGCCCGCTACGCGGAGGCGCTGGCGGACGTCGAGGAGTCCGACCTGGTGCTGCCCGCCTACGAGCAGGCCCTGCGCCTGGACCCCCGCAACGCCTTCCTGCTGGTGAAATACGGCTGCGCCCTGATGGACGCCGGCCGCCCGGTGGACGCCCGCGAGCGTTTCCGCGCCGCCGCCCTGCACCCTCCGCGAAACGCCCTGCCCCGCTACCTGGAGGCCGCCGCCCTGCACGCCTCCCTCGGGCCGGAGGACGACCTCGGCGAGGTGATGGCCCTGCTCGTGCGCGCCAACAGCGCGGGGGACCCCGTCCTCTTTCCCGCGCCCCTTTGGCACGCCACCCTGCCCGAGCGGGGCGCCTGGCACGCGGAGGGGGAGCGGGAGCTGGCCGCCCGGTGCCTCGCGCCCCTGCGCCGCATGGCCGGGGGAATCCTCGCCCGGGCGGAGCGGGACATCGCGGGGAATGATTTCAGGGACTGGGACGCCTGGCTGCGGGAAATCGCCGCCACAGGCGCCATGATCGCGGGCAATCCAAGAGCGGAGGGGCAGCGGCTCCGCGCGGACCGGGCCCTGGAGGGGCTGCGCATGGAAACGGAGGCGCTGCGGCTGCGGCGGCGCATCGTGGAAGCGCGCGGGGACACCGCCGCGGCGGCGTCGCTGGACGCCCTTGACACCCTCCTCACCCGGGCGCGGGACGGTCTGGCGGATTTTGAAAACCGCCGCGGCGAAGTGCTGAAGGCGCACACCGAACGCCTCAAGGCCCCCCTGGCCGCCGCGGGAAAGACGCTCGCCCTGCTGGCCGCCCTGTACCTGCTCCTGTGCGCCGCCGGGATCGCTTTCGGCACCGCCGCATCGGACGCGAAAAACATCCCCTCCCCCCTCCGCGCCTCCGCCATGCATGGCGGTGTGGCCGCCGTCTGGTTTGCCGCCCTGGCGCTGTTCAGCGGCGGCGCCCCCCTGGAAAGTCCCGCCTGGATGGGGGGGGCGGCGGCGGCTCTCTGGGATGCCGCCGTTGTGGCGGCCCTGGCGCTGACCCCCGTTGCCGCGTGGATGCAGTGGCGCAACGCCTCCGGGGACTTCCGGCGCCGGCATGCCGCCGCGGCCGGCGCGCGCCGGTGGCGGGCGGGCGCCGCCCTGGCCATCGGGCTCTTCCGGCGCAACATCGGCGCGTTCCTGGGGCTGTGCCTCTGCGCCGTGTGCCTCTGGGCGGTGTCCCACCGCCTCGTGGCGGGACTCTACCCCTACCAGATTCCCCTGCTGACCACAGGGCTGGAATCGGAGGAAACGGAGTGGGTCAGGCAGACCCTGCTTTCGGTCCTTTCCCCCTGACGCGCTTTCCGGACGCGGAGGCGCCCCGATTCCCGCTTTTCCCGGACGCCGGGGCTTTGTTCTGGCCCCCTCTGGAGGGCCGCTTGCGGCGGGGACAGTCCGGAATGCAGGCAAAACAGGTGCCCACGCAGGCGTCCTCCACCGCGTCCTCCGGGCGTTTCGTTTTGTCCAAATCCGTCATGGGCGCATCATACACACCCCTGCCGCGCCCCCGCAAGCGCTCCCCGCGCCCGCGTGCTAGAATGGCGGCGGAGAGCGCAACGGCATGAAACGGATTCTGCATGTGGACATGGACGCCTTTTTCGCGTCCGTGGAGGTGGTCCGGAACCCCCGCCTGCGCGGAATACCCGTGGTGGTGGGGGGGGAGCCGGGGGATGCGCGCAGCGTGGTGTCGAGCGCCTCCTATGAGGCGCGCCATTTCGGCGTCCGCTCCGCCATGCCCATCGCCGAGGCCAGGCGTCGCTGCCCCGGCGCCGTCTTTCTCCGGGGGGACCATGAACTGTACGCGGCGGTCTCCCGGCAGATTCACGCCCTGCTGGAAAGCGTCTCCCCCCTGGTGCACATGGCCTCCATAGACGAGGCCTATGTGGACATCACCGGCTCGCTGCGCCTGTTCGGGGGGGAGGAAGCCCTGGCCGCCCTGCTCAAGCGCCGCATCCGGGAGGAGACGGGCCTGCCCTGCACCGTCGCCGTCGCGTCCAACAAGCTGGTGTCGAAAGTCGCGGCCAACGAGGTGAAGCCCGACGGGTACGTTTCCATCCCCGCGGGCGGCGAGGCGGACTGGCTCGCCCCCCTGCCCGTGGGCAAGCTCCCCGGGATCGGCCCCCGGACCCGCGAAACCCTGGAGAGCATGGGCATTGTGACCATCGGGGCGCTGGCCGCCGCCGCCGCGAACATGCTGGAACCGGTCTTCGGCGCGCAGAACGCCCATGTCCTGCGCGCGACGGCCCTCGGCGTTGCCTCGGACGTGGTGACGGCGGGGGCGGACACCCCCAAGTCCATTAGCCGGGAAACCACCTTTCCGGAGGACCTCTCCGACTGGAATCTGCTGGGGAATGCGGCCGCGCAGCTTCTGGAGCACTGCGCCCACGCCCTGCGCGAGGACGGCCTGGAGACCCGGTGCCTCACCCTGAAAATCCGGTACGCCGATTTCTCGACCCACACCTTCTCCAAGAGCCTTCCCGATCCGACGGCCCTGGACACGGTCCTGCTGGAAACACTGCGCGGGCTGCTGCCCAAGGCCATGGCGCGGCGCGCACGGGTGCGCCTCGTGGGCGTGGGACTCTCCCGGCTTTCCTGGAACCAGCACCAGACCTCCCTGTTCAACCGGGAATCGGACGAAAAATGGGAGCGCGTCCTGGACCGGGTGGACCGGGTGCGAGGAAAACTCGGCTTTGACGCGGTGCGCCTCGGGGCGGTGAAGCCCCCGCCGCGGAGGCGATCCTGAGGCGGGCGCCCCCCTGAAAATCGCCCCCATCTAACAATCTTCTAACAATCCCCGCCTACAATTCCGGCGGTCGCTGCAATGCGCAGGGAGAGCGTCGGGCGCCAGGACGCCGCGCCCCGGACAAGGGGTGAGACCGCGCTTCCCGCCTGCCTGCGGAATGCGCGGGGTTCCCAGGCGGCACACCGGGAGTTACAGCCTTTATGATGCGGATATCCAGTTCGGGGAATGCGGCGGGGAAGATGGTGTCCTGCCTTCTGTGCGCGGCGCTGGCCGTGGTTCTGGCGGGCTGCGGGGGGGGCGGATCCCTGCCGCCCGACCGCGTCCGGCTGGACGAGCACGCCTCCGGCGACGGCCAGACAGACCTGCACGGCGTGCTCTTGGAAAAACCCTTCCGCGTGGTGGTGGAGAGCGCGGTGCAGCCCGGCCTGTTCGGCGGCAAGGGGGAGCGCCACGGCATCGGCAACGCCAAGGTCCGTTTCGAGGTGGAGGATGCGCGGACCGGGGCCGTGTTTGAGGAGGCCGGCGCGCCTGTCCTGGAAAAGCCGAGCGATCCGGGCGGCAGCGCCTCCGCGCGGCTGCGGCTCGGCCAGTGGTCGGGGGACGTGTGGGTGCGGGTGACCCTGCCCGACTATCCGGCGATCAAGCCGGTGCGCATGCGCGCCGTCGGCGGCGTGAAACGCATCGGGGAGGACCTGGAAGGGGCGACGGAGGGGGATATTCCCCGGTTCGGGGTCCAGTTGCAGCAGCCGGACGGCACGCCTGCCGTGGGGATTGAAGTCTTCTTCCGCGTCGAAGCCGACAGCGGGCAGGGCAGCCAGGTCAAGGACAAGCGGGTGGTCACGGACGCCGAGGGCATCGCCGTCACCTCCTGGAAACTCGGCAAATCCGTAGGGCAGTATTTCGCCTGCGTGGACATCTATGACAACCGCGAGGGGGTCACGCCCCAGGAGCGTTTCGACGTGCTGGCCCTGGAGTTCGAGGCCATGGCCATGGACAAGATGCAGTTGTCCATGGTGCTGGTGGGCGGGCTGGCCGTGTTTGTCTTCGGCATGACCATCATGTCGAGGGGGTTGCAGCGCGCGGCGGACCGCCGGCTGCGGTCCATCCTGCACTTCATGACGCAGAACCGCTTTTTCGCCATCATCGCGGGCACCGTCGTCACGGGGATGATCCAGTCCTCCTCCGCCATGACCGTCATGCTGGTCGGCTTTGTGAACGCCGGCCTGGTGGACCTGACGCGGGCCATCGGCGTGGTGTACGGCGCGAACATCGGCACCACCGTCACGGCGCAGCTCATCGCCTTCAAGCTGGACGAGATGGCCTACCCGGCCATCGCCGCCGGCCTGCTCATGCTCTCCCTCCTGAAACAGCCCAAGTGGCGCGCCGTGGGCGAGAGCGTCATGGGGTTTGGCCTGCTGTTCCTGGGCATGAACATCATGTCCGACGTGCTCAAGCCGCTCCGGTACAGCCCCGAATTCGTCGGCTGGTTCGCCCTGTTCGACTGCTCCCCGCAGGCCCCCGGCGGACTCATGCCCATGTGGCCCACGCTGATGAGCATCGCCATCGGCACCGTTATGACCTGCGTGGTCCAGTCCAGCAGCGCGACCGTCGGCATCGTGCTGGCCCTGTGCAGCCAGGGCATCATCGGATTCTACACCGCCGTGCCGCTCATCCTGGGCGACAACATCGGCACGACGATCACGGCCAACCTCGCGGCGCTCAACGCCAACCGGGACGCCAGGCGCGTCGCCCTGGCCCACACCTTCTTCAACCTTTTCGGCACGGCGTACATGTTCGCCCTGTTCTTCGTGCCCCTGTGGGAGGGAAAGCCGCTTTTCCTGGGCTTTGTGGACTGGGTGACGCCGGGCACGGTCTTCTCCGAGCATCCCGAAAACCTCATGCGCCACGCGGCCAACGCCCACACCCTGTTCAACCTGTGGAATGTGGTGCTCTTCTTCCCCTTCGCGGGCCTGCTGGCCCGGGCCTGCTGCTGGGTCATCCCCAGGGTGGAGACCGAGCAGGAGACCGTACTCCAGTACCTCGACCGGAAGCTGCTCCAGGCGCCCGCCATCGCCCTGCAGCAGGCGGTGCGCGAGGTCATCTTCATGGTTCGAAAGGGCCAGAAGTCCGTCACCGAAAGCTGCCTGCTCATCACCGGACAGAACGAGTCCCTGGCCGACCAGGTCATCAAGCGGGAGCAGCTCATTGACCGGCTCCAGCGCGAGATCATCGAGTATCTCGTGGAACTGTCCCGCCGCGAGCTGGACCCCTCCGTCTCCGCCCTCATCCCCAAGATGATCCATGTGGTCAACGGTGCGGAGCGCCTCGGCGACCACGCCGAGGAGATGGTCCAGATATACTGGGTCATGAAGGAGAGCAACGCCCCGCTCACCCCGGAGGGCCTGCGCGAGCTCATCGCCATCAACGACTGCCTCAACCTCCAGTTCGAGGCCATCTACGCCATCCTGGAGGGCGAGAACCCCGGGGCCATCGAGCAGGCCACCAACGCCCACGAGGCCCTCACCGAAATGCTCCGCAAATGCACCGACAGCCACGTCCAGCGCCTGGACGCCGGACAGTGCGACGTGCAGGCCAGCGTCCTCTTCCTAGACGTCCTCAGTCACATGGAGCGCGTCGGCAACCACCTGCTTAATATCGCCGAGCGCGCCGGGGCCATTCTGGAGGAGGTCCGCTGAGGCGGCCCCGCCCCGGGGAATCCTCCCCGGACGCCGGATAAGCGGCCATTCAGGCCCGGAGGGCGGAGTGGACGAGGTGGACGGAGTGGACAGAGTGGACAAGGCCCGCTCCGTCACCTCGTTCACTCAGTCCACTCAGTCCACTCAGTCCACTCC
>JAPXRP010000023.1:0-34824 GCA_033813475.1 Candidatus Hydrogenedentota bacterium
GCGGTGGACTCGGGATGCTTCGGCGCCTCCGCGGCCCACGCCGCGACGGCGATTATCCCGGCCACAAGCGCCCCCAGGCAGAATACCGTCTTTTTCGCCATGACTCGCCGCTCCTTGTTCGTTGTGCCCGCGCGGCCGTCCCGTCCCGGCGGCCGCGCGCTTCATTATCATCCGCCCGCCCCGGCCAGTCAAGACGGCCCTCCCCCCTTGCGTCTTCGCGCCTTTGCGTTAACCTCTTCAACGCGTTGGCGCCGAACCTCTCATTGAAACGTCCCGCGCGGCGCGGTATGATGCCGCCGGACGGGGCCTGCGGGGGCCGTTCCTGTCCGCCGGGAGAATCCGCCATGCAAATCCGTCCCGTGGGTCCGGAAGAGGACGCCGCCGCCGCCGACGTGCTGGCGCGTGCGTTTCACCCGTTCTCCCTGAACCAGTACCTGTTTCCCGACCCGGAGCGGCGGACACGCCAGCTCCGCTGGCTGTATCTGCGCACCGTCGCCCTGTACCGGGGCGTGGGGGGCGCGTTCATCGCGGGGGACGGAAGCGGCGCGGCGCTGTGGACCCCGCCGGAGTACCCGCACGGACTCCCCGTGGGACGCTATGTCCGCGCGGGGTTCCTGTGGACGCCCTTCGGCGTTGGCTGGGAGCTGGCGGGACGGCGGCTCCGGGCGCTAAGGGACATTGAACGCCGCCACCGCGCGGAGATTTCCGGGCCGCACTGGTCGCTGGAGGTGATCGGTGTGGACCCCGCGCGCCAGCGCACGGGGTCGGGCGCCGCCCTTCTCGGCCACATTCTCGACCGGGCCGACCGCGACGGGCTCCCCGCCTACGTCATCACGCATGACGAACGGAACGTGGCGTACTATGAGCGCCACGGGTTCCGGCTGGTCGGCGACGCGCCCTTTGAACCTGGCGCGCCGCCCACCTGCTCCATGATCCGCCCCGCGCGGGCGGAAGCGTGACCCCGGTCCCGGCGGCACGGCAACAAGGAAAGGAACGGTCATGCTTTCACCCCGGATCCGGACGGCCCTGACGGCGGCGGTCTGCGTTCTATTGGCGGGCGCAGGCGCCGCGCAGGGGGATGCAAGCACTGTCGGCCGCCGGCTGAACGTCCCCCCGAAATGGGCCGAAGTTCCCACGTATCTCCAGATCGTCACGGAGTCGTGGAACCGCGTGGTGGCGGTGCCCTACCTCGTCCACATGCCCGAGCGGGACCGCGTGCTGATGCTGGTGAGCTGCGACTATCCGCACCAGGCCATGGTGCTCTGGAGCGACGACCGCGGGACGACATGGTCCGAGCCGAAATACGTTCACACCGGCCCGGACGGCAAAGGCGACACGGGCATGGGCACCAGCCTCACCTATCTCGGCGGGGGCCGGGTGATGCTGGCCGCCGGCCGGCACTGGTTCAGTTCCGACTACGGGGAGACCTGGGGCGACCCCTGCGAAATTCCCCCCGCGCCCGACGGGAAGCCGTGGAACCTCTGGGACCCGCTGTGGGCGGACCGGGACCCGAAGACCGGCGCGGTGACCCGCCTCATCCAGACGGGCTACACCATGGACCATGAGCACTACACCTCCGGCAAGGGGCCGGGCTATTCCAAGGGCCATATCCGTTTCAGCGAGGACGGGGGCCGCACCTGGAGCGCGGGCGTCAAAGTGCCGGAATGGACGGGGGTCAGCGAGGTGGCGATGGCGCGCGCGCAGAACGGCGACCTGGTTGCGGCGTGCCGCACGGACATCCCCGCCCGGTTCCAGGGGGAAACGCTGGACCACTACGAGGGGCTGTCCGTGTCCGTCTCGAAGGACGACGGCGCGACCTGGTCGGTCCCGCGGCGCCTCTACGACTGGGGCCGCCACCACCCCAGCCTGGTGCTGCTGCCCAACGGCGACCTGGTGATGACCCATGTGGTCCGGAAGGGCTACACGGACACGGCGGACGGCTTCCCGCAGTTCGGCGTCGAGGCGGTCGTCAGCCGGGACCACGGCGCCACCTGGGACCTGGACCACAAGGTCATCCTGCACACCTGGGCCGGGAACCGGAAGGGGCCCAACGCGTGGTGGCCCAGCAGCCAGGCCACCTCCACGGTGCTGCTGCCGGACGGGTTTCTGCTCACGGCCTTCGGCACGGGGTACCGGAGCCGGCCCAACGCCCAGGGGCAGTCCGCCCCGCGCGATGTGGGCCTGATCCAGTGGACCCTGCGGGACGCCCCGCTGACCCCCTGCCGGACTCTTGCCGACGCGGCCCCGGAGTCCGACCTGCGCAATGTCTTCGACCCGGCCCCGCGCCCGCCCGCAAAGCCGGTGGCGACCGTCCGCCTGCGGCTCCCTGAGAACGCCAGTCCGGTGATGCGGCGGGCGGCGGAGATCGCCGCGCGCGAGATCATGCGCCGCGCCCCGGTGCGGGTGCTGCAGTCCGGCGAGGCGGAGCTCACGGTCACCCTGGGGATCAACACATCCCTGCCGCGGGAGGGATTTGAGCTCCACAGCAGGAAGGAGGAGGTCTTGATAAGGGGCGGGGACGATCTCGGCGTGCTGTACGGCGTGGGCAAGTTCCTGCGCACGGCGCGCTACGGCCCCGAGGGGTTTACGGAGGGCGGCTGGGAGGGGACCGCGCTGCCCCAGGGCGCGTTCCGCGCGGTGTACGCCGCCACGCATTTCAACAACTACTACGAGGCCGCCCCGGCGGAGGAGGTGGGGCGCTATCTGGAGGAGCTGGCGCTCTGGGGCGCGAACACGGTCATCGTGCATTTCCCGACGTGGAGTTTCGCGGGGTTTGACGACCCCGCCGCGCAAAAGAACCTGGAGCAGACCCGCCGCCTGCTCCGCACCGCGAAGGCCGCGGGCATGAAGACCGGCCTGGTCCAGTGCCCCAACCAGGGCTTCACCTCCGCCCCGCAGGAAACCCGCGCGGCGCCCAACCCGGACCTGACGAAGCGCCACGGGAACACGGGGGTGAACTGCTGCCCCTCCACGCCGGAGGGGGAGAAGTACCTGCTGGACCTGTACGCGCGGCTGTTTGAGGAATACCGGGACATCGGCCTCGACTACCTCATCTGCTGGCCCTATGACGAGGGGGGCTGCGGCTGCGGCGCGTGCGCGCCGTGGGGGGCGAAGGCGTTTCCCCTGCTGTCGAAGCAGGTGGCCGCCCTCGGCCGCGCGGCCTTCCCGGACCTCAAAGTCATCCTCTCGACCTGGCTCTACGACCTGCCCCCCTCGGGCGAGTGGGAAGGACTGTCGGCGCTGCTGGAAAAGGACGCCGCCTGGCTGGACGGGATTATGTGCGACGACCATTTCGACTTCCCGCGCTATCCCCTCGACCACGGCGTGCCCGCGGGCCTGCCCCTCTACAACTTCCCCGAAATCAGCATGTGGGGCCGGAGCCCCTGGGGCGGCTATGGCGCGAACCCCCTCCCCGCGCGGTACGAGGGCCTCTGGCGGCAGACCTGGGGCAGGCTGGACGGCGGCATGCCCTATTCCGAGGGCATCTTTGAGGACATGAACAAGGCGGTGTGCTTCCGGTTCTACTGGGACCGCGACGCCCTGGCCGAGGCCACACTCCGGGAGTATGTATGCTACGAGTTCTCCCCGGCGGTGGCGGACGACGTGCTGGCGGCGGTGCGCCTGCTGGAGGAGGCGTGGCAGGAGCGCGGCCCGAAGTCCGTGGAGGCCTTCGCGCTCCTCCAGAAGGCGGACGCCGCCCTGCCGCAGTGGGCGCGGGAGGGCTGGCGCTGGCGCATTCTCTACCTGCGCGGGCTGATTGACGCCGAGCTCGCGCGCAACGGCGGCAAGATGGAGGGGGACACCCTCCGCGCGGCCCTCAACGAGCTGACGGAAATCTACCACGCGGCGGACGCGCATGCGGCCGTGCGGCCGCGCGTCATTCCCTGAGCGTTCCGCGCGGGAAGCCCGGGCGGTGTCACCGCGCGGGCGGGAGGGGAACGTCCTGCCAGCCCTCCATGCCATGGCGGATGTCGCGCTCGGTGAATTCCCAGACGACGACTTTGGCGTTGCGGAGGAGTTCGGGTTTGCGGCTAAGCTCCTGGCGGACGAGGGTGGACGCGCCGCCGTCGTTGATGACGGAGGCCAGGGGGCGGCCGAGGGCGCGGGCGAGGTGGGCGGTGAAGCCCGCCGCGCCGGGGTCGTCGCGCTGGTAGATGCGCAGGAAGCTGTCGCCGAGGACGAGGACCTCCGAGGCGGGGTCGTCGGCGTAGGGTTCGCCGGTGTCGCGGCGCGTGATGCGTTCGCAGGGCACCGGCTCCGCCGGACAGGCCGCCTCGACGAGCGGCGCGCGCATCATGCGGGGCACGTCGCCCGCGCGCGGGGTGGGCGCGGGCTCCACGGCGTACTCCACGCCGCCGGGGGCAATCCAGCCGAGGGCGGTCAGGCGGTCCGCGACGGCCCGCGCGGCCAGGGCCACGCCCCGGGGCGACCAGTGGGTGTCCTGGGGGAGGTACCAGGGCGGATCGTCGCCCTGGGTCCGCCGCGCGTCGGCGTAGAGCGCCGCGAGGTCCACGGTCTCGACGCCCGTGCGCGCGAGCCGCGCCAGGATTTCGCGGGTGTTGACGTTCACCGCGCCGGACAGGCCCTCGGCGCGGCGCGTGAGCCGTTCGGGGTAGACCGTCTCCTTGTTGGGCGCGGGCACGACCAGCAGGCGGATGCCGCGCCCGGCGAGGCGGTCGCGGAAGGCCGTGATGGCGTCCACGGGGTCGCCGCTGCCGTCGAAGCGCGGCAGGGGCCGCGTCAGGTACTGCACGCCGGGGCGGTAGAAGAACCAGCCGCCGCGGCCGAGGACCGCGTTGTCCCCCGCGTCGCCCAGGGCGAAGAAGAGGGCGGCGGTCATGAGGGGCCGGGCCTGCTGTTCAAACCACGAGCCGTCCTCCAGCCCCTTTTCATAGGCGCGCAGGGCGGCCTCCGTCGGGGGCTGTGTGAACAGGTCGAGGGCGCGCGGCCGCCCGCCGCCCCACAGGTCCAGCACGGCCTGCACGGCCCCGACGCCGAAGATCAGGCTCAGGAAGACGGCGGCGAGAAAGCGGTGTGCCTGGTTCTTCACCGGTCGGATCCTCCCGGGGGCAGGGGGCGGTTGAGGCGCGCGCAGGATGAGGTGGCACGGGCTTCCAGCCCGTGGTTTTGGGCTTTAGCGTGACCCAAGACCACGGGCTGGAAGCCCGTGCCACCTCGGGGCGCGTGACTAAAGCACATCTCAATACGCCGCGTCTCCACCAGAAATCTCCCTAGAACTGGAAATACAGGAACGGGTTGAACGACTGCTCGAACATGACCATCACGGACAGGATGAACAGCGGGACGAGGACCAGGGCGCGGGCCCAGGTGACCTTTTCCGCGAGGTCGAAGGCCTGCCGCCGCTGGAGCGCGAGGAAGGCGCAGACGCCCAGGAGGGCGATGTTGCCGGGCGTGTAGAGCAGCCCGCCGAGGAGCGCGGAGGCGGGGGTCGTTTCGGCGAGGCCGAACAGGGCGGCGAAGTAGTCCGCCGCCGCCGACAGGGTCTCCGACCGGAACAGGACCCAGGAGAACAGCACGAGGACGAAGGTGACCGCCACCTGGACGGCGCGGGGCAGGCGGGCGTAGACGCTCTCCTTCCCGCGCCAGCGCTCGAAGGCGAGCCATGCGCCGTGGTACGCGCCCCAGCAGACAAAGGTCCAGTTCGCGCCGTGCCACAGGCCGCCGAGGAGCATAACGATGGCGAGGTTGATGTAGGTGCGCCGGGCGCCGCGCCGGTTGCCGCCGAGGGGCACATAGAGGTAGTCGCGCAGGAAGGTCGAGAGGGAGATGTGCCAGCGCCGCCAGAACTCCGTGATGCTGGCGGAGCGGTAGGGGGCGTCGAAGTTGCGGGGGAACTCGAATCCGATCATGCGGCCGAGGCCGATGGCCATGTCGGAGTAGGCGGAGAAGTCGAAGTAAATCTGGAACGCGTAGGCCGCCGCGCCGAACCACGCGTCGGCGGCGCGGGGCGCGGCGGCGGCGAACACCTCGTCGGCAATGCCCCCGGCGAGGTTGGCGAGGAGAATCTTCTTGGCGAAGCCAAGAATGAACAGGGCAACGCCGCCGGAGAACTTCTCCAGCGTGTGGTCGCGGTGGACGAGCTGCTCCGCCACGGTGCCGTAGCGTACGATGGGCCCGGCCACGAGCTGCGGGAACAGGGCGACGAAGCAGGCGAAGTCGAAGAAGCCGCGCGCGGGCGGCGCGTCGCCCCGGTACACGTCTATGGCGTAGGTCATGCTCTGGAAGATGTAGAACGAGATGCCCACGGGCAGCGTGATCTGGAGCAGGGGCAGCGCGGACGCGCCGAAAAGGGACAGCAGGGCGTTGACGTTGCCCTCGAAAAACATGGCGTACTTGAAGAAGCCGAGGGTGCCCAGACTCACGGCCACCGAGACGACCAGGGCGGCTTTGCGCCGCCGCCGGGGCGCGCCCTCCGCGGCGATGACGCCGCCGCAGGCGTAGTTCACCGCCGTGGCGAAGAGCATGAGCAGGATGAACCACGGATTCCACCAGCCGTAGAAGACATAGCTCGCCAGCAGAAGGAAGACATTGCGGCCCCGGGGCAGCAGGTAGTACGCCGCCAGCACCGCCGGGAGGAAGTAGAACAGGAAGATGTGGGAGGTGAAGACCATGGATCAGGGCCGCGACGCCGGATTGGTCCAGACGGCCCAGTAAATTGGGCCGGTCTCCTCGCCGAAATGGCGGTTGATGATGCCGCCCATGAAGAAGTCGTCAATGGGGACTTCCAGGGCCATGCGGTGGACGTCGCCCGCCTTGAACGCCTGGAGCGTGCCGCCGACGTCCTCCACGCGCGCGTCCTTCACGCGGTCGCGCGGCTTCTCGGGGTTGTAGTGGCCGACATAGATGGGCCCCGGCGGCGCCTCGCCCCGGTGCGTCTTCAGCACGTTGTACTTCATGATGAAGGCGTAGTCGTAGTCCGCCCGGTTGGCGAACTCCCCCCGGATCTCCACAAGCTCCGCCGTCACCTCCACACTGCCCTTCGTTGTGACGAAGGCGTCCTCGCCGGTGGACGGCTTGCCGCCGCAGCCCGCCAGCAGGCACAGCGCGACGGCCGCCGCCGCGCCTCCCAAAACCGCTCCCTTGAACCGCACGACTACTCTCCCGTCTTGGTTGCGCCGTCCCGGACAACCTCCGCATAGGTCCAGTGCGGCTCCCATACCTCGCCCAGCCGGAGGACCGGGCCGTCCTTGGTCTGCGGATGCAGCGCGCGGAGGTCCGGGCTGGGCCCGCCGATGGACGGCGCGTCCGCCATCCGCATGAGGCAGAGCGTCGCGCCGTTTTTGTCCGAACTGTTTCCGTCCCGTTTCCCGTTCGTGAAGAGGAGGTAGTTCCCGTCCGGCGACACGGCGCCGCCGTACACATGGAAGCCGTCCTCGCCGTAGAGGAGCCGCTGGTCCGCGCCGTCGCCCGAGACGGCCCAGAGCTGCGTGTAGCCGTAGCCGTTCGCGCCGGGCTGGTTGGCCGGCCGCGACGACAGCAGGATGCGCGCGCTGTCGGGGAACCACTCCGGGGTGCAGTTCTGGAAGGAGCGCGCCGGGTTCACCTCCCCGGTTTCGGCGTTCATGCGGACCACGGTCCACGACTCCCCCCCGTGGTTGGCCGTGCCGCAGAACCATTTGCCGTCGGGCGACCAGAAGAGCTGCTGATAGATGCCCTTGCGCGGGAGTTTCCGGACCACCGCCTTGTCCGCAATGCGGACGATCTCGATGCCCTTCTTGGTGAGGCAGGCGAGCCGCGCGCCGTCGGGCGACCAGGAGGCCCACGGGTATTCGCCCTCGCCGCCGAAGGGGGCGGCGTTCGCGCCGTCGGCGTCCGCCAGCATCAGCTCGCCCTGGAAGCCCCACTGGTCGTGGTCAATGGCCGTGCCCTTCGCCAGCCGCCGGTAGAGCAGCCGTTTGCCGTCGGGGGAAAAGCGCGGGGCGGCCTCCTCGAAGTCCGGGGTGTTCGTGATGTTGCGGCGGTCGGCGCCGTCCGGCCGGGCGAGACACAGGTCCCACGACCCCGACTCGCTCCGCGCGCCGTAGACGACCCATCCCTTTTCCGCGACCTCGGCGGCCAGCGCGGCCACCCGGGGGTCGGGGTCCGGAACCTGCGCCCGCGCGCCCGGCGCGGCGGCGGCAACGGCCAGCAACAGGACAACAGCACCCGGCACGCGGCGGAACATGGCATCACCCTCCAAAGCCGGCCTCCCGGCCCGGGTAGTATACACCGCCTCCCGGCGGACACCCCAGCGGGCCGGGCAGCCTGCCGCGGGCGGGCGTTCCGGCATGCGGCGCCGCATCGGCGGTTTTTCGCGGCCCCCTGGGGGGCTGGACACAAAGCGGCGGCCCCGGAGGGACCGGGGCCGCCGCGCGTTGTTCCGGGAACCGGGGCTCAGCCCGCGGTGAGCAGGCCCATGAGCGCCGCGAACTGGGCGTTGACGGGCGGGGCGGACGGGTAGCGCAGGAACTCCACATGGCCGTCCATGAACAGCACGTTGCACCCGCCGGGGATGTGGCTGAAGTCCGCGGTGTTGGTGCTGAGGAAGTCCGTCATCACAAAGACCTGGCTCTGCGCCTGCGACGAGGCGCCGGGATTGTTGATGTCCGTGATGAGGAAGCGCTCCACGCCCTCGCGCAGGCGGTAGACCGTGTCGCCGCCGCCGTTGCCGAGGCCCGCCGTCACCTTGCCGTCCTCGTCCGGCTTCACCGCCGCGGCCGTCTGGGCGTTCGAGACGTACCACGCCATCAGCTTGGGCACCCAGTGCTCCACGATCTGCTGCGGCGCCACCGTGCCCGCGGGCATCGTCACCCCCATGAGCGACCCCGCGGAGGTGATGTCCACCATCGGGTCGGTCTCCTGGATCTTGTCGTAGACCCAGCCGAAATAGAGGTAGCTGTGGGCGGCCTGCTCGAAGGGCCAGTGGACATGCGCGCCCACCTCCGGGTACTTCGCCTTGATGCGGTCCCCCGTCGGGTCGCTGAAGAGGCACTCGTCCCTGTAGAAGATCAGGTTCTCGGCGTCCGAGGGGCACACCATCACATGGCCGTCCGACAGGTATTCCGGGTAGACGGACATGATGTCCGGGGCGAGGGAGAACTGCGGATTGATGGTGGTGCCGGGATAGTCCCGCATCTGGATCGGGGGGAACCGCATGCCGGGGGCCTCGTTCGCGTACATCTTGTACACAAGCCCCATCTGCTTGAGGTTGTTCTGGCAGCTTGACCGGCGCGCCGCCTCGCGGGCGCGGGCAAGCGCGGGCAGCAGAATGGCCGCCAGGATGCCGATGATGGCGATCACCACCAGCAGTTCAATCAGGGTGAATCCGCGTCTTCGCTCGCTCATGATGCCTCTCCTTTCAGAGGTTAAAAATGGGGATGCCGCGCGCCCGCGGGGCCTCACGCGTCCCGGGGCGGCGCCGGTGCGCCCGGCAAAAGACATGATAGCAGAAGACGCGCCGGAAAAAGACACGGCAGACGGGACGCCCGCAGCACGAAGAAGACCCGCGGGTCGCGGTTCCGTGCCGGGGCGTCCCGTCTGCCGTGTCTTTAGGCCTTTGCGGTCAACCGCCCGTTTCGCCGCGGAACACGGCGCGCAGGGCGTCCGCGGCGGGCTTCAGGTTGCCGTCGCAGTCAATGACCGAGTTGTTCGACGGGCAGGGGAAGCAGTCGTGGCCCATCCAGATGATGAAGCCGCCGCAGCGGGGGAAGCGGCCGCGGCAGGCGGCTGCGGCGATGCGGTAGGCCTCGGCCTGGAGGCGCTGGGTGAAGGAGACATATTTCAGGAAGGCGGCCTCGGGCGACAGGCCGGCGGTCTCCTGCTGCGCCGCCGCGCCCCACAGGGTCCACCACGCCGCCGTGTGCATCCAGTACTCGCCGCGGGGCGGCCAGAAGGCGCAGTCCCCGGCGTAGCGCCAGATCTGCGCGGCGTCCATCGCGCCGGGGTAGCCCACCTCCGAGCGGAACAGCGCGTCGTCGGCGGCCCAGTAGGCGCGCCACTTCTCCAGGTCGGGCTCACTCCCCTGGCCCCAGGGGCCGTGGATGTCGTGGTGGATGCCCCTGCCGTAGTTCTCCGGCAGGGCGTAGTCCACCGGCCCGCCGGGCGACCCGGTCAGGAAGCGCCGGCCGGGGTCCTCCTCCGTGACGACGCGGGCGAGCATGGCGATGCAGGGGTGCTCCAGGTCCACGGGTTTCTGCGGACCGGGGTAATCCGGCGAGGGGCCGTAGTAGAGCTCGTTGCCGCCGCACCACAGCAGCAGCGACGGGTGGTTCGCCCGCCGCCGCGCGTAGGACACGGCGATCCTCTCCAGCCGCGCGATCGCCTCCGGGTCCGACGGCGGCGTGTTTTCGATGCCCGACGACGACAGGGGGAACTCCTGCCACACGAAGATGCCCGCGCGGTCACAGGCCTCGTAGAAGGAGCGGTCGCCGAGCCCCGCGCCGCCCCACACGCGCAGGACCGTGCAGCCCATGTCGCGGTAGCGGCCCACGAGCCGGTCGTGGTCCTCCGCCGTCGCGTCGAGGTGGGCGAGGCGCGCGGGCACCCAGTTGGCCCCGCCGAGAAAGACGGGTGCGCCGTTCACCACGCACAGCCACGGCGCGGCGCCGTCGGGCGCGCCCTCGCAGGGCTTCCACTCCACCCGGCGGAAGCCCACGGTGCGCGTCTCGCGCAGGCACTCGTCGCCTGCGGCGTCCCAGGCCGTGATCTCCGCCGTGTAGGTTTTCGGGGTGCCATGCAGGTTGGGCTGCCACGCGTCCACCTTCAGCGCCTCCAGGCGCAGCGGGACGGTCTCCGTGGCCGCGATCTCCGTGTCGCCGTCGAGGAGGCGCAGGCGCGCGCGCGCGGCTGTTTCCGCGCCGTCCAGCGAGGCCTCCACGGCGCCCAGTGCCGTGTGATGGTCATAGTCCGCGGCGACGCGCCGCAGGGAGACGCGGGCCGAGCTTCCCGTGAGCAGGCGCAGCGGGCCGCCCACACCCACGGGCACCAGGCGCGGACACCAGTCCCAACTGTAGGCGAAGCGCGGCTTGAAGAAGCGCGACCCCGAGGTGTAGCCAAATTGCCCCTGCTCGCGGGGCGGCTCCTCGAAGACAATCGCCAGCCGGTGCGGCGCGCCGTCCGCCAGCGCCGCGCCCAGGTCAAAGCGGTGCGGGACCAGCGCCCCCTCGAAGCGCGCGGCCTCCTTCCCGTCCACGAGAATCCAGCCGGAATAGTCGAGGCAGTCCGCCTCCAGCACGGCGTCGAGCCCCGCGGCCACCGGCGGCAGCATCGTTTCCAGCACCCAGTGGCGGTGTTCCACCCACTCGCAAAGGCGCGAGTTCAGCCCGATGCGCCAGTCGGGGAGGATGCCCGCGTCGAGCAGGGCCTGCTGCACCGAGCCCGGCACCCGCATCGGCACCGGCGCGATGTCCGGCGCAATGCCGAAACCCGCCTCGCCCAGTTTCGCGGGCCGCCAGGCGTTCGGCCGCCAGCCCTCCAGTGTCCAGGAACCCGCGGAAAGATCCGTCACCGCCATGAGCCTGTCTCCTTGTCCGTTGCGCGCAAAGCCCTATTCTGCCATTTCGGGGCGGGGAAAGGAAACGGCCCGCGGGATTCCGGGGTCTCCCGCGGGCCGGGGGGGCGTTAACCCTTGTTCGCGGGTCACAGGGCCGGCCTGTGTCCCATGAGCGCGGCGGTGGTGCGGACGAGGGTGATGAACTCGGCGCGGCGGCCGTCGAGGTCGGCGCCTTTGCCCGCCTCAGCCAGCTGGAGGACCAGGTCAAGATTCGCGGTGCCCGCGTGGGCCGAGCGGCGCAGGAGCATGCCCCACGCGGCCACGGCGGCGGCGAACTGGTGGTCGGCGCCGGGGGCGGCGGCCACGGTGTCGCCCGCCACGGGCACGTCGAGACGCGTGCTGGTGTCGGCGTCGGGCCGCTTGTAGCGGAGCTTCACCGTCATCAGCTCGTTCGACGCGGGCCGGGCCTCGTCGGGGGCGGCCTCGGGCTTCGGGGCCTCCGGCACGGGCTGGTACTTCAGCGCGTCCACCTGCGGCGGCGCCGGCTGCACGCCCGGGGGCACCAGCTCGTAGAGCGCCGTGACCGTGTGGCCCGCGCCGATCTCGCCGGCGTCCTTGCGGTCGTCGTTGAAGTCGCGGGCGGCGAGGGCGCGGTTTTCGTAGCCGATGAGGCGGTAGTGGCTGACGCGGGCGGGGTTGAACTCGACCTGGATCTTGACGTCCTTGGCGATGGTCACGAGGGCGCCCGCCGCCTGCTCCAGCAGGGCGCGGCGCGCCTCCTGGAAGGAGTCAATGTAGAAGTACTGGCCGTTGCCCTTGTCGGCGAGGCTCTCCATGCGGCTGTCCTGGAGGTTGCCCGTGCCGAAGCCGAGCACCGTCAGGAAGACCCCCGTCTTCGCCTGCTGCTGGATCATGGAGACCAGCGCGTCCGTGTCGCTCACGCCCACGTTGAAGTCGCCGTCCGTGGCCAGCATGACGCGGTTGGCGCCGCCGGGGATGAACGCCGCGCGGGCGAGGTCGTAGGCGATGCGGATGCCGCCCTCGCCGTTCGTGGAGCCGCCCGCGGCCAGGCTGTCGAGCACGCCGTGGATCGCGGCCCGCTGGTCGCCCGGCGTGGGGGCGAGGCGCACCCCGGCGCTGCCCGCGTAGGTGACGATGCTCAGGCGGTCGCGGCCCGTGAGGGACTCGGCCAGCAGCTTGAGGCCCTTGACCAGCAGGGGCAGCTTCTCCGGCGGCTGCATGGAGCCCGACACGTCCACGAGGAAGACCAGGTTCACGGGCGCGCGCTCCTCCACGGCCACGTCCTTGCCGCGCAGGCCGATGCGGGCCAGCAGGTGGCCGGGGTTCCACGGGCAGGGGTGCGTCTCCACGTTCACGGAGAAGGGGTGCTCCGTCTGCGGGGCCGGGTACTCGTAGCGGAAGTAGTTGACCAGCTCCTCCACGCGCACGGCGTCCGGCGGGGGCAGCGTGCCCTGCGTCAGGAAACGCCGCACATTCGCGTAGGACGCCGTGTCCACGTCCACCCCGAAGGTGGACAGGGGCGCGTCCGCCACGCGGGTGAAGGCGTTCTCCGAGATGGGCGCATAAGACTCCGACCCCGGCGCGGGCGTCGGCATGGGCACCGGCCGGTTCCAGTACTCGCGGCGGTCCAAGCCGTCCTTCGGCGAGAGGTAGCCCAGCGACTGCAACAGGTCGCGCACCTCGGCGGGCACCTGGGGAACCCCAAACCCGCCCTGCCCGCCGGCCGGCGTCTCCGCACTGTGCATCAGGAAGACACCGGAGGCCTCGTTTCCGTCCACCTGCACAAACGCCTCACTCTTACCCGTGAAGTCGGCGCGAATGTTCTGCTGGGGGGGCTGGGCGGCGAATTCGGCCTGCTCCTTCCCGCTCACGGCGGGTTCTGGTTGCGGGGCCGTGGGGACGGACTGGGCGGCGCCGGTCACGGCCAACTGTTCCACACGGGCCTCTTCACGCACCTCTTGCCGCCGGTCCGTTTTCGTCTGGAAGACGCGGGAAAGGCTGAACGAGGAGGATGCTCCACGGGTTCTGGCAAGCGAGGGAAGTAGCACGGCGCCGATCACAAAGACTATCCCTGCGGCAAAGGCAATGCGCAGGACCAGTCTTCCATGCCGGAAGGGGGTCCGCACGGGGGCCCTTACGGGGGCGGGGGCGGCGGCTTCCAGCACGGCGGCGCGCTGTTCGCGGGTGAGCGCGGGGGCGTCCTCGGCGGCCAGTTCCTTTGCGAGCAGGTTGGCGGCGGCGCGGATCTCCCTGATTTCGGCGCGCGCGTCGGGGTTTTCGTCCAGGAAGCGCTCCACGGCGGCGCGCTCCTCGTCCGTGACCTCGCCCAGCGCGTACGCGGTGAGGAGGGGGTCGTCTTTCGTGATGTTCATGGTGTCGCTCCTCAGGCCTGCGGGACGGCGGGGACCGCCGCGTCCGCCAGGCGTTGGCGTGCCGTTTTCAGTCCCGTGTGGATCAGATAACCCACGTTCGAGACGCTCAACCCCGTGATCCGGCTGATTTCCTCGTAGGACAGGGCGTCCTGAAACTTCAGCCGGAGCACTTCCTGCTGTTTGGGGGGCAGCCCCCCGATCAGGGCGTCGGCCCGCGAGCGGGCCTCGGCCCGCTCCGCCGACGCCGAGGTCGGCGCCTCCCTGCCGGGCAGGGACGCCGCGGTGTGGTCATCCAGGGCAACCATGCGCTGCTCCTTTCGTAGGTGGTCCAGGGCGAGGTTGCGGCAGACCGTGTGAAGCCAGGGCGCCAGATGGTCCCCGATCCGGGCGCGGTCGGCGCGGCACAGGCGCAGGAAGGTCTCCTGCACCACGTCGCGGGCCGTCTCCAGATCCCCCGTGAGCCGCGCCGCGTGGCGCAGCAGGGGGGCCTCATGCCGGTTGAGGGCGTCCCTCACCCAGTCCGTTTCCGGCGGCGTGCCGCCGGGTCTTTCGGTTTCTTGACTGTCCACGGAAACTCCTCCAGGTTCAGCCGGTGTCTTCACGGGTCAGCGCTGACATCACTATAACGGGTGAGACCCCGGTTTTCTTAGGAGGTTCGGGGAAGGCGGGGAAATTGATGGACGGGATGGACGAAATGGACTCGATGGACAGTTGTTTCCTGTCGACTCCGTCCCCCTAGTCCTCTTTGTCCATTCCGTCCATTACGTCCATGTCGTCCATCTTGGTCCCTATTGGCCCGTGCGGGGCCGTGTCGGCTATAGTGTTGGGCGTTCGGGCCGCCGGGCGCGCGGCCCCGGAGGCCCTGATGGCAACAAACGAAAAAGACCGGCATCCCCCCCTGCACCCCCTCTCGTGGCGGGAGGACGGCCGCGTGCTGCTGCTGCTCGGGGGACTGGTGCTGCTGGTGTTCGGGTGGACCGTGACCTTCGACTCTCTGATCATGGACGACAAGCGCTTTGTCTTCCAGAACCGGGAGATCATGCAGGGGCTGACGGGGGGCGGGCTGCGCGCGCTGTTCACGCACCTTTGGATGCCCCTCACCACGCTGACGCACCTCGTGGACGCGTCGCTGTTCGGCAAGAACCCCGCGGGGCACCATGCGCACAGCGTGCTGTGGCACCTGGGCGCCGTGTGGCTGTGGTACCTGGCGCTGGTGCGCATGACGGGCAGCCGGGGGGCGGCGGGGCTGGCGGCGGCGCTGTTCGCGGTGCATCCGCTGCGGGCGGAGGCGGTGGCGTGGATCGCCAGCCGCAAGGAGGTGGTCAGCGGCTTTTGGTTCGCCGGGACCGTGCTGCTGTACGCGCGGTATGCGGCGCGGCCGTCGGTGGGGCGGATGGCCCTGGTGTGCCTCGGCATGGCGCTGGCCGTGCTGTCCAAGCAGACCGTGCTGACCCTGCCCTGCGCGCTGCTGCTGCTGGACCTGTGGCCCCTGGGCCGGATCATCCTGCCCCGCCCGGCCACCTGGGTCCGCCCCGTGCTGGAGAAGCTGCCGCTGTTCGCCCTGTGCGTGCCCGCGATGCTGCTGGCCCAGGCGACACAGCGGGAGTTCGGCGCCCTGGAGTGGACCGCCGAGCTGCCCCTGTCCTTCCGCGCGGGGAACGCCGTGGTGAGCCTCGCGCGCTACCTCGGCCACACGGTGTGGCCCGTGCCGCTCATGGGGCACTACCCCGAACTGCGCAACACCCTCACCCCGGGCATGGTGGCGGGGGCGGCGGCGCTCCTGCTCGTTGTGACGGCGGCGGTCCTGTTTCTGGCCCTGCGCCGGAACCCCGCGCTGTATCCCCTGACGGGGTGGGCGTGGTTTCTGGGCACGCTGGCGCCGGTGCTGGGGCTGGTGGGCTTCGGCAACGCGTCCATGGCCGACCGGTGGACCTACATCCCCCACATGGGGCTGATGGCCGCCGTGGCCTGGGGCTGGACCACCCTGGCGGCGCGGCTGGAACCGGCGCCGGAGGCGCCGCCGGAGACCAAGCCGCCCAAGAAGGCCCCGCACCGCAAGGCGGCGAAAGCCGCGCCGCCCAACCGCCTGGCCCTGCGGGGCGCAGCGGTGCTGGTGGGCGTGACGGCGCTGCTGGGCATCTGGCAGACATCGTACTGGCGGAACGATCTGGCGCTGTGCAGCCGGATGCTCGCGGTGTCGGACGGGGCGAACGCCCTGGCGCACACGAACCTGGGGTACCTGCGCGGGCAGGCGAAGGATCCGGCGGGGGCCATGGAGCATTACCGGAAGGCCAGCGAATTGGAGCCGCACAATCCCTTCTGGGCGGTGAACCACGGCATCGCGCTGAACGACGCGGGGCGGGCCCCGGAGGCGGAGACGCTGCTCGCGCCGTTTCTGGAGACGGACGGGGACAACCCGCATGTCCGCATGCAGTACGGCGTGTCCCTGTTCAACCAGGAGCGCTTCGCGGAGGCCCTGCCGCACATGGAGGCGGCCGTGGACCGGCTGCCGGAGAACTTTGTGTACCTGACCAACTGCGGGCACTGCCTGGGCCGCCTCGGAAAGACGGAGGAGGCGCGCCGGCAGTATCAGAGGGCGCTGGCCGTGGAGCCCAGATACAAGGCCGCCCGCCTCGCCCTGCAGGCCCTGGGCGCCCCGTGACGGAGGCGTGACGCCGTGCCCATGAACGGAGACACCGGAACCGCCAAGCGCCTCTCCGTCCGCCGCGACGGGGCGGCGGCGGGGCTGCTGTGCGCGGCGGTGCTGGCCGTGTTCGGGCAGGCGGTCTTCTTCGATTTCCTCGCCATGGACGACCTGGCCGTGGTGGTGGACAACCCCGGCGTCCAGCCGGGGCTGTCGGCGGAGGGGCTGCGCTTCGCGCTCACGCAGTACCACTTCGGCATCTGGATGCCCGTCACCACGCTGACCCACCTGCTGGACGTGTCCCTCTTCGGCATGCGCCCGGCGGGCCATCACGCCCAGAGCCTCCTGTGGCACCTGGCCGCCGCCATCCTCTGGTACCTGGCGCTGGTCCGCCTCACGGGGCGGCCGGGCGCCGCGCTGGCCGCCGCCCTGCTCTTCGCGCTGCACCCCATGCGGGCCGAGGCCGCGGCCTGGGTGGCGTCGCGCAAGGAGGTCGTCGCCGGGTGCTGGTTCGCCGCCGCCGTGTTCGTGTACGCGGGCCAGCGGGGCGGACGCCCCTCCGCCGCGCGGCTGGCCGCCGTGTTCTGCGTCATGGTTATGGCGCTGCTGTCAAAGCCGACCACCCTGACCCTTCCCTTTGCGCTGCTCCTGCTGGACGCGTGGCCCCTGGGGCGCGTGAACCTCCGCCGTCCCGCCACCTGGCTCCGGCCCGTGCTGGAAAAGCTGCCGCTCTTCGCGCTGTGCGCGCCCGCCGTGTGGCTGGGCCGCGCGGGCCAGGCCAGCCTCAACGCCCTTTCGTGGGCCGGCGACCTGCCCCTGTCCTTCCGCGCGGGGAACGCGCTGGTCAGCTATGTCCGCTACCTCGGCCACACGTTCTGGCCGGTGCGGCTCATGGGGCACTACCCCGAACTGCGCGGCGCGCTCACGCCGGGGATGGTGGCGGGCGCGGCCGTCCTGCTGCTTGCCGTGACGGCGGCCGTCCTGCTGCCCGCGCTGCGGCGCGGCGGGCGGCCGCGCCTGCTGGCGGGGTGGCTGTGGTTCCTGGGCACGCTGCTGCCCGTGATCGGGCTGGCGGGTTTCGGCAACGCCGCCCTGGCGGACCGCTGGGCCTATGCGGCCCACCTGGGCCTGCTGGCCGCGCTGACGTTCGCGGCCGCTGATGCGGTGAAATCCCCGCGCGCGCGGGCCGTGCTCGCGGTTGGGCTGGTCGCCGTGACGGCGGGACTCGGCGCGTGGCAGACCGCCTTCTGGCGGAACGATGAGACCCTGTGCCGCCGCATGCTGGCGGTGTCCGGCGGGGAAAACGCGATGGGCCGCGGCAACCTCGGGCTGGTCCTGTGGAAACGGGGCGACCACGCGGGGGCGGCGGAGCAGTACCGCGAGGCGGTTCGCCTCCAGCCGGGCAACCCGGCCTGGCTCGTCAACCTCGCCGCCGCGCTGAACCGGCTGGAGCGCTTCGCCGAGGCCGAGGCCGCCCTCGCGCCCCATGTGGACGCCTTCGCGTGGGACCCGCGCGTGCGGATGCAGTACGGCCGCGCCCTCTATGAACTGGACCGCTGCCGCGAGGCCCTGCCGCATCTCGCGGCCGCCGCGTCGCTCGCGCCGCAGGACCCCGTGTGCGCCGTGAACCACGGCCTCTGCCTCATGGCCCTCGGCGACCTCGACCGCGCCGCCGCCGCCTTCCGCCGCACCCTCTCGCTGGACCCGGGAAACGCCCTGGCCCGGCAGTGCCTGGAGGACATCCGCCGCGCCCGCGAAACGGCGCAAGGGGCGGGCTATTCCGACAGCCGCTGAAGCAGGTCGCGGCGGGCGGCGCGGAAGGCCGGGATGCCGGTGTCGTAGCTGTCGAAGTCTTTGACGAGCCGGGCGGCGATCTCCTTGGCGGCGGCGGGGTCTTTTTCCGCGAGCTGGGCGAGGAGTTCATAGTCGGCGACGCCGTCGCGCATGGCCTCGTGGCGGAGGGAGTCGAGGGGGCCGTCCTTGCCGGGATAGACGATCCACGGGTCGCCCGCGGGCAGGTAGGGCGGGCCGCCGTGGGGGCGGGTGGTGTGCGTCACGGGATCATCCGCAGTCCAGTGGTTGTAGCCCCAGTGCAGGTAGCCGGTGACGCCGTAGCGGAAGTTGATCCAGTGCAGGAGCCGGGTCTTGACGAGGGGCTGCTCGATGAAGCGGTTCGCGTACTCGCCCTGGGGGAAGACGCAGGTGTAGAACCACACCTCCTCGCCGGCGGCCTGGCGCGCCTGGTAGTGCGCGAAGTCCTCCTTGAGGTAGTTGAGCTGGGGCACCCAGACGTCCATCGCGCCGACCAGGTCCTTCTCGTGGCAGGCCTCCACGATCTTCAGCTCCGGGGCGTGTTTGCGCAGGAGCGCGGCGAGGGCGCGGTAGGACGCCTTGTTGGTCGGCGTGGGCTCGTCGGCCAGATGCTGGAGGTAGATGTCCAGCCAGCCGTTCTCCCGCAGGTGCGCCACGAGCTTCGGCAGGAACCAGGCATGGAACGCCTCCGCCTCCGGCGCATCGGGGGCGGCGTGCTCGCCGGCCACCCCGCCGTCGCGCACCACGCGGATGCTGGCGCCGAAATCGGAGTCCCAGCCGCCGGTGCGGCCGCCGAGGTGCCCGCCCTCGATGCGGCCGATGACCCCCTCCTCCTGGAAGATGCGGACCCAGCGGTCGAAGCGGCTGAAGTCCACGGTCAGCCCGCCGTCGGCGCCCACGCCGAATTCGGCCAGACTCAGGGGGGAGATGAGCGCGACGTTCTGGCGGTGCTCCGCCATGTTCCGCGCGAAGCGGCGCAGGAGGGCGTAGTACTCCTCCGACTCCGGTTCGGGCGAAATCTCCATGTGGTTCCAGTTCATGGAGAACCAGTTGGTCATCCACAGGCGCGACGGCCCGGCGGCGGCGGCGAAGACCTCCAGCTCCAGCGGCGCGACGGCGTTGAATCCGCCCGCGGGCGTCATGGCGGACACGCGCGCCATGCCCCGGTACAGGCCGGGGGCGGCGTCCATCGGCACGTCCACGGTGATCCAGACGGGCCGCGCCTGCCCCGGTCCCAGGTCCATCGTGTCCGTCTCCATCAGCACGTCGGGATAGTCCGCCGGCGGCTTGCGGAGCTGGTCACTGGAGGGCTTCTGCGAGGGCCGGTCCACGTAGACGTAGCCGACCACGCGCGGCGGGCGCGCGGTGAGGGCCGCGCCGGAGGGGGCGGTCAGCGGGTCCACAGCCACACGCACATTGGCCAGGGGGTGTTCAGCGCGGACGACCACCTGGAAGGTCGCCTGCTCGCCCCGCGCGGCCTCCAGGGGCGGCACGGGTTCGGCGCCGGGCCGCGCGTCGGCAAAGACTTTTTCCAGGGGGTCAACGAGCCAGACCGCGACGGGGTCGGCGGCGGCGGACACGGCGCACAGCGCCACGGCGCACAGGCACAGGAACGGTTTCATGGCGGACTCTCCCTCGTTTCGCGGCGGCAGCCGCGCCGGGGTCCATGATACCCCCCGTTCCGCGAAAAAAGCGAACGGGGGGGGGCAGTCCCTGAGTCGCCGGAAACAGGACGGCCGTTTACTCGCCGGATGCTTCGGACCTGGGGTATTCCGACAAGAGATTGCTTCGCTTCGCTCGCAATGACGCGTGTTTCCCCGTCATTGCGAGCGAAGCGAAGCAATCTCGTTCCCGCCACTGCCGCGGCGCGCGCCCGCCCCGTCCGGCGGTCAGTCCAGTCCGGCGAGGGCGCGCAGGTACTCGCGGTTCATGAGGGTGATGTTCTCGACCTTGACCTCCTTGGGGCAGGCGGCCTGGCACTCGTAGTGCTTCGAGCAGCTCCCGAAGCCCTCGGCGTCCATCTGGCGCACCATGGCGACAACGCGCCGGTTGCGCTCGGGGTGCCCCTGGGGCAGCTTGCAGAGCTGGGTGATCTTTGCGGCGGTGAAGAGGCTGGCGGAGGCGTTGGGGCAGGCGGCGACGCAGGCGCCGCAGCCGATGCAGGCGGCGGCGTCCATGGCCCGCTCGGCGTCGTCCTTCTTCACGGGGACGGCGTGGGCGTCGGGGGCGGCGCCGGTGCGCACGGAGACGTAGCCCCCGGCCTGGATGATGCGGTCGAGGGCGCCCCGGTCCACCACGAGGTCCTTGATGACCGGGAAGGCCCGCGCGCGGAAGGGCTCAATGACGATGGTGTCGCCGTCGCCGAACTTGCGCATGTGGAGCTGGCAGAGCGTGGTGGCGGCCTGGGGGCCGTGGGCCTGGCCGTTGACGACGGCGCCGCAGGAGCCGCAGATGCCCTCGCGGCAGTCGTGGTCGAAGGCGACGGGCTCCTCGCCGCGGGCCTCAAGGCCGTCGTTCACGATGTCGAGCATCTCCAGGAACGAGATGTCCGTGGAGACGTCCTTCGCCGCGATGGTCTGGAAGGTTCCGGGCGCGTCCGCCGAGGGCTGCCGCCACACTTTCAGGGTCAGGGATATGGTCCGGTTGTCCATTACTTGTAGCTCCTCTGGCTGGGATGCGCCACCTCGAACACGAGGGGCTCCTTGTGCAGGACCGGGCGCTTCCCGTCGCCCGCGTGCTCCCACGCCGACACATGGCTGAAGTTCTCGTCGTCGCGTTTCGCCTCGCCGTCCTCGGTCTGCGACTCCTCGCGGAAGTGTCCGCCGCAGGACTCGCGGCGCTCGAGGGCGTCGAGCACCATCAGCTCGGCGAACTCCAGGAAGTCGGCCAGCCGCACGGCCCGCTCGAGCACCTGGTTGAAGCCGCCGGGCTCGCCGGGGATGTTGACGTTGCCCCAGAACTCCCCGCGGATTTCGGGGATGCGGGCGAGGGCCTCCGTGAGCCCCTTCTCGTTGCGGGCCATGCCGCACTTTTCCCAGAGCAGCAGGCCGAGCTCGCGGTGGATGTCGTTGACCGTCCGCCTGCCGCGGATGTTCATGAGCCGCGTGATGCGGTCCGCGGCGGACTGCTCCGCCTCGCGGACCTCGGGGGCGTCCTCCGGGGTCTTTGCGGGGCCCGCCTGGGCGAGGTAGTCGCCGAGGGTGTACGGCAGGACGAAGTAGCCGTCGGCCAGGCCCTGCATGAGGGCGCTGGCGCCCAGCCGGTTCGCGCCGTGGTCGGAGAAGTTGGCCTCGCCGATGACGTGGAGCCCCGGCACGGTGCTCATGAGGTTGTAGTCCACCCAGAGCCCGCCCATGGTGTAGTGGATCGCCGGGAAGATCATCATCGGCTCGGTGTAGGGGTCGTCGTCCGTGATCCGCTGGTACATGTCGAAGAGGTTGCCGTACTTCCCGCGGATGGCCGCCGCGCCCTGGCGGCGGATGGCGTCGCTGAAGTCCAGGTAGACCGCGTTGCCGCCGCCCGCGCCGAAGCCCGCGTCGCACACGGTCTTCGCGTTGCGCGAGGCCACGTCGCGGGGCACCAGGTTGCCGAAGCTCGGGTACTTTTCCTCCAGGTAGTAGTTGCGGTCCTCCTCGGGGATGTCGTTGGCGTGGCGCGTTTCTCCGGGCACGCGGGACACCCAGATGCGCCCGTCGTTGCGCAGGCTCTCGCTCATGAGGGTCAGCTTGGACTGGAGGTCGCCGTGCACGGGGATGCAGGTCGGGTGGATCTGCGTGAAGCAGGGGTTGGCGAAGCAGGCGCCGCGCTTGTGCGCCCGCCACGCGGCGGACACGTTGCAGGTCTTGCCGTTCGTGCTGAGGTAGAAGGTGTTGCCGTAGCCGCCCGTGGCCAGCACCACGGCGTCGCCGAGGTGGGTCTCGAGCTTCCCCGTGAGCAGGTTGCGGGCCACGATCCCCGCCGCGCGCCCGTTGACCACCACCAGCTCCGCCATCTCGCGGCGCGGGAACAGGGTCACGTTGCCGCCGGCGGCCTCCTTCATCAGGGCGCCGTAGGCCCCCAGCAGGAGCTGCTGGCCCGTCTGGCCGCGCGCGTAGAAGGTGCGCGACACCTGCGCGCCGCCGAAGGAGCGGTTGTCGAGGTAGCCCGCGTAGTCCCGCGCGAAGGGCACGCCCTGTGCCGCGCACTGGTCAATGATGGCGGAGCTCACCTCGGCCAGGCGGTGCACGTTCGCCTCGCGCGCCCGGTAGTCCCCGCCCTTCACGGTGTCGTAGAAGAGCCGGTGCACGCTGTCGCCGTCGTTCGGGTAGTTCTTGGCCGCGTTGATCCCGCCCTGCGCGGCGATGCTGTGGGCGCGCCGGGGCGAGTCGTTGATGCAGAAGGTCTTCACGTTGTAGCCCAGCTCGGAGAGCGAGGCGGACGCGGACGCGCCCGCGAGCCCGGTCCCCACGACGATCACCGTGAACTTCCGCTTGTTGGCGGGGTTCACCAGCCTCATCTCGAACTGGTGCCGGGACCATTTCTGGGCGAGGGGGCCGCCGGGAATCTTGGAATTCAGCATGACTGTGGGCTCCTATGGACGACGGGGCGGGTCACCCCAGGAAATGCGCCTTGATGAGAATGAACACGGGGATGGACGTGAACGACAGGGCGACCAGAATCCCCAGCACGCGGGCGGCCCGGTCGGCCAGACGCGTCGCCCGGTCGCTGAGAATGCCCAGGGTCACCCAGAAGCTTGAGATGACATGGGTGAAATGGAGCCCGACGGCCCACACCGCCACAATGTACAGCAGCGACCGGACGGGGTTCGCAAACCCGTTGAAGACCACGCCGTACAGGTGCAGGCTCTCGCCGTTGACCACGGACCGGGGGCCCGCCTTGTCGGAGAGGGTGAAGTCGCAGACGTGCAGCAGCACGAAGCACGCGATGATGACGCCCGTGTAGATCATGGTGCGCGTGCCCACGGCGCGGTCCGCCGCCCGCGCGGACACCGCGTAGGCCGCCCCGCCGCGCGCCGCGCGGTTGCGCAGCTTCAGCCACACGGTCATGGAGATGTGCGCCGCCGCCGCCGCCAGCAGCCCGCCGCGCGCCAGCCAGAGCAGCGGCCCCAGCGACTGGAGGTGCCCCGCGTAGGCGTTGAAGGCCTCCGGCCCCAGGAACAGCAGGAAATTGCCGCCGAGGTGGCCGAAGATGAACCCCACCAGCGCCAGCCCCGAGAGCGCCGCCAGCAGCTCCATGGACAGGGTGGTTGTCAGCCGGTTCTTCCAGGAAAGCAGATCGTTCATGCCTTGTCGTTCGCTCCCGTCCGGAACGGGCCCGCGGGGGCCCTTTCCTCCGGTCTTCCTGTTTTCGGCGTGGGACGCGCCGCCGTAACGGGGCCGCGCGCCCCACGCCGCACTGCGAGGCCGGTCGCCGCGCAGTATACCAAGAAAATATTCTCTATTGCAACTTTAAGGAATTATTTCTTTATTGACGGGCCCGCACGCCGCAGCGAGGGGTCCACCGCCGCCGCCATCGCCGTCTCGTCGAGCCCGCCGCCGAGGAAGGCCGCCACGCGGCGCGCCGTGTCCGCGGGCGCGGCCAGGGTCTCCGGGTAGTCCACGGCGAGGGTCCGCATGCCGGGGCGCGCGGCGAGCCACCGCTCCGTCTCCGCCAGATGCCGCTGGAAAAGGGCCTCCATCCGCGCGTCGTCGTCCGCCGGGGGGGCGCCGCGGCGCTCCAGCATCCGCCGCTGCGAGGCGATCACCTCCTCCAGGGGCCTCCGCATGAGGATCACGCGGTAGAGGAAACCGTCCGGAAGCGCCGGGAGCAGGGGGGACACCACCTTGACGGCCTTTCCCGCCGCCCGGGCCACCCAGGAGGCGTCCCCGCGCAGGCGCTTCACCGCCCCGTGCTCGAAGTAGCCCAGGGGGTTGTCCGCGTCGGGGGCGCGCGCGCCGTCGGTGAACAGCGGCATGCCGCCGGCGGCGAGCATGCGCATCATCATGGAGGTGCCGGAGCGTGGCAGCCCGGAAACCACAATGATCTCCGGCATCGGGGGTCTGGGCTGTCCGCCATTGGCGTTTTTCATAATTCTCACCCGCGCGCGGCGCGTCTCTTTGCGCATTGTAGCCCCCCCGGCGGGGGGGTTGCACCTGCGCGCCCGGGCCCGGCTTGGTTTTTTCCGCGAAATTCTTTACAATGGCGCGGGCGTTCCGGGTGTTTCGGCCCGGACCCCGCCCGAGGCGCAGTCAACCCGCATCAGGAAAGCGAACGATGAACGAGTACAACATTCTGCTTGACGCAAAGAAAATGCCGGACGCCTGGTACAACATTAATGCCGACATGCCGACGCCGATGGCGCCCGTGCTGCACCCCGGCACGCAGCAGCCGGTGCAGGCCGAAGATCTTGCCGCCATCTTCCCGATGGGGCTGATCGCGCAGGAAATGAGCGCGGAGCGGCACATTTCCATCCCCGGCGAGGTGATGGACAAGCTGCTGCTGTACCGTCCGACGCCGCTGCGCCGGGCGTACCGGCTGGAGAAGGCGCTGGGCACGCCGGCGAAGATTTTCTACAAGAACGAGAGCGTGAGCCCGTCGGGCAGCCACAAGATCAACACGTCCATCGCCCAGGCCTACTACAACAAGATCGAGGGCGTGAACGAGCTGAGCACGGAGACCGGCGCGGGCCAGTGGGGCACGGCGCTCTCCATCGCGTGCGCCATGTTCGACATGAAGTGCACGGTCTACATGGTGCGGATCAGCTTCGAGCAGAAGCCCTACCGCAAGAGCCTGATGCAGGCCTACGGCGGGCGCGTGGTCGCCAGCCCCAGCATGGAGACGGAGATCGGCCGCAAGTTCAACGAGGACTACCCGGGCACCACGGGCAGCCTGGGCATGGCCATCTCCGAGGCCGTCGAAATCGCGGCCAAGAGCGGCGGCACCGTCAAGTACAGCCTGGGCAGCGTGCTCAACCACGTCTGCATGCACCAGACCATCATCGGCCAGGAGGCCAAGCTCCAGATGGAGAGCGTCGGCGAGTACCCCGACGTGGTCTTCGGCTGCTGCGGCGGCGGGTCCAACTTCGCCGGCGTCGCGTTCCCCTTCGTGAAGGACCGCCTGGACGGCAAAAGCAATGTCTGGTGCGTGGCCGTCGAGCCGGCCGCCTGCCCGACCCTGACCCGCGGGCCCTTCGCCTACGACTTCGGCGACACGGGCGGCATGACGCCGCTCATGAAGCAGTACACTTTGGGGCACAACTTCATGCCGCCGGGCATCCACGCGGGCGGCCTGCGCTACCACGGCGTCGCCACCCAGGTGGCCCACCTGAAAAAGGAGGGGTACATCGGCGCGCTGGCCCTCATGCAGAACCCCTGCTTCGAGTCCAGCCTGCTTTTTGCCAAGTGCGAGGGCATCCTTCCGGCGCCCGAGTCCAGCCACGCCATCCGCGGCGCCGTCGAGGAGGCCCTGCGCTGCAAGGAGGCCGGCGAGGCGAAGACCATCCTCTTCAACCTCAGCGGCCACGGGCACTTCGACATGACCGCCTACGACGCGTATCTCTCCGGCAATCTCCAGGACGTCGCCCTCGACGAGGAGTCGCTGCGCAAGGGCGCCGAGAGCATCCCGAAGATCAACGCCTGATTCCGCCGTTTTCCGACGCCCCCGGTTTCCGCCGGGGGCGTCGCTTTTTTTCGGGAAACTTGGTATACTCCGGGGAGAAAACGGCGGGTCACCGCCGGGGGTCCGGTTCCGGAGCCCCCCGGCGTCCCCGAAAGCACGGAGACACAGGCATGTCAACCCGCTCCCCCCTCATCACCCGGCGTCCCGCGCGGGCCCAGAACATCTTCACCATCATTGACGTGGTCATGAGCATCCTGAGCATGGTCACCATGATCATCACGATCATCTCCCAGGTGCGCAATGTAACCTCCGCCTGACGCCCACGCGGGCCCGCCGCGCGCGCTTGAGCGCGCGCCGCGCGGGCCGGAGCAGCACATGAAACGGCGGGTTCTTCTTCTTGCCTTCTCCCTGGCCGCGTGGGGTGTCGTGGCCGCCGTCCTTGCGGAGGCCTTCGCCGTCTGGCGGGCGGCGGCGTCTCTGGACCGCGCCCGCGCCGTCGAGGCGCGGCTGTATGCCACCCGCACCCCCGAGGACGCCGCCGTCATCGAGCGGTACGCCTCCGCCCCCCCTGACACGGACGCCGATGTCCGCGCCCGTGAGGCCTTCCTTGCCCTGGACCCCGCCGAACGGGCGGGCTTCCTCGCCGAACGCGGCTGGGCGGCCTTTCAGGCCGATTCCGCAGGTGCGGTGGTGGAGGGATGGGCGCCGCAATCCCCTCAGACGGCCCCCGAGGTCGCCGAAATCGCCGAAAAGATCGCCGGGGCGGGGAATGTCCTCGCCCCCCTCCCCCCCGAGATCGTTCAGGACGCCCGCGCGGCCCTCGGCATGGCCTGGGGCGGCGCCCGCCAGTTCCGCGACTACCCCCTGCCCCCGGACGGCGGCGGGGAGCCCCGGGTCGTCCAGTTCGCCTTCCACCCCTTCCCCAAAGATTCCGCCACCCCCGAACAGGTCGGCGTGTTTCTCCGCGCCTCCCAATGGGAAAAACTCTGGACCACCCTCCGGCCCAACCTGCGCCACGCCGACTTCCTGGACCTGCGCACCAATTCCCTCGGGTTCCGCGACGACGAGGTGGTCCTGCCCAAACCTGGGGGCGTCTTCCGCATTGTCTGTGTCGGCGGATCCACCACCGCCGAGGGCGTGACCAACGAGCTGACCTGGCCCAACATCCTTGAGGCGCGGCTGAAGGCCTCCCTGCCGGGGCGCGCCGTGGACGTGGTGAATGCGGGCATCTTCGCCCTCGGCGCGGGCGGCGAGGCGGAGCATCTGCCCGACTATATGGCCCTCCAGCCGGACCTCGTCATCCACTACAACTTTGTGAACGACGTGCCGCTGCTCGTGGAACAGTGGACAAACCCCGCCCGTGCCGGCGCGCTGGCAAACCTGCGGAACCTGCTCGGACGGTCCCGGTTCGTGTTTGACTACCTGGGCCCCCTGCTTCTGCCCAACGACGCCGCCCTGGACCGCGTCGTGGACGAGACCCTCATCGCCCATCTGGGCCGCCTGGCGGAGGCCTGCCGCGCGGAGGCCGCGGACTTCGCCCCCGCCACCTTCGCCCGGCCCGACTACGAGCACCTCCCCCCGGACGAGCGCGCCTTCTACGAATACCGCGTCGGCACCATGCTCTGGGGGCGGCTCGTGAACATGGCGGGCTACTGCCGGCTCGTGGACGCCTACAACCGCCGCGTCCGCGCCTTCTGCGAGCGCGAGAACCTCCCCTGCCTCGACGTCGCGGCGGCCTTCACCGGCGGTGCCGACCTGTTCACCGACATCTGCCACCTCCGCACCTGGGGCATCGAAAAAAAGGCCGAAGCCTTCGAGCAGGCCCTCCTGCCGATGCTCGCCCCGGCCGGGGAAAGCGGCCGCTGACCCCCAAACTCCGGGGCACGGCAAGCGGCGCCCCGGTGGGCGCAAAGAGGGCGCGGCAAGCAGCGCCCCTACGAGCCGCGTGCCTGGTGTGGCTCATGGCAAGCGCAGGTAGGGGCGCTGCTTGCCGCGCCCTCTTCCTTGACGGCACAGCCTCCGCTCACCCGCCGGGGGATTCCTTTCGCATCCCCCGGCCCGCCGGATTACGCGCCGAAAACCTGGTCCTTCAGGCGCTGGTATTGGTTGTGGAGCACCACGGCGGCCGCGCAGGCCAACGCGCCGTTCAGCACGAGGGCGGCAAGGGTCGCGGCATTTGCCTCGGAGACAAGGTCCGTGCCCAAAGGCGCCCCCGCGCCGAAGAGCAACACGGTGAAGGGCAGCCAGGGGGACAGAAGCAGCCCTGTCACGCCAAACCGCGTGACCGCCGGAAAGACCATCCACGCGACAATGATGTAGAGCATGAAGAGTTTCCGGCCCCGCGCGCCCCAGCCAATCTGCACGCACTGGTAGAACAGGGCCAGAAAGAGAAGGTTGACGCAAAGGAGCAGGAATCCCAGGCCCGTCTGGGGGGTGAGCTCGGAGATGCCCGCCGCATACAGGGTCCCCTGGGCCAGCACGCACACGCCCGTCACGGCGAGCATGGCCGGCGCGCTGACCGCGCAGTCGTCCAGCCAGGAGACGCCCCGCCTCCCGGCCTTGCGCGCCCGGCGCAGGCCCCGGGCCGCCTGCGCCGCCCCGGGCGACCCGGCGACCATCGTGCCCAGCAGGAGCGCCATGGCCACTCCGGCGGCGACCACTCCGGCGGCCTCCTGCGTCTCCCGCGCCGGCGCCCCCATGTTCCGTCCGCTGCGGGTCTCCGAAGAGTTCGGCAACGCCTGCCAGGAGACACCGTCGGGAATCATGCAGCAGAAGGCGTACACGGCGACCAGCAGGGCCTGCAGTTTGCGGCTGTTGTACCAGCGGGGTCCGCGGAAGGCGCGCCACAGGTTGACCCAGCACAGGACAAACAGGGGGGCCTGCATGGCGCACTGAAGCAGGAGCAGCGCGGCCGAGTCCCCCGCGCCAAACCCGGTGTCGCGGAGAGTTCCCGCGTTGGCCATGGACACCAGGAGGGGCAGGCCGAGCATGTGCGACCAGATGGTTTCGAAGTGTTGGCTGATGCGCGCCAAGACCATGAACCACGCGAGAAACCCCACGGCCACCACCGCAATCAGTCCGCCGTTCCCCTTTTTTCCATCCTGCGTGTTCAGGCCAACCGCCGCCGAGGCGAACATCAGGAGGGCGCTGGTCATGGTGCAGGACAGCACAAACGCGCAGACCAGATGCCACGGGAACCGCGCCGCGAGGGCGGCGGGCACAAAGACGGGCAGCAACACCCCGGCAAGGACCCATTCGGGAAACCCGCCGCCCACCACAAGCCCGGCCACATGGTTGCGCGCCGCCAGCGGGGAGGCGCGGTAGAACTCCAGCGTGCCCTCGCGCACCTCCGCCAGGGCCATGCGCCCCACCGCGACCGGCGCGAGGAACCCCGCGATAAACAGCACCATGGCTCCCGACAGACCGGCCAGAATGGTCCAGGCCTCGACCGCCTGTGACGCGGGCCCCCACAGCGCAAGAAACACCACCAGCACCAGCGCGGCCAGCACGGGCTCGAAAATGACCTCGGGAAAGCGGGTGCGCAGGTAAAACCCCTTGAGGAACTGCGGGTTGTCGCGGAGCGAAACCAGTTTCATGACGTTTCCCTCGCGCCGACGCGCATGAAGAGGCTTTCGAGGCTCTCGTGCTCCAGGGCGAACTCGGCGACGGTGAGGCCGCCGCCCACGAGGGCGGACAGCAGCTCCGCCGCCTGGTCCTCCGTGCCGTGGAACTCGGCGAGGCACTGCCCCGCGGCGACGGCGGGGCCGGAGACGAGCGGGTTGCCTTCCAGCCACGCGGCGACGGCTTCGGCTGTGGTGGCGCCCGCCGGGCGGATGCGCAGGCGCACGCCCGTCTCGAGGCGGCGGCGGATGTCCGCAATGCTGCCGGAGACGACCATGCGGCCTTTCTCCATGACACCGACGGCGGTGCAAAGCTCGTCGAGCTCGGACAGGATGTGGCTGGAGATGACGACGGCGGCGCCGTTGGCGGCGGCCTCGTGGAGGAGGCGGCGCATCTCGACGCGGGCGATGGGGTCCATGCCGCTGGCGGGCTCGTCGAGGAGCAGCGCCTTCGGCTCCGGGAGCAGCGTCTTCGCCAGCACGAGCCGCTGCTTCATGCCCCGCGAAAGCTCGGAGACCCGCGTGTCGAGTTTCTTCTCGAGGTCCACCCGGGCGGCCCACTCGCGCACCCGGTCCGCCCGGCCGGGGCGGGCCACGAGGTGCGCGGCGGCGAACACGTCAAGATATTGGCGGACCGTCAGGTCGGGGTAGAGCGGCGGGAGGTCGGGCATGTAGCCGATGCGGCGCCAGGCCTCCTCCGGGTGGACGTCGGGGTCCACGCCGTCAATGCGGATTTCGCCGTAGGTCGGCTCGATGGCCCGGGCGACGGCCTTGATGGTGGAGGTCTTCCCCGCGCCGTTGGGACCGAGCAGGCCGAAGACCTCCCCCGGCCCCACCTCGAGGTCCAGATCCTCCACGGCGGTGACGGTGTCGTAGTCCACCCGCAGCGACTTGACCGAAATCATGCGCGCCCTCCTCCCGGCGCCCCGCGCGCCGATGCATGCAGGATAGCACAGGGGTACGCGCGCGGGAAACTTTCCGCAGCGCCGCGTCGCCGGAAAAAGCGGTGACCGTGGATTCCCTGGCACGGGATTGCAGCACTCGCTCCGCTCGTTCGCAATGACGCGCTGGCACGCCGTCATGGCGAACGAAGTGAAGCCATCTCGTGCCCGCCGGCGCTCCGGCCAGCGCCCTGCCGGAACGCGAAGCCCACCCCTGCCGGGCGATTGGGGTATGATGGGGACAGGCGGGGCGGGTTTGCCCGGGACTTCCCCCGGGGCGCCGTCTCCCGCGGGACGGGGTGGTCCTATGATGCTGTCGGCTCTGTCCGTGCTGGTGTTCACGCTTTCCGCGGCGGGCAACGCCCCCCGGGGGGCGGGCGACATCTATCTGCAAACAGACTCCTTTGCCCTGGTCCTCTCGGCTGATGCCCGCGTCACGGGCGTGATGGACCTGCGCGCCGGGGAGGATTACGGCGTTCCGGACACGGGGGTCCCCTTTGCCGCCGTGCGGCGCGGCGGCGAGACCTTCCCGGCGACGGCGGCCTCGCATGAGAACGGGCAGCTCACCCTCACCTTCGCGGACGTCAAGGGACGCGCCGTCCTCTGCGTCACACCGGCGCCCCGGCGCATCGAGTTCGAGGTGACCTCCCTCACCTGCGAGCGCGCCGCCGAGCTGGTGTTCGCCCAGATTCCCACCACCCTGCGCGGCGCGCCCGACGAACCCTTCGCGGTCAGCCCGCTCGCGCTGAACCTGGAGACGAACTGCGCGCAAATCCCCGGCCTCTGCCCGGGCCTCACGGGGTTCACCGCCCCGGAGCGGTTCGGGTTCCGGGGGGCCAAAGGCGCCGTGGTCGCCGCGCCCATGGCCGGGCTCCGCGACGCGCTGAAAGAGGCGCTCCAGTCCGCCGAAGGCCTGGAGCACTCCCCCCTGGGCGGCCCCTGGGCGCAGGAGGCGAAGATCAACCGGGGCTCGTACCTCATCGCCACGGAGGACGTGACGGAGGCCAACGTCGCGTACTGGATCCAGGCCGCCCACAGCGTCGGCGCGACGCAGCTCGACCTGCACGGCGGCCACGCGTTCCGCTGGGGGGACTACGAGGTGAACCGCGACGTGTACCCGCGCGGGCGCGACAGCCTCAAGGCCGTCGTGGACACGATCCACTCGGCGGGCCTCGCCGCCGGACTCCACACCTACGCCTTTTTCGTCTCCAAGGAGACCCCCTGGGTCACGCCGGTGCCCGATGACCGGCTGGACACCGACGCCGTGTTCACCCTCGCCGACGGCGTGGACGCCGACGCGACGGAGGTGGCGGTGAACGAGGACACGGCGGCCATGTCCGCGGTCACGGGGTTCCAGGTGCGCAACAGCGCCACGCTCCGCGTGGGCGACGAGCTGATCACCTACACCGGCGTCAGGAAGGAGAAGCCCTACGCCTTCACGGGCTGCACGCGCGGCGCGTTGGGCACGAAGGCCGCGCGGCACGCGCGCGGCGTGAAGGCCCTCCACCTCAAGGAATGCTTCGGCCTCTTCGTCCCCAGGGGCGACTCCACCCTGTTCACCGAGGTCGCGCGGCGCACGGCGGACCTGTTCAACGAATGCGGTTTCGACATGCTCTATCTCGACGCGCTGGACGGCGCGGACATCCTCGCAGGGGGCCCGCACGCGTGGCATTACGCCGCGAAGTTCACCCACGCCCTGGCCCGCCGCCTCGACCGGCCCGCCGTCATGGAGATGAGCACCTTCTTCCACCACCTGTGGCCCCTGCGCTCGCGCATGGGCGCGTGGGACTGCCCCGCCCGCGGCGCGCGGGATTTCGTGGACGCCCATGTCCTCCACAACCGGCGCTGGGAGGCGTCCTTCCTGCCGGTCCATCTCGGGTGGTGGGGCGTGTTCGGGTGGGGCGGCGTGCAGCCGGAGCGCAGCTTCCCCGAGGACATCGAGTATGTCTGCGCCAGGGCCCTCGCCACGGACAGCAGCCTCTCCTACATCGCCGGGGTCACGCCGGAGACCCTGAAGACCGGCGGCGCGGGGCGTTTCGCCGGCATCGCCAAACGCTACGAGGCCCTGCGCGCGGCGGGCACCGTGCCCGCGTCCATCCGCGCGCGCCTGGCCGCCCCGGGGAGGGAGTTCACCCTCGACCCCAAGGCGGACGGAAAGTTCCTCCCCCTGGCCCGGTCGCGCCACACAGTCACCGTGACAGGCGCGCCCGCCGAGGTGACGGTGGCCAACCCCCACGGCGAGCAGCCCCTGCGGCTCCGCATCGAGGCGCTGCTGTCGGCCGGGGACCCCGCATCCCCCGACGCGGTCGTCCTGACGGATTTCCAGGGCGTTGGCGAGTTCGCCCCCGCCACCGCCCAGCAGGGGGTGGAGGCCGCCCTGACCCCCGGTCCCGCGGCGGTGCTGACGGCGAAGAACACCTCCGCCGAGCCGGGCCGCGCCTGGGCGGCCTTCCGGTCGGAGTTTGCCGCGCCCCTCAACCTGACCAACCGGGGGCTGGCGCTGACGGTGGAGGGCGACGGCCAGGGCGCCGTGCTCAATGTGCAGCTCCGGGCCTCGGAGCATCTGGGCGGCGGCATCGCCGACCACTACATCCCCCTGGACTTCAAGGGGCGGCGGCAGGCGCTCCTCGTCGAGCCGGAGTCCGACCGGCTGGCGGACTGGGAATGGCCCCACACCCGCCGCCGGGGAGACTGGGCCGCCGACCCCGACCGGCTCACCGCCTTCCTCTACCCCATGTACCACATCTGGGTGGACTACGCCAGCATCGCCTCCCTGAGCGTCGGCGTCACCAACCTCCCCAAGGGCAAGACCGTGACGGCGAAGGTGGGGCCGGTGCATGCCGTGAAGCTGCGCGCCGGGGTGGTGGCAAACCCGTTCCTCCTCATGGGCGGCCAGACCATTGTCTTCCCCGTCACGCTGGAGGCCGGGGAGTATCTGGAATACAACGACTTCACGGACTGCAAGGTGTACGACGCGCAGGGCGCGTTCAAGGCCGACATCATGCCCCTCGGCGCGCTGCCCCTGCTCGCGGCGGGGGACACCGTCTGCGCCTTCGCCGCCGACCCCCAGAAGGACGGCCCCGTCCGCGCCAGGCTGACCTTCACGACCACGGGCGAGGCGCTGAAACCGTAGGGGGAATGGACAATATGGACAAAATGGACGCTATGGACGGAAGGGCCGGAGAAACGGCGCCGCCGTTGTGTCCATAGCGTCCATAGCGTCCATACCGTCCATATCGTCCCTGGCCCGGCCACCCCGGCTCACCCCGTGAAGTAGAGGTAGACGCCCAGGATCAGCCCCAGCACGATGCAGGTGTGGATGACATCCCAGCGGTTCCAGCCCGCGCGGATTTCGTCGCGGCCCTCGGCGGTGACGGTGGCGTAGGTCAGGCCGGTGATCCGCCTCTCGTCGGGCGCGGCGGTGGCGTAGCTCACCACGACCAGGGCGCCGCAGCAGAACACGAACAGGAACACGCAGAAGAGCAGGAAGTTGATCGTGCCGTAGGCCGCCGCGAGGGCCATCGGCCCGGACAGCGCCTCCAGCGCCGCCGGCTCGAAGCTGTTCGCGTAGACCTGGCACGCCAGCTTGAGCAGGCCCAGGGCGAAGCCCGCGCCCAGCGCGACGACCGCCCCCGTGCCGTTGAGCCGCTTCCAGAAGACGCCGAGGAAGAACACGGCGGTCATGGGCGGCGCGAGGTAGGCCTGCACGCTCTGGAGGTACTCGTAGAGCGCCCCGGCCACCAGCTTCATCACGGGGATCCACGCGATGCCGAGCACCACGACGACGGCGGTCACGACGCGCCCCACCGTCACCAGCTCCCGCTCCGACGCCCGCGGCTTGAGCTTCTGGTAGATGTCCACGGTGAACAGGGTCGAGCAGGAGTTGAACAGGGCGGACAGGGAGCTCATGAGCGCGGCCAGCAGCCCCGCGATGACCAGCCCCTTCACGCCGACGGGCAGGATCTGCGAGACCAGCGCGGGGAAGGCCTGGTCCGGGCTCTCCAGCACCAGCAGGTTCTTCTTCGCCAGCGCGTAGGCGATCATCCCCGGCACGATGAACAGGAACACCGGCGTCAGTTTCAGGTAGGCGCCGAAAATGGTGCCCCGCCGCGCGATGGTCAGGTTGCGCGCCGCCAGCGTCCGCTGCACGATGTACTGGTCCGTGCACCAGTACCACAGCCCCACGATGGGCGCGGCGAAGAGCATGCCCGGCCACGGGAAGTCCGGGTCGTTCCAGGGCCGCCACATGTTGAAGTGCGTCGGGCCGCACTGCGCCCGCAGCTCGGCCCAGCCGCCCAGATGCCACAGGCCCAGCGCCGTGATCGTC
>JAPXRP010000024.1:0-15095 GCA_033813475.1 Candidatus Hydrogenedentota bacterium
GGCTGCCAGCCCCCGGCAAACGTCGCGGTGCGCCGTCGCGGGGTCTATGCTCAGGGCCGCGCCAATCTCAGCGAATGTCGCGCCATTAACCCGAAGCCGGAGAGCTTCGGCACGGCGTGCCACTGCGGCCACACAATCCGGGCGCGTGGTGGCGGTGTGTCTCTTTTTTGCGGGGCGTTCTTTGTCAGTCATTGGCGAGCTCCTTCTTTCCGTCGGGCGTCGCTTGCCAGTTGGCAGAGTCCGTGGGCGGCTTCGGCGGTGAGAGGCGCGGCATGGGCTTCACGGGCTTCTGGCGCGTGTTCGTGAAGTGCTGGCCGTGCCCCGCGACGATGACGCGGGCGGGCCTTTTGGGGGTGTCGGTCATTTTCTGGTTTCCTTTCACGGTTTGCCCGTTATGGCCTATTTCAGGCCCTTGGGGCGTTTTTAGGGTTTCAGCGGATACAGACAAGGCCGGAGGGGTGAACGCGTCTCCTGCGGCCTCCAGTGCGGCGTATGCTGGCATTTCATGCCTCCTCCCACGGGACGGGCGAACCGTCTCCGCAGGTTTGGGTTTCCGTTGTTTCATCTTCCCATCGAGCATTATTGAGCCAGGTCGAAGCGTGCGGGATATACTTGCCGTTTTCTTTGAGCCAGTCGCGGGAGTTCTTCTGCGCTTCCACAGCCGCCATAATCGTGTCAAGCAACCCGCCCACCGGGTCCAGTTTCGCCCACGCCTTCCGCGCCGCCGTCTTTCCCGGCTTGACACCAAGGCGGCAAGGGTATGCAGACCAGAACCGTTCAAAGGCGGCGTCGCGGTCGGATGGAGGCGTGGTCTCTTGGGGCGGGTGTGCCAGGGGGACGTTGTGGGCGTGAAAGGCGGGTGCGATGATGTTGATGATGCTGGCAGCGGGGGCCTCCTCCCGTCCGGCCTGGGCGACAGCTTCAGCGAGGGCGGCATACAGGCATGTTCCGTGGGTCTTGTCATGCTTCACGGCAGCCCGGATGTTGGTTTCCCAGTAGGCGAAACATTCCGGAGGCTCCCCCGTCACAGCGAGAATCTCGCGCACCTTATCGGCTACGGTCTTCCGTGGGGTCCCGGTGTGCTCCAGCGCCGCCGGGTGTATCCCCTCCCCACCCCCCCCTTTGTTTGTCTCTACTCTCGCTCTAGTCTCCTCCTCTATAGTCTCCTCCTCTCTACTCCCCTCTCCAGTCATGTTTGGCCCTTGGCTAGTCAGTGACTGGTCATCGTCTGGCGGTTGTCCAGTCACCCCATCTTGTCCGTCCCCCTCTTTCTCGCGCTTCTTCGCCGCCTTGCGCTCAAACCTCTTGCGCACAAATGGCGGCATGTTCGCAGGATAGTCGTGGATGATGAGCGCCCCGTCGCCGTCGCGGTCGAGCCAGCGGAATTCCAGCAGCGCGGCCTCCAGGACCCCGGGCGCGCCGTCCCAGCCGATGATCAACTCAACATCGCCCGGAGAAAAACGAACGCCGATCTCATCCTGGGCTTGCAGGTGGACATACTGCCAAAGGGTTTCAAGCACGCCCAGGGTGGCATACGCTGGTATGCCCAGCCGATTGACAAGGCGCTGAAACTTCAGGAGGGTCGTTGTCGCAATGTTTGCCATCACGCGCCCCTCCTGCTAGGGTTGATTTGGAAGCCCTCCGCCTCAAACCCGATGGACATGCGCGGGCCACTTGTCCACGCCACCACCTTCGACCAAAACTCGGAAAGGTCTCCTGTCTCTCGGGTGCTCTGCGGTCCCCCATTGATCCATTCCGGTTCGTCCGTGCCGTCGTCTCCGCATGTGATTGTGTAGAGCACGAGGTAGTTATCAATGGAGACACCCATGTCTTTCGAAATCAATGGGCGCCCAACAGAAAAGGCACACACAGGGTCGCCAAAGCGCCCACCACAGAAATTGAACCCGTCATTCAGGCGCTCGTTATCCACCACCACAAACACATGGCAGGGTTCCGAAGTGCGCGGAATCTCTATACGCCGGGGGGGTAAATATATCGTGGTCCAGTCAGGGTGAATCGCCAGCACCTTGAAATCATAGACGGGCCGCGCGTCCTCTTTTTTCTTCCGTTGCGCCTTCTTTACCTGCTGATCGGCGGCGTTCAAAGAGACCTCCCCGGCCTTCACCTTTTCCAGAAGCTCGGGGGCCTCCTGCTGGATTTTCTTGGCGGTGGCGACAGAGCGGGGAGACACAGAAAACAAAGCGGCTGCGTCAGCGGCGGCGCGGTGCTTTTCCGCCGGCCCTTCCGGTGTGTGCAAATTTGCACACTCCGGGCTTCCCTTCCGTGCCGCGTTCAATTTCCTCGCGGCTTCAGCTTTGCGTTCCCTCGCCTGTTTCTCCAAGAGCGGCAACGCGGCGGTTGCTATTGCGGCGCGCTGGGAAACGTCCAAATGTCGGCGGTGAAGGTTCCAAGACAACACGTCCCGTATGGGGTCCGTGCCTATGTAGGAGGTGACGCGCGGTTCCACGTCCGCCAGCAGGCAGGCGCGGAATCGGTTGCGCCCGTCTAGGATTTTCCCCTCGTAGACAACAATGTCCTCGCGCTGGCCGTGCTCGTTTATGTCTTTTGCGAGTTCGGCCAGGTCGGCGTCAGACATGAGCGGGAAAAGTTCCGCAATGGGGTGGTCTGTGTACTTGTCCGTCATTTCAGGCACCCGCGCTTGCGCAGATTCTCGCGCGCCTCGGCCACGGCCTTGTCGCGCTCGGCATCCGAACGGGCGCGCTCCGTCTGCGCCGGGGTGGGCGCGGTGGCGGTGGGGCGCGTTTCGTGGTAGTGCTCTGCATGCGCAGCCGCCAGCTCGCGGCCAAAGGCGGAGAGGGCCTCGGCGGTGACGTAGCGTTTGCGCCCCACCTTCAGGGTTTGGAGCTTGACGCCTCGCACCCCTTTTAGGGTCCATCTCCAGAGCGTGCTATACGCCACACGCTCAACGCCGAGGTGTTTGTATGCCTGTTCAAGAGGAATCAGGCGGGGGGTCGGGTCTGTCTGACACTGCATGTTTTTCTCTCCGTGTAGCGGGAAAAGAAAAACCGGGCGCGCCTGATCTCGCGATCAAGCACGCCCGGCAGTGTCTAGTGTTGACTGGCGGAGCGGCGCGGGAAACTGTCCCGCGCAGACGCACGGCGTTAAACTGTCTTATCTTCCTTCCGCAGTTCGGCCAGCTCCTCCCCGTTGGGGAAGTAGGCCACAGTTAGAATGTCCTGAAAGCCCTTCACCGCCCCCGCCTTGTGCTTCGGGTCGTTTTTGTCAAGCCGCCCGATCTGGGCCTTCACCGCGTCGGCATCTCTCTTGCCCTCTACGGTCCAGACGGCCCGCTCGTTTCCTTCGGCGTCTTTCTCGATGCTTGCTTCCATGTCTGCATTCTATCACACCCAGCCCCCCGCTGTCAACTCCCGATAGTGTCCTATTTCACGAAACGAAAAGTCAAGCCTTTTCACCACTCGCGGACGGCAAGCCATGACCCGCCGGGGTCCGTGACTTTGGCGGCGCGCTCGGCCTCCTCGGCGGTGGGGAAGGTTTGGAGCACGTCGCCCTTGTCGCCGAAGGGACCGTCATAGGCGCACACCACGGCCCAGCACGGGGGGAACATGGAGCACAGCACGGCCTCCGGCTCCTCGCCGTTCTGGACCCGGACAACGGCCTCGTTTCGGTCCGTGTGCCCAGTCCCGACCCATGCCTCGCGGACGTGCTGGGGCATCCCCTCCAGTGCCCGCTCAATGCTTTTCTTGATGTCGCTTACCTCGTGCATGTCATGCCTCCTTCTGTTTTGGTTATCCGATCCGGGCTGCGACGGTGCGGGCCTGCCCCATGTCCTGCTCGGCGTATATGGCGGTCGCGTCGGTGTGTGCATGGCCGAGAGCGACGCGGGCAAGCTCGATGCTCCCAAAGGCCGCGCGGCACCGCGTTGCAAAACTGTGCCTCACTTGATGGATAGTCCACCGGGGGATTGGGGGCAGGCCGGAGCGTTCGCGCTCGACGTTCGCCAGTTCGACGGCGCGGGCAATAGCGCGGGTAACGTCGCTCGGGGTGTACTCCGCGTTTATGGTGCGCTCCGTCTTGCGCGGGTTGGGCTTCTGGTCGGCCCGGCGGTGGACGGTGGCGCGCTCTGAACGTTCGACATACACGTCGCGCGGGGAGAAAACAGGATCACCACCACGCGCGCGCATGAGCGCGGCCCTTAGCACCTCCTGCCCCTGCGGCCCTATCAGGATAACGCGGTCCTGCCCGCGCCATGCGTTTTTATGCGAGGGCGGGCGATACTCCCACACATCGGAGGATCGGTCTATGTCGCGCGGGCGCATGGGGGTCAGCTCGCCGATGCGCGCGCCCGTGTGCCATGCCAGCAGGACAAGCCCCCTCACTGGGCGACTCAAAAAGGGCAGGGTTGCTTCCACGTCGCCCCACGCCACGGGCTTGACCGGGCGCGGTTCCCTTGCGGCAGATCGGCCCATACGCAACGGTTCCACCATCGCCAGGGCCTGCGCCACGGAGGGCTGTATCATCTCCTCCGACGCGGCAAACTTGAACACGCGCACTATTTCGCGGATGCGCTGGTTTACGGTTTTCCGCGCCAAGGGGCGCGCGCCCTCTCCCCGGAATGTGCCCGCGATTAATCCGGCGCGGTATGCCTTTAGAGCCTTGGGACCGAAGGAGGCGGCGGGCATCTCGCCGTACATCTCCAGGAAGGGAGCGAAGCCCGTTTTCATCGCCTGCCAGGTGGCGGGGTTGCTGGCGTAGTACCCCTCGGCCCAGCCGACGAAGTGCGAGAACACCTCCAGCACCGCCACGTCGGAGGCGCGGGTCGGCGGCGGAGTGGTTCCGCCGTGTGTCTCCGCCAGCAGTTCAAAGTAGGCGCGGCGGGCTTGTGCGGGGTCGGCTCCCAGGTAGTACGCGCGCCCGCAGATGCGGACATAGAAAAGGTTTTTCGCGCGATGGAGGCAAAGGGCGGGGGGTGCGGACTTCGGCATGTGCGGCTCCTTTTGTGTACAGGTACACTTTTTAGGACTTGCCGCACCGCCTGTTTTATGGCGGGTAACGCTCGGCGTAAAGCCTTGCGTTTCAGCATGTTATATAACTGGTCGGGGTGAGAGGATTTGAACCTCCGGCCTCTTCGTCCCGAACGAAGCGCGCTAACCGGGCTGCGCTACACCCCGACTGTGCGCACATGGTAGCCCATGCGGCGGCGGTGGGGCAAGTTTTTTCAGGGCAATCGCACCAAGAAGCGCGGAAGCTTTCTGGATGGATTTCGGCAATTGCCCGTTGTGCGACCCCTTCAACGCTGAAAGCGTTGCCGAATATCGCCCAGGCCAGGCCTGCCCTGGGGTGCCCGCGCAGAACCATCATGCCCCAACGGGGCAGCCGAAATTGAGGCGGGGGGTGCGCAGCGGCGGCCCGGGGAAACGCGCGGCCACAGCCGTTTTTTGTGTGTCCCCGCGCGGGCAAGCCCACGCGAAGAAAGGCGGCAGCAAGCTGCCGCACTCCAAGGCGCTGCGCGCTGTGCGGACCCGGGGCTTCGGTGATGGGAGATGGCGGGCACCGGGAGCAGGGAAACCACCGATGAACGGTGATGAACACCGACAGGGAAAGAAGCCCCAAACGGGCATCATCACCGTTCATCGGTGGTTTCCTTCATGACTGCGGCGTGACAACGCCCGGCGCGGGCGTGTATCTTGGTGTCCGCCCGCGCGGACGGCGGGCGCACCCGCCGGGCACCGGCCCGGCACCGAGAGGGCTTGATGGACACCAAGCGGATTCTCCGCGGCGCGGCGCGCCGCACGGCGAAATGGGGCTGCCTTTCCGTCATCGTGCTCATGCTGGTGCTCACGGCGGCCTTCTTCGCCGCCTTCGGCACGCAGCTCTACCACCGCTGGTCGCTCTACCCCCGCCAGGCCGCCGCGTGGCAGGAGCACGCCGCCAACCTCCAGCCTGTCGCCCTCCAGACCGGCTGGAACGAGTATCGCGGCGTCATGCACGCCCACTCCGAGCTGTCCCACGACTCCGAGGTCTCCTTCCCGGAGATCCTCGAGGCCATGCACGCCGCCAAGTGCGACTTCATCTTCCTCACGGACCATGTGGACCAAGGCAAGGCCGACTACTCCCGCGGCTGGCGCGGCGTCCACGACGGCGTCCTCTTCGTCCAGGGCTACGAGATGCACAACGGGTTCATGCCCTGGGGGCTCCCGCCGGACACGGTGCTGGACAACAGCGCGGACCCGGCGGAGCAGGCGAAACAGATCCGCGCGCTGGGCGGCGTTCTCTGCCTCGGCCACAACGAGGCGCACCGCCCCTGGGAAATCCCCGAGATTGACGGCATGGAGATCTACAACATCCACACCGACATGCTCGACGAGATGATTGACCGGCTTGCCCGCGTGGAGACCGTGAAGAACCTCCTGCTCAACGCCCGCGCCTTCCCCGAGCAGACCTTCCGAGGCATGTTCGACTTCGCCGTCCTCTCCATGGTCCAGCAGAAATGGGACGAGCAGAGCCGCCACCGGAAAATCACCGCCATCGCCGCCAACGACTGCCACCAGAACGTCGGCCTGCGCGGGGTCTACACGGCGGAGGACACGCTGCTCCTCCTCGACACCGGCCACAGCGACCCGAAGAAGAAGGTTGCCGAGATTCCGCTGAACGTCCTCACCCGCACCCTCCTGCGCCTGAAGTTCGGCAGGTTCCAGCCCGGCGACCAGCTCTTCCGCATTGACCTCGACCCCTACGAGCGCTCCTCCCGCTTCGTGAACACCCACCTGCTGGCGAAGGAGCTGACCGAGCCCGCCCTCCTCGACGCCGTCCGGCAGGGCCGCGCCTTCGTCGCCTTCAACATGCTCGCCGACGCCAAAGGCTTTGCCTTCGTGGCCGAGGGCGGCGGGAAACAGGTGACCATGGGCGACACCATCGCCCTCACCCCCGATCTCACCCTCCGCGCCGAGGCCCCGCTCCCCTGCAAGTTCACCCTCTACCGCAACACCAAGCCCCTCGTGACGCAGGACGGGAAAACCTTCGAATACGCCGTCACCCGGCCCGGCAAATACCGCGTGGAGGCCGCAATCGGCATGCCCGGCGAAATCACCTTCGCCGGCGACGGCGTCGCCCGCGACATGGCCCCCTGGATCATCGCCAACCCCATCGAGGTCGTGGAATAGGGGCGCATGATAGAGTACTGTCCGGTCGCGGGGCGCGGCGGGTGCGTCCGGCGGCGGGGGCTTCTGCATGATTCTCGGCGTGATGAGCGACACACACGGCAACCTGCCGCTGATGTTCCGCGCGGCGGACCTGCTGCGGGACCGGTTCGGCGCGTCGGTGCTGGCGCATCTGGGGGATGACTGGGAGGATGCGCAGGCGCTGGCGGCGGCCGCGCCGGAGGTATGGGCCGTGCCGGGGCTGTGGTGCGACGCCTTCCGCGACTGGCGGATCCCCAACGCACGCCGCGAGACGGCGGACGGCCTCATCGTGGCCATGGCGCATGACGAGGGCACGCTGGCGCGGGAGAGCGCGGGCGCGCACCTCCTCCTTTCCGGCCACACGCACACCGCGCGCATCGCCGCCGAGGGCGGCGCGCTGCGGGTGAACCCCGGCCACCTCAAGGCCCCGCGCGACCGGGGCCAGCCGGCCTCTTTCGCCGTGGTGGACCTCCGGCCCGACCGCGTGGTCTGCACCATCTGCGGACTCGACGGCACCCCCCTCCTGTGCGAAGAGGTTCTCCGGAAAACCCTCACGGGCGCCAAACCCCGCGCCTGAGCGGCGGCGGGAGCCTCGGACAAGTCGGACCCGTCCGACCCGTCCGACCTGTCCGATTGATCCGACCGATCGGACGGATCCGTCGGATCGGCCGGATTTTCCCCAAGCGGCCGCCCGCCCCCTCCTTGCCGAATGCAACGTCACGGGATATAATCGTCTGTCTGCGAAGAAAGGGACCCGGAGCATGGCCGAAGAGCGAATGGACCACCCCGGCGGCGAGGAGCTGGTGCGCCGTGAGCTGATCACGCGCGAGGAGCTGGACCGCGTCCGGGAGACGGCCGCCCAGAGCGGCGTGCCCTGGTACCGCGCGCTGGTGCAGGCGCGCCGGATCGGCTTCGAGACGCTGGAGGGCATCCTCCGCTACGAGTTCCACTCGCCGTCGTCGCGCAAGGCGCACAACACGCTGGGCGAGGCCCTCGTGCGGCGGGAGAGCGTCACGCGCGCGCAGCTGGAGGAGGCCCTGGGCGAGCAGAGCCGCAGCGGCCGCCTCCTCGGCAGCATCCTGCTGGAGCGCGGCTTCGTCACGCGGCGCGAAATCGCCCTGGCCCTGGCGGACCAGACGGGCATGGAGTTCGCAGACCTCGACAAGACCCCCAGCGCCGCCGAGGCCCTCGACGCCGTCCCCCACGGCCTCTGCCTCAAGTGCGGCATGCTCCCCGTCGCCCTGGAGGGGGACCGGCTCACGGTCCTCGTCACGAGCCCGCAGGCCCGCGAGCGCGTGCAGGAGGTCGGCGTGCTCCTCGGGAAACGCATGCACGCCCTCCTCACGGCCAGCGACAACCTCGCCGACGAGATCCGCTCGCGCTACCAGGAGCTGGAGGAGGTCGAGGACATGCACGGCCTGCCGGAGGATACGGAGCCAACCCCCGCGCCGCAGGCGCGGACAGGAGAACAGGCCATGGCGCAGGAACGGGGCAACGATGAGGGCTCCCGGTTCACCGAGCTGGCGAAACAGGCGCAGGGCACGCCGGTGGTGAAGCTGGTCTCCACCATCCTCGAGGGCGCGGTGAACGCCGGGGCCACGGACATCCACCTCGACCCGCAGGACCCCGAGACGCGCGTGCGCTACCGCATTGACGGCGTCCTCCACGACGTCATGAGCCTGCCCAGGGCGCAGCACCACGCCGTCGTCTCGCGCGTGAAAATCCTCGCGGACATGGACATCACCGAGACCCGCCACCCCCAGGACGGGCACCTGAAGGACGTCATCCACGGCCGCAACCTCGACATCCGCGTCGCCACGCTGCCCACCTTCCTCGGCGAGCGCGTCGTCATGCGCCTCCTCGACCAGGCCGCCGTCCTCGCGGGCATCCGCGACCTCGGCATGGACCGGGCCGACGAAAAGACCATGCTCCGCCTCATCGGCCAGCCCTACGGCATGATCCTCGTCACGGGGCCCACGGGCAGCGGCAAGACCACCTCCCTCTACGCCGCCCTCAACCAGAAAAACGTCTTCACCGAGAGCATCGTCACCATCGAGGACCCCGTGGAGTACCAGCTCCCCGGCATCAACCAGGTGCAGGTGGACACCGACATCGGCCTCACCTTCGCCGCCACGCTCCGCGCCACGCTGCGCCAGGACATTGACGTCCTCCTCATTGGCGAAATCCGCGATGTGGAGACCGCCCAGATCGCCGTGCGCGCCGCCATGACCGGACACCTCGTCTTCAGCACCCTGCACACCAACGACGCCGTCGAGGCCGTCGGCACCCTGCGCAACATGGGCATCCCGCCCTTCCTCATCTCCGCCGCCCTCACCGCCGTCGTCGGGCAGCGCCTCGTCCGCAAAATCTGCCCGGACTGCAAGAAGGCCTACAAGCCCGGGAAAGACCTGCTGGAGGCCCTGCGGCTCCCGGAGGACACCAAGCGCCTCCACAAGGGCGCCGGCTGCGCCGCCTGCCACCACACCGGCACCCGCGGCCGCACGGGGGTCTTCGAAATCCTCGAAGTCACCCCGAAAGTCCGCAGCCTCATCCTCGCCGAGGCCGGCGCCGAAGTCATCACCGAAGGCGCCGGCATGCGCCCCATGGCCGAAAGCTGCCGCGCCAAAATCCTCGAAGGCGTCATCAGCGCCGAGGAATACCTCCGGGTTGTGCGCGCCTAGCCGCTTCGGACAGAATGGACGCGCCGGGCGGGGAAGGGACGCCCGGGCGGGCGGTGAACCAGGACAGGAGGAGCGCTTTCATGGCAGCAGAAGTGCCCGGCGGCGAACTCGTGCTCTACCAGACGCCGGACGGCCGCACGCGGGTGGAGTGCCGCTTCGCCGAGGAAAGCCTCTGGCTGAGCCAGGCGCTCATGGCGGAGCTGTTTCAAACCACACCGCAAAACATCACCCTGCATCTGAAGACTCTGTATGCGGAAGGCGAGATCGAGGAGCGGGCAACTTGTAAGGATTTCTTACAAGTTCGGATGGAGGGCGCCCGGCAGGTCCAGAGAGCGGTCAAGTTCTACAACCTCGACGCCATCCTCGCCGTGGGCTACCGTGTGCGGTCGCCGCGCGGCACCCAGTTCCGCCAGTGGGCCACGGAGCGTCTGCGTGAATACCTCGTGAAGGGGTTCACGATGGACGATGAGCGGCTGAAGAGCCCGCCCGTCGAGGGGTCGGGTGTGCCGGACTATTTCGACGAGCTGCTGGAGCGCATCCGCGACATCCGCGCCAGCGAGCGGCGCATGTACCTGCGGGTGCGGGAGATTTTCGCCCTCGCCGCCGACTATGACCCGAAACGGGAAGAGACCTCCACGTTTTTCGGTGTCATGCAGAACAAGCTGCATTTTGCCGCCACCGGGCAGACGGCGGCGGAGCTCATTCGGCGGCGCGCCGACCACACGCTTCCCAACATGGGCCTGACCTCCTTCAAGGGCGGGCGGGTAACCAAAGCCGACGTGACCACGGCGAAGAACTACCTGAACGAGGCGGAAGTCTCTGAACTGAACCGCATCGTTGTCATGTGGCTGGACTACGCCGAGGATCAGGCGCGGCGGAGGAAACAGGTGTTCCTTCGGGATTGGGAGGCCAGACTCGATGCGTTTCTTGAATTTAATGAGCGGGCTGTCCTGACCCGCGCAGGCAGCGCAACAAAAGCGGAGGCTCATGCCCACGCCGAAGCAGAGTACGAGCGGTTCGCCGCGCGCCGACGCGCCCTGCTGGAGGCCGAGGGCGAGCATGCAAGCATGGATGCGCTCGAGCAGGCCGCCAAGAAACTGCCCACCAAGAAACTGCGGGCACCCCGAAAGCCGAAATCATGAAACTCCACCTCAACCCCAACCTGGGCGGTTGCTTTCCATCGCCGCATGCTGGCGGGGCAAGGGCACTTCGGGAAAAAAGCGATGAGCAAAGACCTGACAACTTCTGAAATAGACCGCCAGAACATCCTGAACAACCCCTATGCCCTGACGGAAATTGAGCGGGCAGCGGGGATACGGGGCATTCCGTTTGAAGGAAAAACGGTGGTGCTGAAGGAGCAGGCCGCGTCATTTTTTGGCGTAACTCTAAGAACAGTGGAGAATTACCTCGAACGCAACGCGGCAGAACTTGCCCGCAATGGGTACGAGGTGCTGAGGGGCAAGCGCCTGAAAGCATTGAAGTTAGCCATATCGGGTCTCGATGTTCCCGAAACAGATTTCGGGAACATCTCCAAGTCGCCACAGCTGGGGATCTTAGACTTCCGGGCCTTCCTCAATTTGGCCATGCTGATGACGGAAAGTGACCGGGCCCGCTTGCTCCGGCAGGCGATTTTGGACATCGTGATTGACACGATTAACCAGCGAACCGGGGGCGGAACAAAGTACATCAATCAGCGGGACGAGGACTTTGTCCACGCAGCCTTCCAGGAGGAGAACTACCGGAAGCAGTTTACCGACGCGCTTAGGGACTGCGTTGACATGGGAAACTTCAAGTATCCCCTGTACACGGACAAAGTCTATGTGAGCATTTTCAGGGAAGACGCCGCAGAGTACCGGGCTATTCTCCGGCTGGAGGGCCGTGACCGCACCCGCGCAACGTTTTATGCGGAGGTTCTGGACCTGATCGCCTCCTACGAATGCGGTTTTGCCGATGTTCTTCAGGATGCCGCGCAGAAGAAGGGGCGAAAATTGGCCGCGTGGGAGGTGGACGGTCTGTTCGATGAGTTTGAGCGCCTTCCCCACTGGAGGCCCCTGCTGGAAAGTGCCAGAAACAAGATGGCCAGCCGCGACCTGGCCTTTCGGGACGCCCTTCACCTGCGCTTGTCCGAGTATGTCACCCCATTGGAACGCGATGAATTTGAACGGTTTCTGGGTGAGCAAAGCAAGGACCTTGCGGACCGGCTGGAAGAAGCCAGGGACGTAATGAAGCGACTCAAGGACAGGGAGTGATGGACTGCAATTATCCCACCATTGAACAGGTCCTTGAGGCCCACCGCAAGACCATTGAGGTAAGCGGCGGCGGCGCGCTGGGGCATTTGGACATTGGCAAGCTGGAAAGCGTTCTTGTCCATATCCAGAATGACGACTACTACCCCGGCTTTCCGGAGAAACTGACCCATCTTTTTTTCAGCACCTGCAAGTTTCACTGCTTCCTGGACGGAAACAAACGCCTCGCCATCACCGTCTGCGCCCTGATGCTCCTGAGCAACGGGTATCTTTTCCGCACAAGCCGGTTCATCCGCGACATGGAAAACATCAGTTATCATGTGGCGGCAGGCCGGATAGGCAAGCCCCTGCTGGGGGAGATCATCGCGGCGTTCCTCAACGGCGCAGACCAGGATGAATCCCTGAAACTCAAAATCCTGCACGCCATCCATGAAGACCCAGAAGAGAATCCCCTTTAACCCAAATCTAGGCTGGCGCCACACCGCGATGGAGGCGGTGTGTGACCTGTTGTTCAGCCAAAAGGTCTGCCAGACAAAGTTCTTCCCGGAAAAGGAGAGAGACTGGGAAAGACCCTTGGGCACGCGCCAATGGCCATCAGGCGGAATAAGTGTGTTAGCTAAACTCTTTTTGAATAGTTCACCATGCAAGATCAATGGATCAGGAATCTGTCGGCCGAAGGAGTTTGGTCGGCGAGATGGTCTCGACGCATGCCACCGGAGTTTCTTTCGGAAGAACCTCGCTGGGGACAAATTGGGGATGAATGGACTCGTGGAGCAGGGGTTGCCTCAGTAATCCCTGAAGGTGTAAGTGTATACAGAACAGTTAGTTACTTGGATTTGGCCTCCGTGGGGGTATGTTAACGGGTAGAGCAGGAAATAGTTGGTAGAAAAGAGGTTATGGAGTATGTGTCTGCATCTCCCGACCAAACATACTGGGACGTCCGTTTTTTGGAATGTCTGGGGAGGAACGGTGGAGGGATGGGACGGTTATCCCCAGAAGACTGGGAAGGGCGGGCACGGTCTAGGGGACTGTTTCCGACGTCTGGGGACAACCGGGAGAAACGGGGGAGGGTCATCCCCCGTTTCTCCACCGGCCAAGTCCAGAGGCGGCAGGGCCATAGGATGGTTTCCGGGGTTTTCCACCGCCCTGCTGCTGGTACGACTTGATTTTTACATCTCTTTGTCCTTATAAGATAGGAAAACTTTTGCCCGAGGGGGCATGGAGACACGACAATGCGCATCCAAGTTCCGAAAACCGAGCTGGCCAATGCGGTGAACAAGGTCAAGAGCGTGGTCAAGGAGAAGAGCGCCCTGCCCATCCTGTCGCATTTGCTCCTGGAGACGGGGGACAGCTGCGTTTATGTGACGGGCACCGATCTGAAGACCACCCTGATCGCAAAGGTGGACTGCACCGTGGAGCGGCCGGGCACGCTGGCGGTGAACGGGCAGCGTCTGGCGTCGCTGCTGGGGGAGGATGAGGAGGGGGACGCCGTTTTCGACCTTGAGGAGGACGGGGTGGTGCTGTTTGCCTGGGGGACCACGGAGACGCACCTGTTCAGCATGCCGGCGGATGACTTTCCGCCGGTGAAGAAGGTGGAGTCCGGCGTGGCGCTTTCTTTCAGCCAGGCGGTGCTCAAGCGGCTGTTCCAGAAGACCGCGTTTGCCATCTGCACGGAGCAGGGCCGGTACAATCTGACGGGTCTGCTGTTTGAGCTGCGGGGCGGGAAGCTGACGGTGGTGGCCACGGACGGGCGGCGCATGAGCCTGGCTGTGGCGGACGATCCGGTGGACACGGACCAGGAAATCAAGGTGATTATTCCCGCGAAGATGGTCACGGAGCTCAGCAGTCTCTTCTCGTCCGATCCGGAGGCGATGGTGGATGTGCGCGTGGAGAGCAGCCATGTGGCCTTCAGCATGGAGGGCATGACGGCGATCTCGGCGCTCATCGAGGGCAGCTTCCCGAACTACGAGATGGTGATCCCGAAGAAGCACGACAAGGAGGTCGTGGTGGGCACGGAGGCCTTCGCGCGGGTCATGCGCCTGGGCTTCAAGATGACGAACGACAAGTTCCGCAACGTGCGGCTCTGCATGCGGCCGGATGTCATGCAGGTCGTGGCGAAGACCCCGGAGGTCGGCGAGTACACCGAGGAAATCCCGGTGGAGTACGCCGGGGAGGAGGTTGAAATCGCGTTCAACCCGATCTATGTGCTGGACGTTCTCCGGAACGTGGAGCAGGAGAAGGTCTGCCTCCTGTTGAAGGACACGGCGAGTCCCGGGGTCATCAAGCCCTACACGGACGCGCCGGTGGACGCGTATGTGAACGTGGTCATGCCGATCCGCATCTGACGCGTTAAAACAGGGAACTATCATAAGGCCGCCTCCACCTTCCGGGTGGGGGCGCTTTTTTGCCGGGGCGTGTCGGGGGGATTGCCCGGTCGCGGGGAAGCATGTGACCCCGATGTTTGTGAGAAGCAAGGCGGCGAGAATGCGCGCTGAATGCATCTGGGGCGGCGAGCACACCCGTTCACCCACCGGATGCGGCAGCCTGGGGGTATTCTGGCACGAGATTGCGTCACCACGTTCGCAATGACGCGGAAACGCACATCATTGCGAACGTGGTGACGCAATCTCGTGCCCGCCACGACATCGGCCCGCGTTCATCTTGTCCGGTGACCTGCGGGCAAGAAAACGATTGATTTCTGTGAGGGTTTTGTGCTATAAAAGCGGAAGGTAGAGGTGTTACTTTCGCTTTTTACCGCATGGAGGAGCATGCGTTGACAGAGGAACCATCAGGAGCGGTGGCCGTTAACGGAACCTTTGTTTCCGGAGACGTTCAGAAACTGCTTGCCAGTGAGGGACTGGTCTGGAACCAGCAGAAGGAATCCCTGCTGGTGCGGCATGCGGAACTCCTGGCGGAGTGGAACGACATGGCGGGGCTCGTTTCCCAGTCCGACCTCCAGGATCTCGGCAAGCACTATGCAGATTCGTTGTCATTGGGGGGGATTATCA
>JAPXRP010000024.1:15105-33688 GCA_033813475.1 Candidatus Hydrogenedentota bacterium
CTGCTGGACATTGGGACAGGCGGGGGATTTCCGGCCATTCCCCTGAAAATACTCCTGCCGCAGCTCAAGGTCACGGTGGTGGAGCGGAACGAGAAGAAGATCGGATTTCTGCACAAGGCGGTTGCGGTGCTTGGTCTGTCCGAGGTGCGGGTGGTTCATGGGGAGTTTCCGTCGGCGGTGCGGGGGCAGGACCGCCCCAACGTGGTCACTTCACGGGCCGTCGAGAAGCCGGAGGTGCTCCGGCGCGTGCTCGCCCACTGGCTGCCGAGGGGGGTGGCGTATCTTTGCCAGTACCCGGACGTCTGCGAATTTTCCAGCGCCATGTTCCACGTGGAACAATGCAGCGGTCTGTGGTCGGCGAAGGGACTGCGGCGCGGCACCCTCCGGTTGATCCGCCGCATCTGATTCTGCCATGTTCCACGTGGAACATTTTCCCCGGCAGGTTATCCACAGGTTATGCACACCCTCTCCGTGTGCCCATCTCCCCCATTTCACGCGTCCCGGCGCGGTGAGGGGGGCTAAAAACCCCTGATTTTCCCCGTATTTTCTTGACAAAACCGGCTGTGCATGGTTGACTCCGCGTTCGGTTGGGAATATCATGGTCTGGGAAGCGGCCCTCTTTCCACATGGGGAAAGGGCCGGAAATCCCGCGCAACCCTGGAGACCCGGACCATGCGTCATACGGCGTGCGCGGCAACCGCCGCGTGGATACTCCTGTTGTTGAGTCTGTCCGCAGTTTCAGAAGACACACGGGCCTACCGGGACCAGGTGGAAGCCGACTGGTTCCGCCAGGAGGCGCGCGCCGGCCGGGTTCCGGAGTCGCCGGAGACGTTGACCGCCGCCCTGGTCCGTGCCGAGCGCCTCTTGGATGCCCTGGAGGAGGTTCCGGCGGTAAACCAAACCCGGCCCGTCCTTGACCGCTTCCGGCGGGAGGTGGCGGCGGCGGACGGACTCGGGGAGGGACAGCGCCGGGAACTCTATGCCCGCCTGCGGTGGTTCACCCGGGAGACGGCCCTGAAGAACCCCCTCATTGCCGACACCCCGGTGGTCTTCATGCAGCGCCGCCGCTTTGTCTGCCAGATGCTCCACGAATACCTCGGGTACTACTACGATTACGGCGACATTGAGGGCGGCGGCGTTTATGTGCTGGATAAGCCGGGATTCTCCCCCGCCAGGCGCGATCTGGTGGCGGGGCGCCTTCCCCGGGGCAATTACACGACCCTCTCCCTGGCCTATGACGCGAAGACGGTCTATTTTGCCTTTGCGCCCCGGGCGGACGGGGAGAAACCGGATTTCTATTCGCCGGACCGCCGCTGTTTCCACCTGTACGCCATGGACGCCAACGGCGGGAACCTGCGCGCCCTGACCGACGGCCCGGACGATGATTTTGACCCCTGCCCCCTGCCGGACGGGGGGCTTGCGTTCATGTCCACCCGCCGCGGCGGGTTCACCCGGTGCAACAATCCCTGGGAGCCCCTGCCCGCGCACACCCTGCACCGCCTGGACCCCGACGGCACGCTGAGGGCGCTTTCCGTCCATGAAACCAGCGAATGGCATCCGAAAGTGCTGAATGACGGGCGGATCGCCTACATCCGGTGGGATTATGTGGACCGTTCGGCGGCCCATTTTCACGGCATTTGGGTGACGAACCCGGACGGGACGGGCACCCGGCAGCTTTTTGGCAACTACACCCAGCGGATTAACGCCTGCTACCAGCCCCACCCCATTCCCGGCTCGTCCCGGGTGGCCTTTCTCGCCGGGGCGCATCATGCCAATGTGGGCGGCTCCCTCCTGCTGCTGGATCCGGCGAAGATCCGGCTGGACCCCGCCACCGGGGAGGATGATTTTTCCGCGCTGGAATCCCTGACCCCGGAGGTGTGCTTCCCGGAGGCGCCGGACACCTGGCCGGAGTCGTATTATCACAGCGCGTGGCCCCTGTCCGAGGACTTCTTTCTGGTCAGTTTCAGTTTTGACCCCCTTCCCGGCATGAGCGCGAAGACCAAAGAGGACACGGAAACGGGACTCTACCTGTTTGACCGCTTCGGCAATCTGGAGCTTCTTTGCCGCGAACCGGGCATTTCGAGCATGTATCCCATTCCCCTGGCTCCCCGTCCGGCACCCCCGGTGATTCCCGACGCCCGGGAGCCCGACCAGGCGGAAACAGGGGAGTTTCTGCTGGCCAACGTCTACGAGAGCCATCTCGCCTTTCCCAGGGGACGGCGCATCCGCGAGCTGCGGATTTTCCAGCTCCTGCCCAAGAGCGAGACCCATGTGGCCAACGACCCCCGCATCGGCCTTGCCAACGCCGAGTCCGCCAGGATGCTGCTGGGCACGGTGCCCGTGGAGGCCGACGGATCGGCGCGGTTCCGCGCCCCCGCCCTGAAGCCCCTGGCGTTTCAGGCGGTGGACGAGACCGGCCGGGCGGTGCAGGGCATGCGCAGCGCGGTGTATCTCCAGCCCGGCGAGCGCCGGAGCTGCGTGGGGTGCCACGAGTCCACCGGGCGCACCGGCGGCGCGGCGGACGCCCGGCCCCTCGCGGCGGCGCGGCCCCCTTCAGAAATCACCCCCGGCCCCGACGGCACCCGCCCCTGGAGCTTTCCCCGGCTGGTGCAGCCCATTCTGGACCGCCACTGTGTCCGGTGTCACGACCGGCCGGGCACGGCGAAGCCCCGCCTCGGCGGCGGGGACGACGGCCCCTTCCCCCGGGCCTACGCGTCTCTCGGCCCCTTCGTCCGCTGGTACGAGTGGGGCGGCGAGAGCATCAGCCAAATCACCACCCGGCCCGGCGAAATGCCCGCCGACATGAGCCCCCTGACAGCCATCCTCCGCGACGCCAACCACGCGGAGGCGGTGTCCCTGTCCGACGAGGAATGGCGGAGGCTCTATCTGTGGCTCGACGGCAACGCGACCTTCTACGGGAGCTACTCCGAACCCGAACGCCTGGCCCAGCGGCGGGGAGAGGCGATCCCGGCACCGACACTTCAGTAGAGCAAGGATAAGTTCACAGATATTAGACTATAACGAATATTGATTGAAACCGTCCCTGAAATATGGTACACAAGAGACTTCCCGTGACCGGCCCGCGGTTCGGGTTTCCGGAGAGAAGAACGTCCCATGAGCGCAACCGAAACCTCCCCCCAGTCACAGCCCCGCGCGCGGGGCGCGTGGTGGAAGACGGCGCTGCTGCTGGCGGCGACGGCGGTGGTGGTGGCGGCGATACTGGAGGGCGGGGCGCGGGTCATCCTGTCGCGGGAGGCGCGGCGGCAGGCGGAGGAGGCCGCGCGGCGGGCGGCCGCGTCGGCGCCGGAGCCCGCCCCGCTGAAGGCCCACGACCTGTCCGCCCTCAATAATGTCCACGCCGCGGGTCCGGGCATCTGCTGGACGCTCAAGCCGAACCTTGTGGATTACCCCGTGAAAGGGCGGTGCTGGGGGCGGGACGTGTCCTTCTCCGTGTCCACCAACGCCGAGGGCCTGCGCGGGCCGGCGCTGGCGCCGGCGGGCGAAAAAACCCGCCTTCTCGCCCTGGGCGACTCGACCACCTTCGGACTGGGGGTCAACAATGACGAGACCTGGCCGGCCCAGATGGAGGCCGCGCTCAATTCCCGGGGGGGCGGGGCCGCGTTCGAGGCGCTCAATGCCGGGGTGTCCGGCGCCAGCACCTTTCAGGCGCTGGTGTATCTCGACAAGCGGGGGCTGTCCTTTGGGCCGGCCGCCGTTCTGGTCTGCTGCGGCCACAACGATTTTGACTCGTGGAACAACATGACGGACATGGAGCAGGCCGCCGCAATGGAGACCGGCGCCGCAGGACCCGGGGGGGTTCCGGCGGACCAGGCCGACCGCTCCTTCAGCGACCTTTTCGCCCTCACCCGCCGGGCGATCGGTGAGGCGGGCCGTGATGTGCAGACGCTGATCCAGGGGAAACGCCCGCGGCTCACGCCGGAAGAATACCGCGAAACCCTCGAAAAGATTCGGGAACTCTGCGCGGCCAAGGGGGTGGAGGTCTTTTTCATCCTCTGGCCCTACGAGGAGCAGGCCCGCACGGCAACCCCCGAGTGGCGCGGCTATCAGGAAATCCTCCTGGAATTCGGGAAGACGCCGGGCGTGCGCTTTATTAACCTGCACCCGGTCTTCCATCAGGCGGGAGCGGGAGAGGGGCTTTATGCCGATCCGGTCCACGGCAACGCCACCGGCTGCCGGGTGGCGGCGGAGGCCATTGCCGCCGCAGTGGCCGAGGTTTTCGCGGAAACCCCTTGACGGGCGCCCCTTGCAGACCGCCGAAGAACGCTTTCCCCCATCCCCCACGCAGGACGCGCCACAACCCCGCCCTTTCCCGGCGGGTGGCGGGGGCGGCCCGGAACCAGTCCCGGGCCGCCCCGCCGGACGGACCGTTTACAGGGCCGGGGTGAGGAGCCCCAGCACCCGGGCGACGGAACCGATGACCGGCGCCGTGCCGTTAATCTCCTGGTAGCGGACGAACTCCACATGGCCGTCCATGTAGAGCACGTTGGAGCCGCCGGGGATGTGGTTGAATCCGGACGTCTCGGTGGAGACCATGTCCATCATCACAAAGACCTCGCTCTGGGCCTGCGAGCTTGCGCCGGGGTTGTTGATGTCCGTGATGAGGAAGCGCTCAATGCCCTCGCGCAGCCGGTAGACGGTGTTTCCGCCGCCGTTTCCGAAGCCCGCCAGCATGTCGCTCGTGATGTCCTTGTCCATGGCGGCCAGGATGCCCGCGTCGTCCTTGTTTAGGAAGGCCTGGACAAGCCCGGGGGTGAACAGCGACATCAGCCCGTTCAGCAGCTGGGTGGGGCCGTCTCCCGACGTGTCCACGCCGGAAATGTCGGCGATGGCGCCGATGATGCCGGCGAAGGGCGCGATGGCCGTCATGCCGTAGCTCTCGTCGGTGCGGTCGAAGACCCAGCTCAGGTAAAGATAGCTGGAGTCAATGGCGCGCATGCACTCGTCCACCTGGCCGATGACGTCAAAGCACCACTCACCCGCCTTGGGGGCGCCGGCGGGGTAATGGGCCTTCTCGATGGACGCGCCCAGTTCGGGGTCCGACGGGCAGAACACGATCATGGGGTCCGTCAGATATTCGGGATAAATGCTCGGCACCCGGGGTCCCAGGTCGAGCGTCGAGTAGAAGCCGGGGGGGTAATGGTTGAAGGCCCCGACGGCCAGGGGCGGGAAGCTCATGCCCTTGGACTCGTTGGCGTACATCTTGAACACCAGGCCCCACTGCTTGAGGTTGTTCTGGCAGGAGGAGCGGCGGGCCGCCTCGCGCGCCCGCGCCAGGGCCGGCAGCAGGATGGCCGCCAGGATGCCGATGATCGCGATCACGACCAGCAGCTCGATCAGGGTGAATCCGGTTCTTCGTCTCATGGTCTGATTCCTTATGAATTGGAAACACAAAGCCGCGTCTCCGGACATCCGGCCCGGAACACGGTTACTGCCCACTGGACATTTTGCCCGACACTTGCTAGTCTGGCTCCTGGACCGGTTGCGGGGACCGGCCCGGAGGGTGTACTCTGAAAGCGGTTCAGGAAGTGATTATGGGACAGAAGACAAAAAAAAGTCAACCCGTTTCCGTGTCTGAAACGCGCCGCGAGCGCGAGCGGGCGGAACTCACCGAACGGATCATGGACGCGGCGCGGGAGATGTTCGTCCGCGACGGGTATGAGGCGGTGACGCTGCGGAAGATCGCCCTTGCCATTGAGTATTCCCCGGCGGCGATCTACCAGTATTTCAAGGACAAGCGTGCCCTGGTGCAGGCCATCATCCGGCGCGACAGCGACGACCTGCGGGCGCATCTGCGCGCCGGGCTGAACCGGGAGACGCCGGTGGAGCAGTTGGTGGAGATGGCCCGGCTCTACGCCGAATGGGGCATCGCTCACCCCAACCATTACCGGCTCATGCTGGTGCCGCCCCCCGCGTGGATGGAACAGGACCAGGAGCTGAACCGCAGCGATCCCACGCCGCTGGAGCAGGAGATTCTCACCATGCTCTGGATGGTGGTCAGGGGGGCCATTGAGCGCGGAGCACTTAAGGAAAAGTACACGGACCCGGCGCTGGTCGCGGCCACCCTGTGGGCGGGTCTCAACGGCGTGGTCCTTCTGGAGATATGCGTCTCCCCGAAGGAGCGCGCCCGTCTGGGTGGCACCGACACCCCCTTCGAGGCCCGGTTCGCCACCCTGGTGAGCGTGTTTCTCGACGGGTTCCTCCGGGAGGGCGCGGGGGACGGAACGGCGGCCGGGTGAGGCCGGCGAAAGACGGAGGACACATGGAGCGACTGACCGGCCTCGTCGCGGCGACCTTCACGCCGATGCACGACGACGGAAGCGTGAACCTGGCCCCCGTGCCGACGATGGTGGAGGGGCTGCTGCGCAACGGGATCACGGCGCTGTACGTCTGCGGCAGCACGGGCGAGGGCCCGTCGCTGACGACGGAGGAGCGCGAGCGGGTGGCGGAGGCCTTCGTGGCCGCGGCGGCCGGGCGGCTGCCCGTCATGGTGCAGGTGGGCCACAACTCGGTGGAGGACGCGAGGCGGCTGGCGGCGCACGCCGCGTCCGTCGGGGCCGACGCGATCAGCGCGGTGTCCCCGTCGTACTTCATCCCGGAGGGGGTGGCGGCGCTGGTGGAGACCCTGGGCCGCATCACGGACGCCGCGCCGGACCTGCCCTTCTACTACTACCACATCCCCCGGCTGAGCGGCGTGTCCCTGAGCCCGCTGTCCTTTCTGGAGGCGGCGCCGGCGCGGATGCCCTCGCTGGCGGGCGTCAAGTTCAGCTGCCGCGACGTGGAGGTGATGCAGGAATGCCTGGCCTTCGACGGCGGGCGGTTCAACATTCTCTTCGGCGTGGACGAGATGCTGCTTTCCGGCCTGGCGGCCGGATGCCACGGCGCCGTGGGCAGCACCTACAACTTCCTCGCCCCGCTGTACCACGAGGTCATGCGCCGCCTCGCGGCGGGCGACCTGGCCGGGGCGCAGGCGCACCAGCTCCTCGCGGCGCGCATGATTGCGGTCATTCTCCGCCGCCACGCAAACGCCGGGATCAAGGCCGCCATGACCCTTGCGGGCATGCCCTGCGGTCCGGCGCGGCTGCCCCTGTCGCCCCTGACAGACGCGGAGATGGTGGGCATGCGGGACGAGCTGGACGCCCTCGGCTTCGCCGGGTGGTCGTCGCGGTTCTGACATGGACGCGCGCGCGCGGTGTTGGACGGCGTGTCTTGCCGCGGTGTTCCTCTCCGCAACGGCGGCGGCAACCCTTCGGTGGGACGAGCTGCCGCCCCTGCCCGACCCGGCGGGCGTGGCGGGGCCCTTTGCGGGGGTCCACGGCGACGCGCTGATCATCGCGGGCGGGGCCAACTTCCCCGAGCCGCGCTGGGAGACGCAGAAGGTCTTCCACGACCGGGTTCATGTGCTCCTCCGCGAGACGGTGGGCGGCGAGACCGCTTACCGCTGGGTGGAGGGGCCGCCGCTGGCGCGGCCGCTGGCCTACGGCGTCTGTGCCTCCACGCCGCGCGGCGTGGTGTGCGCCGGGGGCAACGACGCGGAGCGGGTGTACGCCGACGCGTTCCTGCTCACCTGGGACGCGGCGAAGAAGACGGTGGTGACAACGCCCCTGCCGTCCCTGCCCGAACCGCGCACCAACGCCGCCGCCGCCGGCCTCGGCGACGCCGTCTATGTCGCCGGAGGCACCACCGGTCTCGGCCTGGAGACGGCGGACACGGCGTTCCTGCGGCTCGACCTGTCACGGCCCGAGGCCGGCTGGGAGGTTCTGCCGCCGTGGCCGGGGCCGTCCCGCGCGCTGGCCGTCGCCGCCGCGCAGAACAACGGCGTGGACGACTGCGTGTACCTGTGCAGCGGCCGCCGCGTGAACGCCGCCGGGGAGACGGAGTTCCTCAAAGACCTGTACGCCTTCAACCCCGCGCGGCACCGGGCCGGGGGGGAGGCGTGGCGGCGGCGGGCCGACGCGCCCCGCTGCGTCATGGCGGGCACGGGCGTGCCCGTGGGCCAAAGCCATGTGTTTGTGCTGTCCGGCGCGGACGAGGCGCTGTTCTTCCAGGCCGACACGCTGCAGGAGGCGCATCCCGGGTTTCCGAAGGAGGCCTTCGCCTACCACACCATCACGGACACCTGGGTCTCCGCAGGGGAGACCCCGGCGAACCAGGTGACCACGACGGCGGTGCGGTGGGGGTCGGACGCCGCGAAGGATCCCGTCATCATCGCCAGCGGCGAATTGAGGCCGCGGCTGCGCACGCCGCGCGTGTGGGCGGTGACCCCGGTGCCCGGCGGCACGCGCTTCGGCGCGGCGGACTTCACGGTCCTCTTCCTGTACCTCGCGGCCATGCTCGGCGTCGGGGTGTTCTTCTCCTTCCGCAACCGGACGGCCGATGACTTCTTCCGGGGCGGGCGGCGGGTGCCGTGGTTTGTGGCCGGGCTCAGCATCTTCGCCACCATGCTCAGCTCCATCACGTTCATGGCGATCCCCGCCAAGAGCTACGCCACCGACTGGGTGTACTTCCTGCTGAACATGACCATCGTCGCCGTGGCCCCCTTCGTGGTCTGGCTGTTCCTCCCCTTCTTCCGGAAGGTGGACGCCGCGAGCGCCTACGAGTACCTCGAGCGGCGCTTCAACCGCTTCGCGCGGCTCTTCGCCAGCGCGTCCTTCACGCTGTTCCAGATCGGCCGCATGGCCGTCGTGCTGTACCTGCCCTCGCTGGCGCTGGCGGCCATCACGCCGCTGTCGGTGGAGCAGAGCATCCTGCTCATGGGCGTCCTCAGCATCGTCTACTGCGCCCTCGGCGGCCTGGAGGCCGTCGTGTGGACCGACACCGTCCAGAGCTTCGTGCTGCTCGGCGGCGCCCTGTTCAGCCTCGTGCTGATCCTCTGGCGGGTGGACGGCGGGTTGGGCGGCGCGCTGGAGACGGCCCTGGCCCACGACAAGCTGCGGCTGGCGACGCCGGACTTCTCGGCGGGCAGTTTCGCCACGTCGGCCCTGTGGGTGGTGGTGCTGGGCGGCCTGGCGCAGAGCCTCGTGCCCTACACGTCGGACATGGCGGTGGTGCAGCGCTACATGGCCGTGCCGGACGAGAACCGCGCGAAGAAGGCCATCTGGACCAACGCCGTTGCCGTCATCCCCGCCACGCTGCTTTTCTTCGGCATCGGCACCGCGCTCTTCGTGTTCTACGCGAACCACCCCGAGCACCTCGACCCCACCTTCCGGACCGATGCGATCTTCCCCCTGTTCATCGCGCGGGAGCTGCCCGTGGGCGTCGCGGGGCTCGTGGTGGCGGGCGTCTTCGCCGCCGCGCAGTCCACCATCTCCACCAGCATGAACAGCGTGTCCACGGCCGTGGTCTCCGACTTCTTCCACCCGTGGGGGCTGGCCCGGTCGGAGCGCGCCGGGCTGTGGCTGGGCCGCCTGTTCACCGTGCTGTCCGGCGTGCTCGGCACCGGGCTCGCCCTGACCTTCGCCTCCTCCGGCGTCACGTCCATCTGGGACCGGTTCATGGGCATTCTGGGGCTCTTCGGGGGGGCCATGTGCGGGCTGTTCTGCCTTGGCATCCTCACCACGCGCGCCAACGGCCCGGGCGCGGTGATCGGCGCCCTCGCCGGGGCGGCGGGTCTCTACTGGGTCCAGCGCCACACGCCCACCCACTCGTTGCTCTACGCCTTCATCGGCGTGTCGCTGTGCTTCGTCACCGGCTACCTTGCCAGCTTTGCCTTCCCCCCCGCCAGGAAGTCCATCCGGGGGCTGACCATCCACACACTGCGCGACGCGGACGGGACGGAGGCAACCCCCTCGGAGAAACGGAACCCATGACCCTTTCCACACGATTCCTGCTGGCCGCCGCCGTGCTGCTGGCCGCCGGCTGCCGAACCACCGTTGCGGCGCCCGAGGGCGCGCCCGTCTACGCGAAGGGGGAGAACGGGTTCGACACCTTCCGCATCCCGGCCCTGTGCGTCACCGCGAAGGGGGCGCTGCTCGCCTTCGCCGAGGGGCGCAAGGCGTCGCAGAGCGACACGGGCGACATCGCGATCGTGGTGCGGCGCTCGGAGGACAACGGGGCGACCTGGGCGCCCATGCAGACGGTCTGGGACGACCCCGGCAACACCAGCGGGAACCCCTGCGCCGTCGTGGACCGGGAGACGGGCACGGTCTGGCTGCTGAGCACCTGGAACCGGGGCGACGACCATGAGAAGGACATCATCGCCGGAACGAGCAAAGACGCGCGGCGCGTGTTTGTGCTGCGCTCCGACGACGACGGCCTGACTTGGAGCGCGCCGAAGGAGATAACGAAGGACGTCAAGCGGGACACCTGGACCTGGTACGCCACGGGCCCCGGCGCGGGCATCCAGCTCACGCGCGGACCGCACAAAGGCCGGCTGGTCATTCCCTGCGACCACATCGAGGCGGGGACCAAGCACTACTACTCCCATGTCCTCTATTCCGACGACCACGGCGCGACCTGGCAGCTCGGCGGCCGGACGCCGGAGCACCAGGTGAACGAGTGCGAGGTCGTGGAGCTGGCCGACGGCCGGCTGCTGCTCAACATGCGCAACTACGACACCACGAAACGGAGCCGCCAGGTCGCCTTCAGCGATGACGGCGGAACGACGTGGAAGGACCAGCGCTTTGACCCCGCCCTCATCGAGCCCATCTGCCAGGCGTCCATCGCGCGGCATTCCTGGCCGGAGGGGGACGCGCCCGGGGCGATCGTGTTCAGCAACCCGGCCAGCGCCGCGAAGCGCGAGAACATGACGGTGCGCGCGAGCTTTGACGAGGGGAGGACCTGGGCCGCCGCGCGGGTGCTGCACCCCGGCCCCAGCGCCTACTCCTCCCTCGCCGCGCTGCCCGACGGCGCCGTGGGCTGCCTCTACGAGGCGGGGGAAAAGAACCCCTATGAGTCCATCGTGTTTGCCCGGTTCCCCCTGCCCCAACCCTTCCTCCCGCCGCTGGCGGAGGGGCGCGCCTGGGAGCTGGTCTGGAGCGACGAGTTCGACGGGGACACGCTGGATCCCGCGAAATGGGAGGCCGTCGGCGACAGCCCGCGCCGCGACGCATTCTGGGTGAAGGAGGACGCCTATCTCGACGGGAGCGGGAACCTGGTGCTCCGCACGAAGAAGGACGGCGACCGGTACACCAGCGGGGCGGTCCGCACGCTGGGCCGCTATGAAAGCGCCTATGGATACTGGGAAGCCCGCTGCGAATTCCCCACCCAGCCCGGCCACTGGCCCGCGTTCTGGCTCATGCCGTCAAAGGACATCGGCTCGCTGGCGCGCGCCGGGGAGGACGGCACGGAGGTGGACATCATGGAGAAGCCCTGGCTGGAGGACAAGGTGCAGCACGCCCTGCACTGGGACGGCTACGGGGAGCACCACCAGTCGGAGGGCAAAGAGGCGGAGGTGCCCGGCGACCCCCGGGGCTGGCACACCTTCGGCGTCCATTGGACCGAGAAGGAGTACGTCTTCTATGTGGACGGTGTGGAGACCTGGCGCACGGCGGCGGGCGGCGTCTGCCGGGTGCCCCTCTACATCAAGCTGACCGAGGAGATCGGCCCCTGGGCGGGCAGCATCGCCGAGGCCGCGCTCCCCGATTACTTCCGCGTGGACTATGTGCGGGTCTATCAGGAGACGGGCGGCGGAAAGGAGAAACCATGAACCGGCGCGCGGTGTGTTGTGTGCTTCTTGCGGCGGCGGCGCTTGCCGCCGGGCTTGCAACGGCGGAGTCCCGTCACCTGCCGGAGGGCGTGCAGCCCTCCATCGGGGCGTGGTTCTGCAGTGACGACTTCATGGAGCCGGAGGGCTACCGGAAGTATGTGGACCTCTTCGCGGAGCGGTCCGTGTACGACCTGCTCACCATGAGCGTACGCCTCAAGGAACGGGAGATCACCGAGCCCGCCGTGCGCGACCAGGTGGCGGCGGCGGTCGCCTATGCCCGCGAACGGGGTCTGAAGGTGGCCCTGGACCTCGACGCGCGCCTCGCGCGGGAGGACTTCCGCCAGCGGTATCCCGACGAGCAGCAGGAGATGCTGCGGCTGCGAACGGTGCCCCTGGCGGCATCGGGGGAGGCGGAGCTGGAGATTGTCTCCGACACCCTGACGGACCACATGACGGGCAACACGACGCCCTACATCCCCCTGTCCGGGCGGCTGGTCCGCGTGTACGACTACCAGACCGCCGAGGACGGCGTCCTGCCGGAGACGGTGCGCGACATCACGGAGCGCTGCGCCGTGCGGGAGGCCTCGGACAAGGCGGTGCGCGTTGCCATTCCCTGCGACGCGTCCACGGAAGGGCGCACGGCCTGCGTCATGGCGGCGTTCACGCACCTCACGCCGGACGTCTACGCGCCGCACCTGGAGGCCTTCGAGCGGGAGATCGTGGAGCTGTACGCCAACGTGCCGCTGGCGGGGCTCATGAAGGACGAGTGGGGCTTCCCGCCCTGCCACGGGGGCTGCCCCGAGAAGAACGACTTCTGGTTCTCGCGATTCCGGGCCGAGGCCTACGCGGCCGAGACGAAAGGGGGCGATCTCGTGCGCGACTGCCTGCTCATGTGCCTGGGCGAGCGGGGCCGCGAGCGCGAGCGGCAGGCGGCGATCAACATTCTCCTGCGCGGCTCCCGCCGGCGCAACACGGACCTGGAGGCCCACTACTACTACCTCGCGAAGGACTTCTTCGGCCCCGACGCCGCGGTGGTCACCCACGCCACCTGGACCCCCTTCCCCGGCCCGTCGGAGTTCAAGAAGAACGGGCTGCACTGGTGGGCCGCGAAGCGGACCTGGGGCCAGACGGACGAGACGACCCCCTTCGCCGCCCGCACCGCCCTCGCCAAGAAGTGGGGCGGCGGCGTCTGGTACAACCAGTTCTACTCCACAAACCCCGACGACTACCGCGAGAGCCTCTGGACCCACGCCCTCGGCGGCGGACGCATCAACTACCACCCGCTCTACCCGGCCCCGGAGGGCACGGACCGGATGGACCGCATCGCCGCGCTCCTCGCGCCGGACATCGTGGCGGGCGAAAGCCGGCTGCGCCTCCTGCCGCTGATCAGCCGCGCCCCTGTGGACTGCCCGGTCGCCGTGATCTTCGGCCACGCCTCCGCCATGAACTGGGCGGGCCCCGCCTACGGCGAGGTCGGCCTCGGCCTCACGGACGCCTTCTGGCGGGCGGGCTACTACGCCGACCTGATCCCCTCCAGCGAGGTCCTTTCCGGCGCGTTCCGTCTGGACAGGGAGAGCCGCACCCTCGCCTACGGCGCCCAGCGCTACGCCGCCGTCGTGCTGTGCAACATAGACCTGGAAGAGGAGGCGTTCGCAAGCCCCTTCAACCTGAACGGGGGGTGGGACACGCTCATGTATCACACCGGCCACTGGATGAGCGATTTTGCGGGAAGACAGTTTTTCGGGAGCGAGGCCCTGGGGCTGAACGTGGGGGGTGTGAAGGATGCGGACGCGGCGGTGGCCAAGGTCATCGAGCATTTGCAGCGCCGGGGCATCCCCCCGGTGACCCCGGCGGAGGGCCGCCTGCCGAACAAGACCGTCTGCCCGGGCCGGGAGGGGCACCTCCGGCTCACAGACGGCACGGTGGTCTTCCTGAACGGGAAGACAAACGCGGCGGGCGACCCGATCTCGGGGACGTTCCAGGTGGCGGGGCATGCCATCCAGGCGGAGGCGCGGGGCCTGCTGGCCGTGCGGCTCACCGCCGACGGGAAGGTGGACGCCCTGGCGGCGGGCGGCTTGGAGCGCTTCGTCGGGGGCGGGCTGTCCCTCGATCTGGACACGCCGACCGACCTGGCCTACTGGCACGACGGCGGCCGCCCCAAGGGCGCGCTGCAGGACGCGGCGGGCCCCCTGGCCGCGTCCCTCGCCGCGCTCACGGACGACTGGCTCCGGCTGGCGACCCCGGCGGCGGTGAAGAAGAAGCCGCCCGTCGAGCCCCTGCCCGTGGTGGACCTGTCGGACGACACGGCGCGGCAGGTCGTCATCGCGCGGGGCACGCGCCAGGTGTACCAGGGCCACCCCACCACCGCGATGACCGGCGACAGGAAGACGATGTTCGCCGTGTGGAGCGTGGGCCATGGCGGCCCCGCCGGGCCCATGGCCCGCAGCGACGACGGCGGCCTCACCTGGACCCGGCTGGACGACCAGCTTCCGGCGGCGTTCCGGAAGCATGTCAACTGCCCGAGCCTCTACCGCATGGAGGGCCCGGACGGGCTGACGCGGTTCTGGGTTTTCTCCGCGCGCACCGAGGGGATGGACGCGGCGGGAAGCATGCCCCGCATCGTCAGCGAGGACGACGGCAGGACGTGGCGCGAGGCGCCGCCCCTCGGCGCGGCCTTCGAGTGCGTCATGACCTTCAGCTCCATGGTCCGCCCCCGGAACGGCGACTGGCTCGCCATGTACCACCGCCGCTCCGGCCCCGACAAGGAGGGGCTGGAGGTCATGCAGACCGTCTCCGGGGACGGCGGGATCACCTGGTCCGACCCCGTGGTGGCCGCGCAGGTTCCGGGGAAGAAGCCCTGCGAGCCCTTTGTGTTTGAGGCGCCGGACCACTCCGGACTGTGCTGCCTGATGCGCGAGAACACGCACACGGGGAACAGCCTGATGATGTTCAGCGACGACGGGGGAAAGACCTGGAGCACCCCCGTGGACACGCCGTGGGGGCTCACGGGGGACCGGCACCTGGGCGTGCGCGCCCCCGACGGGCGGCTCGTCATCGCCTTCCGCGACCGCGCGCCGGAAAGCCCCACGGACGGCCACTTCGTCGCGTGGGTCGGCGCCTATGACGACATCCGGAAGGGACGCCCCGGCCAGTACCGCATCAAGCTGCTCCACAGCCACGCGGGGAGCGACTGCGGCTACCCCGGCATGGAGCTGCTCCCCGACGGCACCATCGCTGCCACCACCTACGTCAAATACCGCAAAGGCCCGGAGAAACACTCCGTGGTCAGTGTCCGGTTCCGTCTGGAGGAGACGGACGCGCTGCTCAAGGCGGCGTCCGGCCAATGAAGCAGGCCGGTGCCCATCCCCGCAGCCCCGGGTCCGCACAGCGCGCAGCGCCTCGGAGTGCGGCAGCGTGCTGCCGCCTTTCTTCGCGTGGGTGTGCCCGCGCGGGGGCACACGAAAAACGACCGTGTCCGCGCGTTTCCCCAAGGCCGGCGCGGCACTCCCCGCCGAAATTTCGGCTGCCCCGTTGGGGCATGATGGCTCTGCACGGGCAACCCGGGGCAGGCCTGGCCCTTCGGGCGGCGGCCTGCCCTGGGCTATATTCGGCAACGCTTTCAGCGTTGAAGAGGCCGGAAAAGGGGCAATGCGCGCACTCCATCCAGAAGGTGCGCACGGATTCAAGCGCCATTGCCTTGCGGCGTGTTGCCTTTGGCGGGGGGCTTGGATAGAATGGGGACATGACGGAAATGTCCCCCATGCTTCGGGAACGCCTGGACGCGGTGCGCGCCGCCGTCACTGCGGCGGCGTGCGTCCCCGCCGCATTTGTCTGCATGGCCCTTGGGGTGTCTGCGGGGTGGGCGGCCGCGCTGCCGCTGCTGGCAGCGCTGGACCTGCGGGGGTGGCGGACGTGGACGGGGCGGTGGGTGCTGGGCGCGCTCGCGCTGGCACTTTCGGCGGGGCTGCTGTCGGACCACATGGTGGCCGCGTTTGCCTGCGTCGCCCTGCTGCATCTCTTTCTGCTGGCGGCGCTGGTTTTCCTGCGGCCCGGCGTGAAGCGCCTGCTGATTGGGGCGGCGTGCGCGCTGCCCTTCGTGGCGGTGGCGGCGCTCACGGTGGCCCGCGACGTGTCCCCCCGCGAGGAAGTCGGGCTTTTCTACGGCTGGCTGGGCCTGTCGGCGGCGCTGTGGGCCCTTTCCTGTGCGGGAGCGAAGAAGAATTCCGCCCTGACGCAGGGTGCCGGGTTGCTCGCGTTGTCCGGCTGGATGTTCTTCCTCGAACGGTACACCGCCGCGCCCCGGGCCGTCATGGTCCTGTGCGTGGCCGGCTATTACATGGCCCTGGCCTGTGTTGCCTTTGGCGCGCGGGCGCCCCGCCGGAAACCCGAACTGCCCGACGGCCTCTGAGCGTCGAATCCGCATCCCCCGAAACGAAAGGAGGGCGAACCCCATGCCCCGCCGCACCCTTCCCCCCGCGTTGTTCCTGCTGCTCGCCGTTGGCTGCTGCGTTTTCGCCGCGCCGGCCGCGCGGGCTGCGGACCTGGCCGATTTTTCCCGCGCCGTTGTCCTGACACGGCCCGGGGAGCTGCCCGCCGTGGAGGAGACGGCCGCGGTGGTGCTGGTGGAGGAGGTGGAGAAGCGGACGGGTCTGCGCCTGGAGCGGGCGACCGACTGGCCCGCCGATGACCGCCCGGTGATCGTGGTGGCCGCGCCGGAGAAGGGCAAGGTGCGGGGCTGGGCGCGGCCGCTGCCGGTCCGCAAGGGGAAGGATTTGCCCGAGCGCCGCACCGACGGCTACCGTCTGCTGGTGGAGCCGGGGCGCGGCGGCGCGGCCCCGGTGCTGTGGGCGCTGGGCGCGGACCCGCGCGGCGCGCTCTACGCCGTGGGCGCGCTCCTGCGCCACGCGGACTGTTCGGAGGGCGGGCTGGCGCTGCCCCCGGCCCTCGACCTGGCCACGGCCCCGGCGTCTCCGATCCGCGGCCACCAGCTCGGCTACCGCGCCACGGCGAACTCTTGGGACGCATGGGACGCGGCGGGCTTCGACCGCTACATCCGCGAGCTGGCCTTCTTCGGAATCAACGCCATTGAGAACATCCCCTTCCAGGACAGCCCGTCGCCGGTGATGAAGGCGACGCGCCAGGAGATGAACGTGCGCATGAGCGAAATCTGCGCGCGCTACGGCCTGGAATACTGGATCTGGGCGCCCGCGACCTTCGACCTGGACGACACGGAGAAGCGGGACGCGCTGCTGGCGGAGCATGACGCGCTCTACGCCGCCACGCCGCGCCTCGACGGCGTGTTCTTTCCCGGCGGCGACCCCGGCGACAACCCGCCGGAAAAGGTGCTGGCCTTCCTGGAGGACCTGTCGAAGGTGCTGAAGCGCCGCCATCCCGAGGCGCGCATCTGGCTCTCCCTCCAGGGCTTTGACCTTGCCCAGACGGGGGAGGTGCTCGACCACCTCACCAAACACACCCCGTCGTGGCTCGGCGGGCTCTGCGGGGGGCCGTCCAGCCCGCCCATCCCGCTGCTGCGCAACCGCCTGCCGGAGCGCTACGGCCTGCGCATGTACCCCGACATCACGCACAACAAGCTGTGCCAGTACCCGGTGCACTGGTGGGACCAGGCCTACGCGCTCACCCTGGGCCGCGAGGCCATCAACCCGCGCCCCGAGCAGTACGCGTACATCCACAATTGGTTCGCCCCCTACTGCGACGGGTTCATCACCTACTCCGACGGCGTCCACGACGACCTGAACAAGACCGTCTGGAGCGCCCTCGGCTGGGACCCCGCCACGCCGGTGCGCGACATCCTCACGCAGTACGCCCGCGTGTATTTCGGCGCGGCGGACACGGAGCGCGCGGCGGACGGCATCCTCGCGCTGGAGAACAACTGGCGCGGGAGCCTCGCCATGAACGGCGCGGTCAACGGCACCCTGCGGCTCTGGCAGGAGCTGGAGCGCGACCACCCGGAGCGGGCGGACAACTGGCGCTGGCAGATGTGCCTCGTGCGCGCCCATTACGACGCGTTTGTCCGCGCGCGGCTGCTGAACGAGACCGCCCTGGAGCGGGAGGCCAACGCCGCGCTCCTTGAGGCCGACATGACGGGCCCCGAAAGCGCCATGGCCCGCGCGGCGGACATCCTGCGCCGCGCCGAGACGCAGCCCGTCGCGCCGGAGCTGCGCGGGCGCATCGTGCGCCTCTACGACGACCTGTACCGCTCCATCGGCCTCCAGTCCAGCGTGGAGCAGTACTTCGCCAGCGGCGCCGAGCGCGGCGCGTCCCTCGACTTCATTGACATCCCCCTCAACAACCGCTGGTGGCTGGAGGACGAGTTCGCCAAGGTGGCCGCGATGTCCTCCGAAAAGGAGAAGGTCGCGCGCCTGCGCGAAATCGCCCTCTGGGAAGACCCCGGCCCCGGAGGCTTCTACGACGACATCGGCCACACCGCGCGGTCGCCCCGCATCCAGCGCGCCGAGGTCTTCTTCAGCGACCCCGCAGAGGAGTCGCGGCCCGAGCCGCTGTTCTGGTGGATTGACAACGGCAAGAGCCGCCAGCGCCTGTCGTGGCAGGTCACGATGGACTTCCCCGAGGCCGCCGTCTACGAGGGCCTCGACCCGAAGGCCGACTATGTCCTGCGCACCTGCGGCTACGGGCAGGAGGTCCTGCTGGTGGACGGCGCGCGCGTCGAGTCCGACAAGGAAAAGACGGAGATCGGCGAGGTCCGCGAGTACCGCGTGCCGAAGGAGGCCGTCAAAGACCGCAAACTGGTCGTCACCTGGAAGGCGCCGGAGGGGGAGGGCCATCTCGGCTGGCGCCAGCGCTCCCGCGTGGCGGAAATCTGGCTGGTGAAAAAGTAGACCCGGGTCTGGGGCATTTCAACGTTGAAATGCCCCAGACCCGGGTCTACTTTTTCACCAG
>JAPXRP010000025.1:0-32718 GCA_033813475.1 Candidatus Hydrogenedentota bacterium
GGTCTATGCTTTTCCGGCATGAGGGTGGTTTCCGTGAGCGCGGGGCCATTTCTCAGGGGGACTCCACGGTGGGGTCCACAGGAAAGTTGGGGCTGTATCACAGAAAGAAGAAGGGTGAGCCGTGTTTTCTCACCTGGTCGAATGTGAGACGATATGCTGGCGAAGAGGGGGCTTTGTCCAGACGAAGAACCCGCAGGACCGTTGAAGGCTCTCAGGAGGCGCTGGCGGCGGAGGCGAGGATGGAAATGTGTGTGTTTGACGGTGCTAAGCGCGCAAAGTGCGCGCGCGGAGGCCGTGAGGTGAATGGCAACTTGAGGAAAGGATGGGCCATGAAGAAAGTGCTGTGTGGGATGTTTGTGGGCCTGATGATTGTGGGGCTGAGCGGATGCCCGGCTCTGGGCGGGGGTGGAGCGGACAAGGACATGCTCGGAACATGGCTTGCCTCGCCTCAGCTGATTGATTCCGTGTGGGCTGGGGAGGTTCGGGACAGCAACAACAACGTTCTGGGCGAATACTGGGTGGATGTCTACGACCAGACAACCATGACCTACGGCGAGATTAACAAGGACACCGAGCGCGGCGCGATGAGCATTGACCTCCAGCTGCGGTTCCAGGTGGTCTATGTGTCCGCCGATGGCACGGAGTCGCTGCGGACGGCCAAGACCTATTCGGAAGGGCTCATCACCGGCGAGTACAAGACCAAGCCCTTCGAGGCGGTGGATGTCAAAGGGGTCAAGATTGAGGACGGCACGGAGCTTTGGGCGGATCGGGTGCTGGACGTGATGAAGGTCAAGGTCAGCAAACTGAACCAGATCACCATTGAGGACGGAAACAGCAACGCCGAGCCGAGCTTCACGGAGAAGGGACAGCCTGACCCGGCCCAGCCGACTCTGGCGGCCCCGGTTGTGTGGCGCGGCGTCTACCGGGTGGACCAGTTCGGCGACCTGAACATCGCGTTTTCCGACTTCAATATGGGCATTCCGGATCTGGACAACTGGGGACGCACGGTCTTCGTGCGGACCGACCGCAAGGTTGCGGCGGAGTAGCGCACTTCTTTCGGGAAGCGCGCGGCTGGTACCGCCGTATCCCGTCAACGGACGACAATGCCGGCAGGCTTTTCCGGGCCTGTCGGCCTTTTTTTGCCCGCAGGGCTGGAACGCTTGAAATACGGCCAGATCTATGCCGACAATAGGGAACACACACGGAGGTTCACTTACCATGCGTTTTGCCTTCTTTTCTGTCGGCCTTCTGTGCGCCGCCGTTTCCGCGTTCGCCGCGGAGCCGCTGGTGTGGTTTGACCTGGGGGCCTGCCTGAAGACGCTGCCGGAGGACACCGTCCTGCGGCATGACGCCATGAACTATGTGGCGTCTTTGCAGGGGCTGGTGAACCGGGACGGGCCCCGGCTGGCGCTGCGTTTTCTGGAGGTCGAGGGCGCGGCGGGCCGCATCAATCTCGATGAGTATTATCTTGACCTGCTGCGGAAGGGGTGGCTGAAAGACGCCGAGGCGGTCCCGGAGGCGGACCTGGAGGGCCTGCTCAGGCGCTTCCCGGAGGCTCGGCAGGGGGCCGTGCTGTGGGATCCGGCGGTGCCCGCGACGATGAACGTGGCCGCGACGGTCTGCGGCGTGGAGGGGTGGCTTCCCGTGCGCCGGGGCGGCGCTTTCGAGCGGTGGCTGACCACGCGCGCCCTGTTGCCGCCGGTGCGCATGGACCTGTCGGGCCGGTTCACGGGCGCGGAGACGGGCAGCGCGAAGTGCGACGCCTATCTGTGGGCGAAGCGCGAGTACCTGGACCAGGGCCGGTGCAATCCCGCGCTCATGGCGTACTATCTCGACGGCTGGTCGGCCGCGCCGGACCGGCCGGAGGCCGCCTATGGCGACCTGCCGAACCGGGGGCTTCTTAACCGCGACTTCTACACCGCGCGCAAGGCGTTCTTTTTCGACCTGGGCGTGTGGCCCGATGAGACGCCGGTGGACGACCCCGGCCAGCGCCCCGGCACGGACCGCGAGACGCTCATGGCGCTGCTGCGCGCGCAGCACGCCCAAAACGGCGGCAAGGCCTTCACCTCTGTCGGCGGTTTCGTCCCCTGGGACACCAAGTACACGAACCACGGCGCCGCGGGGGGCACGCACGAGCCCGTGCCCACGGAGTGGGAGTACGCGGCCATCCTGTCCACTTTCAACGCCATCATGGACGCCGACGCCCTCGGGCTCGTGTGCCTGCCCAACGCCTCCGCGTGGGGGCATTTTCCCCTGGCGGAGACGTACGGGCAGAATCCCGTGCCCGCCGCGAAGCCGCTGGAGGACAAGACCTATGTTCTCGTGTACATGGGGGACTACGACTCGGCGGCGTGGCTGGCGCGGTCCATGCCCCGCCTTTGGGACGACCCGGCGCGCGGCCGCATCCCCATTGCCTGGGCCTTCAACCCGAACCTGGCGGAGCGGGTGCCGTGGGTCTTTGACCACGTCCTGCGCACCAAGTCGCCGAACGACTGGTTCATCGGCGGCGACTCCGGCGCGGGCTACCTGAACCCCAACCTGCTGCTGGCGGAGCGGCGCGACAACGGCCTGCCCGACGCGCTGGACCTGTGGGTGGAGCACAACCGCCGCTGGTACGGCCGGTTTTCCTATTCGATCACCGGGTTCGTCATCAACGGTTTCCACGGCAAGATGCCCCTGCGCGTGCAGGAGGCCTACGCGAAGTTCTCCCCCGGCGGCGTGGGCATGCAGCTTCCCTATGAAAAGCCGCTGGTGGACGGGGTGCCCTTCCTGCGCCATGTGAGCGACATTTACCCCGACGGCGCCGACCTGGGGAAGGCAGCCGACCAGATGGCCTCCTTCGCCCGGAAGGGAAAACCCCGCTTCCTCATCTTCCGCTGGATCCTGCAGACCCCGTCCACGCTGGAAAAGGTGGGCGCCATCATGGCGGAGAAATATCCGGAACACGCCTTTGAGTTTTGCGACCCCCACACCTTCTTCGACCTGTACCGCCGGTCGCTTGAAACGCGTTAGGGCGCCGTTGGCGCCGCCGTTTCAGGACTTGACGATTTTGCGGTAGCGGGCGCGGCGGTTCTCAAAGAGGCGGGTGCCGAGCTCGTTGAGCCGCCACTCCTCGTATTCCTGGTAGTTGCCCTGGAACCAGCGCACCTGGCCGTCGCCCTCGAAGACGAGGAGGTGGGTACAGATGCGGTCGAGGAAGAAGCGGTCGTGGCTGATGACAAGGGCGCAGCCGCTGAAGTCGAGGAGGGCCTCCTCCAGCAGGCGCAGGGTGTTCACGTCGAGGTCGTTGGTGGGCTCGTCGAGGAGCAGCACGTTGCCGCCCTCCTTGAGCACCTTGGCGAGGTTGCAGCGGTTGCGCTCGCCGCCGGAGAGCTGGCCGGCCATCTTCTGCTGGTCCGCGCCGCGGAACCCGAACTGGGCGAGGTATTTCCGCAGGGGGATGCGCTCCTTGCCGAGGACCACCTCGTCCATGCCGCCGCCGATCTCCTCGAGGAGGCTGACGTCGTTGCGCAGGGCGGTGCGCTCCTGGTCGGCGTAGGCGAAACGGACGGACGACCCGAGGGTGACGCTTCCCGCGTCGGGCGTCTCCTGGCCCACGAGCATGCGCAGCAGCGTGGTCTTGCCGGTGCCGTTGGGGCCGATGATCCCCACGAGCGCCGCCTTGGGCACGATGAAGTCCAGCCCCTCGAAGAGCGCCTGCTCCCCGAAGCGCTTGGAGACGCCGTTGAACACGATCACCTGGTCGCCCAGGGGCGGGCCGGGGGCGATGCGCATGACGGCGTTGTCGCCGCGGGCGGCGGCGTTCTCGCGGGCCACGAGCTGCTCGTACTGGGCGAGGCGGGCGCGGCTCATCTCGCGGCGGGCCTTGTTGCCCATGCGGATCCAGTCCAGCTCGTGGCGCAGGGCGCGGCCGCGCGGCGAGCCGCCCTTCTCCTGGTCGGCGAGGCCCGCGAGCTTCTGCTCGAGCCAGGAGGAGTAGTTGCCCTCCCAGGGGATGCCGTGGCCGCCCTCCAGCTCCAGAATCCACTTCGTGACGTTGTCGAGGAAATAGCGGTCGTGGGTGACGATGATCACCGTGCCGGGGTAGTCGCGGAGCTGGGTCTCCAGCCAGTCCACCGTCTCGGCGTCCAGATGGTTTGTCGGCTCGTCCAGCAGCAGGAGGTCGGGGCGCTCCAGGAGGACCCTGCACAGGGCCACGCGGCGCTTCTCGCCGCCGCTGAGGGTGCCGACCAGGCGGTCGTCGTCGGGCAGGCACAGGGCCTCGCCGGCCTGGGCGAGGCGCTGGTCCAGGTTCCAGGCGTCGGCCGCGTCCAGCTTGTCCTGCAGGGCGCCCATGCGGTCCAGGGCCTTCTGCATCTCGTCGTCGTCCGTGATCTCGCCCATGCTCATGGAGACGGCGTTGAACTCGTCCAGCAGGGCCATGGTGCCCGCGAAGGCCGCCTCAATGGTCTGGCGGACGGTCTTTTCCGGGTCCAGCACGGGCTCCTGGGCGACCATGCCGGCGGTGTATCCGCGGCTCAGCTCGGCGCGTCCCTGGAAATCGGGGTCCAGTCCGGCCATGATGCGCAGGACCGTGGACTTGCCCGAGCCGTTCTCGCCCACGATGCCGATCTTGGCGCCGGGGTAGAAGCAGAGGTTGATGTCCTTGAGCACCTGCTTCTGGCCGTAGAACTTGTTCAGGCCGAGCATGGTGAAGATGAACTGTTCCGCCATGGATGGAGTCTCCCTGTTGGGCGCGATCCGCGCCGTGCCGCAGGCCAAGATTGTATACCGTGGCGGGCGGCCGCCGCGACCGGCAGGCTCTCCCGAGCACGCGAAGAGGGCGCAGCAAGCGGTGCCCCTACGGGCGGAACCGGCAGGCCCTCCCGAGCACGCGAAGAGGGCGCGGCAAGCGGCGCCCCTACGGGCGGAACCGGCAGGCTCTCCCGAGCACGTGAAGAGGGCGCGGCAAGCGGCGCCCCTACGGGCGGAACCGGCAGGCCCTCCCGAGCACGTGAAGAGGGCGCGGCAAGCGGCGCCCCTACGGGCGGAACGCCCGGTCTCTTCGCGTATGCCCGCGGCGCGCGCATGTAGGGGCGCCGCTTGCTGCGCCCTGGAGCGAACGCACAGGCCGTCGTTTATCCGGCGATCTTGGGCGCGAGGCGGCGGTTGGAAGGAACAGCGCCCGGGGCATACAATGGGGGCCGCGGCCCCGCCCGGCGGGCGCGCGAAAGGAGCGGGACCATGAAGAAGATTGTTGCCCTTGGGGTGGCCGCGGCGGCGCTGGCGTGCGCCGGGGGGTGGGCGGCGGAGCGGTTCGAGGGCCGGCATTTCCGGGGCGCGGGGGACACGGACTACCTGCGGCTGCTGGAGACCAGCGCCCGCGTGTTCCACCCGGACGCGGAATACCAGGACATCGCCATGCTCTACACCCCGGCGTGGAACGGGTTTGTGGAGGGGCCCACCTGGGGCGCGTGGTGGATCCAGAACAGCTACGGCCCCACCTACTGCGCGCTGCCGTTCTTCACGGAGCCGCACACCACCTTCCTGCAAAACGCGCAGGACCTGTGGTTCTCCCACATCGGCGACGGGAAGACGGCGGGGGAGAAGGGGTGGGTCGGGCCGGACGGCTGCCTCTGCGACGCGGCGGCGCCCACGCTGGTGTACCACAAGCAGGGCGACGGGCGCATTGACATCCACGACTGGGGCATGGAGTTCACGGCGGCCGGCGTGGTCATGCAGGCGGAGCTGCTCCTCATCAGCCGCGACGCCGCCGCCGCCGCGCACTACCTGCCCCTGCTGGAGCGCAGCGTCCATTTCATCGAGACGCGCCGCGACCCGGAGAACGACCTGTTTCTTGCGGGGCCGGCGGGCAACCTGCTGGCGCCCAGCCACGCGGGCTGGAAGAAGCCCGACGGCACCTACGGCATGTCCTACCTCACGGGCCTGTCGGTGACGTACATCGCGGCGCTCGACCGGCTGGTGGAGCTGGAGAAGCTGGCGGGGAACGCGGAGAAGGCGGCGCTGTATGCGGGCCGCCGCGATTCGGCGCGGCGGGGGCTCGCGCGGATGGAGACGGACGAGGGGTACTTCATCAAGTCCCTGGACCCCGACGGCACGCGGCACGGCGTCTACGGCGCGGAGAAGCACGGCTATTTCGAGGCCGTCTGCAACCATGACGCCATGGCGTTCAACATTGTGGACGACGCGCAGGCGCGGAAGATCTACGAGAAAATCGCGTCCATCCCGGGGCTGCGCCCGCACGATGTCATCATCACGAACTATCCCGGACTGGACGACATGTACACGGAGCCCAAGGACTGGCTGTGGTCCTTCGGCACCTGGGTGAACGGCGGCCACTGGACCACGGCCGAGGCGCGCATGATCCTGGGGTACTGCCGCGTGGGGGCGCACGACGACGCGCGGCGGGCGGTCAAGCATCTGCTGGGCTTCGCGAAGCGGTGGCGCACCGACAACCCCCTGGTGGAATTCGGCAGCAAGGTGTACCAGCCCAAGGAGCCGGTCAACTGCGTCTACGACAACTGGGGCGCGCCCGCCGCGCTCATCCGCGGCCTGTTCGAGTACCTCTACCGCGCCGACGGGCTGGAGCTGCGCCCGCACATTCCCGCGGGGATCACGGAGCTCGACCAGCGTTTCCCCATCCGCTTTGGCGCGAAGCGCCTGTTCCTGTCGGCCACGGGGAACGGACCCGTGACGGCCGTGCTCGTCAACGGCGCCCCCTGGAAATCCTTCGACGAGCGGTCGGTCTTCCTGGACCACGCCGGCACGCCGGACACGGCGCATGTCCAGATTCTGATGGGCGGCGCCGAAGCCCGCGCGGTGCCCGATGCGCCGCCGCCCGCCGCGCCGCCGTCCGGCCTGCCCGCAGATCTGGAGCCGTTCCGCGCGTTCCAGGCCCGCCTGCGCGATGCCGGTCTGGGGGAGTGCTACGAGGCGGCCCACGCTGGGCTCATTCTGGATCATGCCGCGGCGGCGGCGGTGCGCCGGGAGATGCTCGCATCCGGCACGCTGGAACGGCTGCCCGGGGCGTCCCAGGCCGCCGCGGACCAGGCCTACAGTGACACCGTCAACAAACTGGCAGAGGGGTTGCGGAGCGTCTTTGCGACGTATGAGTCCTCCCGGGACGAAGGCAAGAAGCGGATCGCGGCCCTGTGGCGGGAATGCGCGGGGAAATAGAGAGGCCGCAGTCCGTCAGGCACCATCCCGGGAGTCGGCCTGTTTGGGGCGGGGGTTGTTCTTGTGTGGTGAGTGATGGTTTGAAAGGGGAGGGTGCAATGCTCTTTACACAGGGAGAAAAGAAGGGCCATTCGGCCGACATTGTATGGGGAAGGCGGTGTCCGGCAGTTTTGCGGCACCGCGCGGCCATTCTCACACGGCCAAGTCCATGGGAAGGTCGGAAATGTCCTTGAGGCGTTTGCCGTCCATCATGATCTTCAGGGAGTCCAGGGCGTCCTCCGCCCCGAGCCCCTCCAAAGACGCGAGAAGTTCATACAAGGCGAAGTGGTAGACGCAGTCTATGTCGCCCGTGCCCAGGGCGATGGAGGAGAGGCGGCTGGGCATGGGTTCGCCGGTGACCACAACGATGTGGGGGAGATGCCCCTTCCGGTTCCGTATGAGGTTCAGCGCCTCCGACCGGCTGTTCTGGCTCCGGTCCGACCGGATGGTCCACTTGGACGAGATGCTGGCATGAAGCAGGGGCTTCCCGCCGTTCTTGCGGCGCAGGGCGGCCCGCAGGCAGGACCGGTCATCCACCAGGGCGGCGTCCCGGTTGATTTCCGCGTCCTCCAGAAGGTTGCGGACGACGATCACGTCCGGGGTGATGGTGTAGTCGCTTCCCAGGATGGCGGCCAGTTCGGGGCTCTTGCGGGTTGCCTCCTGGAGATCGGTCAGGTGGGCGTACTGCTCGTATTCCGCAATGGCCATACGGTTGCGGTTGCCGACATGAATGATCTGCCAGTTTCCCGGACGCAGGCCCGACATCGCGGGGAACGTGGCCCGTAGAAACTCCGCCGTGACCGCCTCGAAAGCGCGTCCGCTGGTCTGTCCCGCCAACTTCACCCCCGCCTCCGCCTTGAGTCTTTCCGCAATTCCACGCGCCAGCTCCACGGAGAGGCGCGAGGCCTTGTCCGCGTTGCTGGGGACGCCGTCCTTGTCCACCGTCAACACCCCGGCCAGAAGCCGCTTGTGGAAGTGTTTTCGTTCCCGTGACAAGAGGGCGGATGCTTCATGCCTCATGCGATTCTGACCTTTCTTTCCGCCGCGACCCGCAGGCATTCGGCAATCCGTATCCCCACCGCCGCTGCCATGGGCGGGGGAAACGCGTTGCCGATTTGCCGGTAGGCCGCGGTTTTCCTCCCGTAGAAAAGCCAACTGTCTGGAAACCCCTGCAGGCGCGCTGTCATTCTTGCGGTGAGGCGGGGCATCCCGGCGAATTCCGGGGGGGGCGCGGCGTCGGCAAGCCCGTTCCCGTCCACGCCGAGTGCGGCCCACTGCCGTTTCGCGCGGGTTGGCCCCAGGTCCGGTCCGCCATGTTTCTTGCTTCCCCCGACGAGCGTGGGGGCGATGGCCGCCGCCCGCTTCCTCCAGGCGTCGGCGCCCCGCCACTCCCTCTCCGCCATCAGGTCATGCAGACACTCGCCCACGGTGGGGGGGGATGCGGGCGATTTGTCCGGCCAGGAGAAGCAATCCGACAACTCAGCCCGAACAGCGACCAGAATCGCGCGTGGGCGCAACTGGGGGACGCCGTAATCTGAGGCGTTAAGGAGCTTCCACCCGCCGACATACCCCATCTTGCCCAGCGTCTCCAGAATGCCGGCGCGGTATTCTGCGAAGCGGGCGTCTAGAATCCCGCGGACATTTTCCAGAAGCACTGCGCGCGGCGCCGTCTCCTCCACCAGCCGCAGTGCTTCGGGGAAGAGATCCCGTTCATCCTCCGGCCCCAGCTGGCGTCCGGCGACGGAAAACGGGGGACAGGGAACGCCGCCGGCAAGAAGGTCCACGCCCCGAAAGGCGGTCGCGTCAAACTGCCGCACATCTCCCGCCGCGACGGTCCACAGGGGCCGGTTCAGACGGAGGGTCTGACAGGCATCCGGATCAATTTCAACGAGCCGCACATGGTGGAAGCCCGCCTGCTCAAGCCCCAGCGCCTGTCCGCCGGCGCCCGCGCATATTTCGATGGAAGACCAGCCGCTCATAGAAACACCCACCGGAAAATCTTTTCAGTATTATGCCAGAAACGGATGCCCACGGCAACTGTCCGCAACTGCGGGGGAAACGGGGGGGGGCGGGACCGGCTAGGCCTCTTCCTGTGCGAGGCGCTGCTGCTTGATCTTCATGAGGCGGCTGGTGTTGGAGCGCTCGGCCTCGTCCAGCTTGTTCTTGATGAGGTTGATGGAGGCGGCCATGCGGGGGATGAAGGTGTGCTCGAGGGCGTTGACGCGGCGGCGCGTCTTTTCGATCTCGGCGCTGAGGAGGCGCACGGTCTGCTCAAGCTCGGCCATCTTGAGGAGCTGGTCAATGAACTCCTTGAGGCCGGAGATGGCCTTGTCGAGCTCGGGGGAGGTGTGGATGCGGGAGTAGCCGCCGGCGGCCTCGCCGTAGGAGACCTGGAGCTCGGGGATGATGACGCTCATGATGCGGCGCGTCTTGACGGTGATGCTCATGTCCTGGCGGGTGTTGTCGAGGGCGTCCTCGGTGATGCGGCGGGAGGAGGTGGCCTCGGCGAGGACGAAGTATTTGAGGACGGCGGGCAGCTCGGTGTCCACGGCGCGGCGGGCGGCCTTGTACTCCTTCGCATACTGCGAGAAGTCCTTCATCAGGCCGTCCAGCTTGTCCTTGAGCAGCTTGTGGCCGCGCCGGGCGACGACCAGCCGCTTGCGCAGCCGGAGCATCTCCATGCGGGTCGGGTTGACGGTTTGCGCCATGTCACGACACTCCTCATGTTCAGGGGGCCGCGCGCGCCGGTCACGCGTTCTCTTTCTTCGGCAGATATTTCTCGATGTACTCGTCGCGGATGCGCTTGAGCTCGGTCCGCGGCAGCATGGCCAGGAGGTCCCAGCCGATCTGGAGGCTGTCCTCGATGGTGCGGTTCTCGTCCTCGCCCTGGCGGATGAAGCGGTCCTCGAAGGCGTCGGCGAACTTCACATACAGGATGTCAATGTCGCTGAGGGCGGACTCGCCGAGCACGACGGCCAGCTCCTTGGCGTTTTTGCCGCGGGCGTAGGCCGAGTAGAGCTGGTTCATGACGTTGGCGTGGTCCTCGCGGGTCTTGCCCTCGCCGACGCCCTTGTCCTTGAGGCGGGAGAGGGAGGGGAGGACGTCCACGGGCGGGTAGACGCCCTGGGCGTGGAGGGACCGGTTGACGATGATCTGGCCCTCGGTGATGTAGCCCGTGAGGTCGGGGATCGGGTGGGTCTTGTCGTCCTCGGGCATGGAGAGCACGGGGATCTGGGTGATGGAGCCCTCCTTGCCCTTGATGCGGCCGGCGCGCTCGTAGAGGGTCGAGAGGTCGGTGTAGAGGTAGCCGGGGTATCCGCGGCGTCCGGGGACCTCCTTGCGGGCGGCGGAGATTTCGCGCAGGGCCTCGCAGTAGTTGGTGAGGTCGGTGAGGATGACGAGGACGTGCATGCCCTTCTCGTAGGCCAGGTACTCCGCGGTGGTGAGGGCGATGCGCGGGATGGCGATGCGCTCGATGGGCGGGTCGTCGGCGAGGTTGATGAAGAGCACGGCGCGCTCGATGGCGCCGGTGCGGCGGAAGTCGGCCTGGAAGAACTCGGACTCCTCGAAGGTGATGCCCATGGCGGCGAAGATCACGGCGAACTTCTCGCCGCCCTTGCGGGTCTGGGCCTGGCGGGCCACCTGCGCCGCGAGGCGGGAGTGGGGCAGGCCGGAGGCGGAGAAGATGGGCAGCTTCTGGCCGCGCACGAGGGTGTTGAGCAGGTCAATGGTGGAGATGCCGGTCTGGATGAACTCGTTGGGGTAGTCGCGGGCGTAGGGGTTCATCGGGTTGCCGTTGATGTTCACCCACTTCTCGGGGATGATCTCCGGCCCCTTGTCAATGGGGCGGCCGGACCCGTCGAAGACGCGGCCGAGCATGTCCTCGGACACGCCGATCTCCTGGGGCTTTCCGAGGAACTTGATCGTCATGTCCTCGGGCGCCAGGCCGCTCGTGCCCTCGAACACCTGGACCACGGCCTTGTCGCCGTTGACCTCAAGCACGCGGCCGCGGCGCAGCGTTCCGTCATCCAGCTTGATGTCCGTGAGCTCGCCGTAGGTGACGCCCTCCACGCCGTCCACCATGACGAGCGGCCCGATGATCTGTCTTGCTGTGCGGTATTCTCTGGTGACCATGCTTCTTGCTCTCTGCGGTTGGTTGCGTCCGGTGTCCAGCGTCTCTAGTAGCGGGGAAGGGCCGCAACGGCCTCCGAAACCTGTTTTTTCAGCGTGTCAAACTCGTCCAGCCGGTCCTCGGCGATGAGCCGCGCCTTGGAGATGCTCTCCAACTGGGGCAGGGTGAGCAGGGTGTTGAGCTCCGCGCCCTGCTCCAGGGCGGCCCGGGCCTCGTCCTCGTAGTGCTGGATGAGGGCGAGGAGGCGGTACTGCTTGGGCAGCGACGTGTAGGTGTCGCGGTCGTCGAAGGCGTTCTGGTGGAGGAAGTCCTCGCGCACCATCTTGGCGGCCTGCATGAGCAGGCGGTCGCCGGCGGCGAGGGCGTCCATGCCGACGAGGCGGACCAGCTCCTCCAGCTCGGCCTCGCGCTGCAGCAGGCCCATGGCCCGCTTGCGGGCGGCCTCCCAGCCCGGGGCGACGTTCGCGTTCGCGTAGGCGTCCACCGTCTCCTGGTAGAGGGAGTAGGAGGTGAGCCAGTTGATGGCCGGGAAGTGGCGGGCGAAGGCCAGCTTGTCGTCGAGCCCCCAGAAGACCTTCACGACGCGGAGGGTGGCCTGGGTGACGGGCTCGGAGAAGTCGCCGCCGGCGGGGGACACCGCGCCGATGAGGGACAGGGTGCCCGCGCGCCTGTCGGAGCCGAGGCAGGTGACGCTGCCGGAGCGCTCGTAGAAGGCGGCGATGCGGGAGCCGAGGTAGGCCGGGTAGCCCTCCTCGCCGGGCATCTCCTCGAGGCGGCCGGACATTTCGCGCATGGCCTCGGCCCAGCGGCTGGTGGAGTCGGCCATGAGGGCCACGGAGTAGCCCATGTCGCGGAAATATTCGCCGATGGTGATGCCGGTGAACACGGAGGCCTCGCGGGCGGCCACGGGCATGTTGGAGGTGTTGGCCACGAGGACGGTGCGCTCCATGAGGGACTCGCCGGACTTGGGGTCCTTCAGGTGCGGGAACTCCATGAGCACGTCGGTCATCTCGTTGCCGCGCTCGCCGCAGCCCACATAGACCACGATGTCCACGTCGGACCACTTGGCGAGCTGGTGCTGCACGACGGTCTTGCCGGAGCCGAAGGGGCCGGGCACGCAGGCCGTGCCGCCCTTGGTCAGGGGGAAGAACATGTCCACGACGCGCTGGCCGGTGACCATGGGCACGGACGGCTGCATCTTGCCCGTGACGGGGCGCGGCTTGCGCACGGGCCACCGGTGGACCATGGTGACGGGGACGGGGCCGGCCGCGGTCTCCAGCACGGCGACCTCGGTGTCCACGTTGCCGGTGACGGGGCCGATCTTGGCCACCTTCGCCTCCCCCCTCACGTCGGGGGAAACCATGATCTTGTGGACGACCAGGATGCTCTCCTTGACCGTGCCGAGCACGTCGCCGGCCACGACGGTGTCCCCGACCTTGGCGACGGGGACAAAGTCCCACTGGGCCTTGCGGTCGAGCGGCGGGCTTTCCGCGCCGCGCACGATGAAGTCGCCGAAGTCCTCGTAGAGCGCGTTCAGCGGGCGCTGCACGCCGTCGTAGATGGACCGGATGAGCCCCGGTCCGAGCTCGACGCTCAGGGGCAGCCCCGTCCGGACGACGGGCTGGCCGGGGCCGATGCCCTCGGTCTCCTCGTAGACCTGGATCGAGTAGAGATCGTTCCGGATCTCGATGATCTCGCCGAAGAGCTTGTCGTCGCCGACGCGCACCATGTCATACATGCGCGCGCCGCTCAGGCCGCTCGCCTGGACGAGGGGTCCGGAAACTTTCACCACCTTGCCGTGCTCATTGCTCATGTTCTTCAGTCCTTGCCTAGCATGTCCACGCCGATGGAGCGCTCGACAGCGCTCCGCATTTCCTGGAAACTAAAATGGGTGCTGCCCTGGTGCGTCGGGATGGTCGTCAGGATGGCGGTGCTCAGCGCGCGGAACTCCCTGAGGGCCTCGGGGTCCATCGCGGCGGCGGACTCCGTCACCAGCACGAGCGCCACCTCCGGGTCGCGCGCGGCGCGCATCAGCTCGACTTTGAACGCCTCCGCGCCCTCGACGGGGACCACGGTGACGCCGACGCCCTTGAAGCCCAGGATCAGGCCCCGCTCTCCTATTGCAACCGCCTTAGACATAGCATTCCCGCAACCGCCGCCGCAGCATCTCGGGGTCTATCCCGTTGAAGCGGCCGCTGATGACCAGTTTTAGGTTGAAGACCTGGGCCTTCAGCCCGACAAAATATCCGGCGACGCGCTCGGGCCCCATGGTCTGGAGCTTCGCGCCCCGGGCGAAATTCATGAGGGCGTTGGAGACGTGCAGCTCGAACGCCTGCACCGGGTCCTCGTCGGCGCTTTCCAGCGCCTGGCGGAGGCAGTCGCCCACCGCCCCCGGCACCAGCGCACCCCATCCCCTCGGGTCGCCCGCCGAAAGGAGCGCCCGGATGATGTGGGTGTGCGCGCCCAGGGGCGTCACATGGTCCTCCAGCGCCTTGAGCGGCTGGCCCGAGCGGGCCGCGCGCCACAGCATGGTGACGGCGCGCGAGAGCACCAGGTCGTCCACATAGGCGGTGATCATCGGAATGTCCAGCGCCGCCGCCAGCTCGAGCATGTGGCGGAGATAGGCCCCGTCCAGCGCGGCGTCCAGCGCCGCGCGGGCCGCCGGATCGTCCGAGGGGCTGCCGCCCAGGCGGGCCAGGGTGACGCGCAGGTCCTGCGGCAGGCCGCCGAGGTCCCCCGCCGCCGCGGCCGCGAGGCGCTCCTCGCTGAAGAGGTTCGCGGGGAAGGGGTGGGAGCCGAGGCGCAGGAGTGCGCGCTTGAGGTTGAGGTAGTCGCCGGGCAGGAGAAACAGGGCTGCCACGGCGTCCGAGGGGCTGTTCTCGCGGACGGCCAGCATCTCATGGCGGAAATGCTGGTCCACGATGTCGTTCCACTCCTCCCAGGAGGCGCCCGGCGTGACGAAGTCGCGCAGGGGGGTGTCCTGAAGCCGGTGCAGGAGGTCGTCGAGCTTCTCCAAACCGGCGAGGCTCTGGAAGAAGTCCCGGGGGAGCAGGCCGCCCTCAAGGACGCTGACCTGCCCGCACACGAAACCCCAGTCTTCCTTTTCTGTGCTCAATGTAACCACGTTGCCGTCTCACCCAATGTTCGGGCCGCACCGGCGGCCCGCCCGCGGTGTCCAATCACTCAAACAGGGCCGCGGCGATTTCAGGCGCCATGTCCCTCTCAATGTCCGCGAGCAGCGTGCCCAGGGTCTGGTCCACCTGGTAGTCGCCCGCGTCCAGCACAAACCCGCCCCGCTCGTCCAGAGTCTTTTCCTTGTCGAGCGCCAGCGGCGCGGCCCCCGCGCGGGAGCCGTTGATCTCCGCGATGAGGGCCTCAAAGACCGCCGTGTCGCCGCCATGCACGCGGACCCTGCCGCCCTGGCCGGCGGCCGCGGAGCGCAGCAGGCCGAGCATCATCTTTTTGTACTCTTCGGCGGGCAGGGCCAGCACGGCGGCCTTTGCGGCGGCGAACACCTCCGCAAGGCGCGCGTTGCGGACGGCGAGGAGTTCCTTGCTGTGCGCGCCGCGGGCGCGGATCACCTGGCGGGCGCACTCCTCCTCCACGGCGCGGGCGGCGGACTGGCAGCGCCGCTCCCCGTCCTGCTCGGCCGCCTCGCGGGCGGACTTCACCCGCGCGTCGGCGGCCTTGCGCGCCTTTTCGAGCATGCGGTCGGCTTCCTTTTGCGCCGCTTCCAAAACGGACCGGCTAATCGCGTCTAACGCCATCGCAAGCCATCCTTATCCGTCGTCGCACCCGACGCCGGGGCGGGTTACCTGATGAAGTTCAGCGCGAGGATGCCGGCGAGCAGGCCGACGACCGCGTAGGTCTCCACCATGGCGGGGAGGATCAGGCTGCGGCCGAAGTCGGACTCGCGCCGGGCGACCAGGCCGATGGCGGCCGCGGAGGCCTGCCCCTGCCAGATGGCCGACATCAGCAGGGCGAGGCCCACGCCGAAGCCCATGAAGAACAGGGAGATGCCCGTGTTGATGGTGGTGGGCAGGCCCGTGTTCGTCACGATCATCATCATCATGATGAACCCGTAGAAGCCCTGCGTGCCCGGCAGGGCCAGCAGCACCAGCATGCGCCCGAAGAGGTGCGGCTTCTCGCTCAGCACCCCGGCGGCGGCCTGGGCCGCCGTGCCGATGCCCTTGGCGGAACCCGCGCAACCCATGCCCACGGCCAGGCCGGCGCCCGCGAACGTCAATCCAGTGCTCAACGCTGTCAAATCCATTGTCAACCTCCGCTCAAGGTGTCCCGGACATTTGTTCCGGTGTGCTCTGTCGCCGCGCCGGCAACACGCCGGGCCGCGGTAGTTTCCCTGTTCAGCCCCGGGGGGCCTCCTGCCGTTTCAGAACCGCCGCGGGCGTGTTGAAGCCGAGGGGCTCGAACGCGCGCCCGCCGCCCTCGTAGAACCGCCCGAACCACTCCACGAACAGCAGGCGCATCGCGTGGACGAAGGCGCCCAGCACGTTGATCATGAAATTGAAGATGTGCGCCAGCACCAGCACCAGCACCGTCAGCACGGGGCCCACGCCGGGGACGTCCCACAGCATGCCCGCGATCATGTTGAAGGAGACCGCCAGGATGCCCGTGGTCAGGCCCAGCGCCAGCAGGCGGCAGTAGGACATGACGTCGCCCAGGAAGGCGGTGAGCCCGTAGGTGCCCACGATGCCGTAGATGCTCATGACCCCGACGCCGATCTTGGCGACGATCCCCTCGGCGTCGCGCCCCTGCGTCAGCACCAGCCCCAGCGCGCCGGCGCCGAAAAGCGCCATGCCGAGGGTGCCCAGCCCCGCGGGGATGCCGGGCACGAACATGGTGGCCGCCAGGATCACGAAGCCGGGCAGCGCGATGAGCCAGAGGAGCCCGTCGCAGACGGCGGCGGTCTTGTCGCCGGCCTTCAGGGCGCCGTACATCTTGAGGCCGATGCCGTAGAACTGGTTCAGGATGCCCAGGGCCAGCGCGATGCCCAGGGCGGGCATCACCTTGACCTGCGGGTCGAGGATGGTGACCTTGGCCATGAGCAGGGCCAGCGGGTTGTTCGCCGGCACAAAGGACGCCTTGTACAGGTCGCCGAAGAAGGAGCCCATGGCGAAGCCGAAAATGGTCGTGGACACGCCGGCGAAGAACAGGAGGCGGGCGAAATTGTTCACCCCCTCGTAGTCCCGGGTGCGGCGGATGATGTAGCCGCTCAGCAGCATCAGCATGATGCCGTAGGCCGCGTCGCTGAAGCAGATGCCGAAGAACACATAGAAGTTCACCAGCATGAAGGGGGAGGGGTCAAAGGCCGTGTACGCGGGCAGCCCGAACATGCCCGTCAGCAGCTTGAGGGGGGCCGCAAACTTGCTTTCCGTCAGGTTCACCGGCACATCGTCGTCCGGCGCCGGGTCGGCAAGCTCCACCGAGGCGCCGGTGAACTCCGCGGCCAGCATCTTCTGCATGGCCGGCACGTCCGCCTCGCGGACATAGCCCGCCAGCATGGCGACCCAGCCGCCCTGCACGCTCTGCGTCTCCGCGAGCTTGCGGCGCTTCCGGCCGTCCCAGAAGGCTTTAAGCACCTGAAGGGCGCGCCGGTTCGACGCCAGCGCCGTCACGTCGGCGCGGATCTTCTCCGCCGTCTCGGCGGTGCGCGCCAGGTCCGCCCGCAGGTCCGTGATCCGCTCGTCCACCCTGCCGTCAATCGGGGGGGGCGGCGTCTCTTCGAAACCGAGGGGTCCGAGCAGGGCGCGGGCCTCCTCCGCCTTTTCGGCGGCATAGGCCACCACCAGCCGCTCCGGCGCGTTCTTGGCCGCGGGCGCGCCGGGCATCCGCTCCCACACCAAAAGGGCGCGCGCCTCGGGGCTGTTCTCCAGTTCGGAAACCCTCGCCGCGGGCATCTGGCCGAAAACGGCCCGCACCCGGGCCAGGGCCCGCACGCTCTTCATGGGGGCCTGTATTCCCTGGAAAAGGGCGAGTTCCTCAAGCTGGGACTGGATGTCGCCGCGGGTGTGCTCGTTCTGCCGGTGCCGCTCGTCAAGCTCCCGGGCGGTGTTGAAGACCTTCTCCAGGTCGAATCCGGACACTGCGGCGTCCAGCTCGGCGGTGTCCACCAGCAGGGGGACGGGGGCGAGCCCCTTGATGAAGGACTGCTGTTCCGGGGCAAAGGCGTCCATGAGCCCCAGCGCGAGGCCGATTTTCTGGAGGGGGGCGTCGCATTCGGCGGTGGAGACTTCCGTGCGCCGGAGCTGTCCGTCCGCGTCCCCGTGCAGGGCGGTCACATCCGCCACCTCCATGACGCCAAGGTCGTAAAGCCGCTTGAAGAGCCGGCTCACGCCGTTCTTCTCGCAGACCACCGTCACCTTTTTCATGCGGTCAATGGACATCGCTCACGCTCCGGAGTTGCCGCCGGCCACCAGCCGGGCCGCCACGGCCTTCACCTGCTCCGTGATTTTTCCCGCGGGAATCTGGTCCAGCCGCGCGCGCGCGGCGCGGTAGTCCTCTTCGGCCTTCTTAAGCTCCTCGCCGACCCTTGCCTCGGCGCCGGTCCGGAACTCCGCCACCCGCCGCTCCACCGCGGCCGCCACCTCCGCGCGGACTGCCGCCACCTGCTCCTCCGCCGCCGTCTCCAGCCGTTTTGCCTCCGCCGCGGCGGACTCGACCACTTGGTTTGCCTGCGCCTCGAGCGACAAGACGTTTTCTATCAGAGACATGGTTGCCGGTTTCCCTTGTGGTGGTTGACCGTGCCCGACCGGCACCTGCCGCACCGCAACTTGCGAATAATGCCACAACCCCTTGCCGGGGCAACACCGGACGAGCTTTCCGAGTATATCAGGGTCCCGCGAGGCGGTGCAAAGTTTTCTTTTTGCCCCGTTCCTGCGGCCGGGAGCGGCCTGTTTATAGCAGAATGAGCACTTGCCGGGCGCCCGGAAGAGAAAGGCCGCAGGGGGAGGCGGACACCCCGCCGTCTGGAAAGGGGGCCGGATTCCCCCGGGGGGGGCCGCTTTGAGGTGTTGCGGGGAATTTTTTTGACAGGAAGGGCGGAGTATGGTAAACTGCCCAGTCGCATCCCAGAAGGAGAGGTCTGTCTTTGTCAACAAACATCCGGTTCCGCAGACCAGAAGAGACGGGAACACGACTCCCCTGACATGACACGACCCCCCTCACCCCGCGTAACGAAGGAGAAGCTGCATGGCTGTCGCCCACCCGCTTGAACCGCGCAAAGTCCTCGGCAGGATCCCCGACCGGATCGACCTTCCCGACCTCATCGAAATCCAGACGAAGTCCTACGAGGAGTTTCTCCAGTGGGATCTTCCTCCGGACGAGCGCAAGCCGCAGGGGCTGCAGGAGGTCTTCCAGGAGATTTTCCCGATCAGCTCGCCGAACGGGCTGACCCGGCTTGACTTTGTTCATTACGCGTTCACCCCGCCGAAGTACACCATCCAGGAGTGCCAGGAGCGCGGCGCGACGTATGCGGCCTCGCTGAAGGCGCTGCTGCGCCTGACCCGGTACGAGGAGGTGGGGAACAACGAGTTCCGGGAGAAGCTGCTGGTGGAGCAGGAGGTGTTCTTCGGGGAGCTTCCGCTGATGACCCCCGTGGGCACGTTCATCATCAACGGGGCCGAGCGCGTGATCGTGAGCCAGCTGCACAAGTCGCCCGGCGTCTCCTTTGAAAAGCGCCTGCACACGAACGGCAAGACGATCCTGAGCGCCCGGATCATCCCGTACCGGGGCGCGTGGCTGGAGTTCGAGTACGACCTGAACGACTACCTCTGGGTGATGATTGACCGGCGCAGCAAGCTGCCCGTGACCACGTTCCTGAAGGCCTTCGGGTTTGTGGAGCCCGAGGAGATCCTCTCGCTGTTCTACACCTTCGACGAGGTGGCCATTTCGCGGGGCAAGTTCAAGGTGAACGGCAAGCAGGCCGCCCAGGAGGAACTGGTGGGCCGCTGGGTCGCCGCGGACGTGTTTGACCCGGAGACGGGCGAAATCTTCGCGGACGCGGCCCAGGTGCTCACGGAGGCGGCGCTGAACCGCATCCTCAACTCCCATGTGACGGAGCTGCGCCTGCTCAACCCGGTGGAGGTCCAGAAGGACCAGGCCATCGTGCACACCCTGAGCCAGGACAACATCATGACGCAGGACGCGGCGATGCAGGCCGTCTACGCCAAGGTCCGCCCCGGCGACCCGGCGACGCCCTCGACGTTCCGCACCTTCTTCCAGAAGCTGTTCTCCGACGCGGCGCGCTACGACTTCGCGGCCGTGGGCCGGTACAAGATCAACCGCAAGCTCGGCCTGAACATTGACCAGGCCACGCGCACCCTCACGACGGACGACATCGTCAAGACGCTCCAGTACCTGGTGCGGCTGCGCGGGGGCGAGGGCGTGCTGGACGACATTGACCACCTGGGCAACCGCCGGGTGCGCGCCGTGGGCGAGCTGCTCGCCAACCAGTTCCGCACGGGCCTGGCCCGCATGGAGCGCACGGTCCGCGAGCGCATGAACTACACGGACGAGGAGCAGCTGACGCCGCAGAACCTGATCAACCCGAAGCCTGTGGGCGCGGTGGTCAAGGACTTCTTCGGCCGCAGCCAGCTCTCGCACTTCATGGACCAGATCAACCCGCTGGCCGAGCTGACGCACAAGCGCCGCCTGAGCGCCCTGGGCCCGGGCGGCCTGAGCCGCGAGCGGGCGGGCTTCGAGGTGCGCGACGTGCACCCGACGCACTACGGCCGCATCTGCCCCATCGAGACGCCGGAAGGCCCGAACATCGGCCTCATGGCCTCGCTGTCCACCTACGCCCAGATCAACCGCTACGGCTTCCTGGAGACGCCCTACTACAAGGTGGAGTCGGGGAGGGTCTCCACGAAGGTGGAGATGCTCTCGGCCTACGACGAGGACAACTACACCATCGCCCAGGCCAACGCCCCGCTCGACGAGAAGCGCGTCTTCGTCAAGAACCTCGTCTTCTGCCGCCGCCGGGCCGACTACCCCCGCGTGGGCCCGGGCGAGGTGGACTACATGGACGTGTCCACCAAGCAGCTTGTGAGCGTGGCGGCCGCCCTGATCCCCTTCCTGGAGCACGACGACGCCAACCGCGCCCTGATGGGCTCGAACATGCAGCGCCAGGCGGTGCCCCTGCTGCGGGCCGAGTCGCCGCTGGTGGGCACGGGCCTCGAGCATGTGACGGCGCGCAACTCCGGCACCGTGGTCCGCGCGGAGCGCGGGGGCGAGGTGGTCTACGCCGACAGCGAGCGCATCCGCGTGAAGGTGAGCGAGCGCGGCGACAACCCGTTCCGCCCGGACGAGGACGAGTACGTCCTGCGCAAGTACATGCGCTCCAACCAGAACACCTGCATCAACCAGCGCCCGATCGTGGAGCGCGGGCGCAAGGTGCAGAAGGGCCAGATTCTGGCGGACGGGCCGGCGGTGGACCAGGGCGAGCTGGCCCTCGGCCGCAACGTGCTCGTGGCGTTCATGCCCTGGCACGGCTACAACTTCGAGGACGCCATCATCATCAGCGAGGACGCGGTCAAGGACGACGTCTTCACGTCGGTCCACATTTCGGTCTTCGAGATGGAGGCGCGCGACACGAAGCTGGGCCCCGAGGAGATCACGCGCGACATCCCGAACGTGAGCGAGGAGGCCCTGCGCAACCTCGACGACGACGGCATCGTGAAGATCGGCGCCAAGGTGGGGCCGGGCGACATTCTCGTGGGCAAGGTGACGCCGAAGGGCGAGACCGAGCTGGCCCCCGAGGAGAAGCTGCTGCGCGCCATTTTCGGCGACAAGGCCGAGGACGTGCGCGACGCGTCGCTCACCCTGCCCCCGGGCTCCAGCGGCGTGGTCGTGGACGTCAAGGTGGCCAGCCGCAAGGACAAGGCCTCGGACGCCCAGGCGAAGAAGGGGATCACCCAGGAGGCCCGGAAGATCGAGCGCGGCTACGAGGAGCGCATCGCCGACATCCGCTCGACCTTCGAGGAGCTGGTCCACAAGGACATGGTCGGCCTCAAGATCCTTGAGGACGTCATTGACTTCCGCACCGACAAGCTCGAGCTGGAGAAGGGCAAGCGCGTCCGCCCGACGCACCTCAAGTCCCTCGACTACAGCGTCCTGTCGCGCCTCCGCGTGGAGGACCGCGACATTCAGCAGCGCTTCACTCGCCTGGTCAACATGGCCGCCATGGAGGAGGCCAAGCTCATCGCCTACCGCGACGCCCGCATCGAGCGCCTGCGCAAGGGCGACGAGCTCTCCCCCGGCGTCATCAAGGTCGTCAAGGTCTTCGTCGCCAGCAAGCGGCGGCTCTCCGTCGGCGACAAGATGGCCGGCCGCCACGGGAACAAGGGCATCGTGTCCCGCATCGTCCCCCGCGAGGACATGCCGTTCCTGCCCGACGGCACGCCCGTGCAGATCATCCTGAACCCGCTGGGCGTGCCCTCCCGCATGAACGCGGGGCAGCTGCTTGAGACGCACCTGGGCTGGGCGGCCCGCGCCCTCGGCATCAAGGTGGCCACCCCGGTGTTCAACGGCGCCTCCGAGGAGGTGATCCGCCAGCACATGCGCAAGGCGGGGCTGCCCGACTCCGGCAAGATCCAGCTGCGCGACGGCCGCACGGGCGACCCCCTGCACCAGGAGACCTGCGTGGGCCAGATCTACATGATGAAGCTGAACCACCTGGTGGACGACAAGATCCACGCCCGCGCCATCGGCCCCTACTCGCTCGTGACGCAGCAGCCCCTGGGCGGCAAGGCCCAGTTCGGCGGGCAGCGCTTCGGCGAAATGGAGGTGTGGGCGCTGCAGGCCTACGGCGCCGCCTACACCCTGCAGGAGCTGCTGACCATCAAGTCCGACGACATCCAGGGGCGCACCCGCTCCTACGAGGCCATCGTCAAGGGCGACCGGGAGATTGACCCCGGGACGCCCGAGTCCTTCAACGTGCTGGTCCGCGAGATGCAGAGCCTCTGCCTCGACGTGGTCAAGCTCGTCAAGAAGGAAGGTCTGACCGAAACCGAAGAAGAACTCCTGGAGGACTGAGTCTTGGCCAAATACATCGCGACGACCGGGGACCGTTTTGACGCCATCCAGATCCGCCTCGCCTCCCCCGAGGAGGTGCTGAAGTGGTCGCACGGCGAGGTCAAGAAGCCGGAGACGATCAACTACCGCACCTTCAAGCCGGAGAAGGACGGCCTTTTCTGCGAGCGCATCTTCGGCCCCGTCAAGGACTGGGAGTGCGGCTGCGGGAAGTACAAGAAGATCAAGCACCGCGGCATCACCTGCGACCGCTGCGGCGTCGAGATCACCGAGTCCAAGGTGCGCCGCGAGCGCATGGGCCACATCAAGCTGGCCGTGCCCGTGGCCCACATCTGGTTCTTCAAGACCTCCCCGAGCTGCATCGGCTACCTGCTGAACCTCTCCATCCGCACCCTCGAGCGCATCATCTACTTCGAGAACTACGTGGTTCTCGACCCGGGCACCACCCCGCTCGCGCGCATGCAGACGATGACCGAGGACGAGTACCAGGAGGCCCGCGCCCAGTACGGCCCCGAGGCCTTCACCGCCAAAATGGGCGCCGAGTCGCTCAAGGACTTCCTCGCCGAGCTTGACCTGGAGGCCCTCAGCGCCGAGCTGCACAACGAGTTCGCCGCGTCCAGCTCCGTCCAGGCCCGCCAGAAGGTCGTCAAGCGCCTCAAGATCGTCGAGGCCCTGCGCAAGTCGGGCAACAGCCCCTCGTGGATGGTGCTGGACGCGCTCCCGGTCATCCCGCCGGACCTGCGGCCCCTGGTCCCCCTGGAGGGCGGGCGCTACGCCACCAGCGACCTGAACGACCTGTACCGCCGCGTCATCAACCGGAACAACCGGCTGAAGCGCCTCATTGACCTGCGCGCGCCCGAGGTCATCCTCCGCAACGAGAAGCGCATGCTCCAGGAGGCGGTGGACGCCCTGTTCGACAACGGCCGCCACGGCCGCACCGTCCTGGGCACGGGCAACCGCCCGCTCAAGTCGCTCAGCGACATGCTCAAGGGCAAGCAGGGGCGGTTCCGCCAGAACCTGCTGGGCAAGCGCGTGGACTACTCCGGCCGCTCGGTCATCGTGGTCGGCCCGGAGCTCAAGCTGCACCAGTGCGGCCTGCCCAAGCGCATGGTCCTCGAGCTCTTCGAGCCCTTCATCATCAACCAGCTCAAGGAGCGCAACATCGCCACCACCATCAAGGCGGCGAAGCGCATGATCGCCCAGGGCAAGGACGAGGTGTGGAACGTTCTCGAGGACGTGATCCGCGACCATCCGGTCATGCTCAACCGCGCCCCGACGCTGCACCGCCTGAGCGTGCAGGCCTTCCAGCCGGTCCTCATCGAGGGCAAGGCCATCCGCCTGCACCCCCTGGTGTGCCGCGCGTTCAACGCCGACTTCGACGGCGACCAGATGGCCGTGCACGTGCCGCTGTTCCCGCAGGCGCAGCTTGAGGCGCACCTGCTGATGATGTCGTCCTCGAACATCTTCTCCCCGTCCGACGGGTCCCCGATCGTCACCCCGAGCCAGGACATCGTCCTGGGCATCGCCTGGATGTCCAAAATCCGCAAGGGCGCCAAGGGCGAATGGCGCGAGGAGTGGACCGGCAAGAACGGTGAAATCCTGCAGCCCGGACGGGTGTACCCCGGCGCCGAGGCCGTGGTCCTCGCCCACGAGGCGGGCCTGGTGGACATTCACGCCCGCATCAAGGTGTGGGTGGAGGGCGAAATCCTCGACACGACCGTCGGCCGCGTCCTGCTGGCGGAGCACCTGCCCGGGGGCATCACGGTCAGGGACGTGAACACCCAGCACGACCAGGGCTCCATCGGGAAGGTGATCGCCGCCTGCTACGCCAAGTACGGCCACCACAGGACGGTCGAGCTGCTCGACGCCCTCAAGGCGGTCGGGTTCAAGTACGCCACCATTTCCGGCATCTCCATCGCCATCGTGGACATGGTGATCCCCGAGCAGAAGCAGGCGGTCGTCGCCAAGGCCGAGGAGGAGGTGGTCCGCATAGAGAACATGTACGTCAACGGCCTGCTGACCTCCGGGGAGCGGTCCAACAAGATCATTGACGTGTGGACGGCGGCCTCGGAGGCCGTGGCCGCGGCCATGCTCAAGACCATGGAGGACAACGACCAGGGGTTCACGGGCATCCACCTCATGTACGAGTCGAAGGCCCGCGGCAGCAAGTCGCAGATCCGCCAGCTGGCCGCCATGCGCGGGCTCATGGCCAAGCCCTCCGGCGCCATCATCGAGTCCCCCATCCTCTCCAACTTCCGCGAGGGGCTCACGGTGATCGAGTACTTCATCTCGTCCCACGGCGCGCGCAAGGGCCTCGCGGACACGGCGCTCAAGACCGCCGACGCCGGGTATCTCACCCGCCGCCTGGTGGACGTGGCGCAGGATGTGGTGATCGAGGAGGACGACTGCGGCACCCTTGAGGGCGTCTACATGGAGGCCCTGATGGACGGCTCCGAGATCGTCGCCCCGCTCAACGAGCGCATTGTCGGGCGGTACGTCCTCGACGACGTGTTCATCCCCGGCGAGAGCGAGCCCGTCGTGCCGTCGGACGAGGAGATCACCGAGGCCAGGGCCAGGCGCGTCGCCGAGTCCGGGCTTCAGGGCGTCAAGGTCCGCTCCGTGCTCACCTGCCAGTCGAAACAGGGCGTGTGCGCCAAGTGCTACGGGCGCAACCTGGCCACCGGAAAGCTCGTGGAGATGGGCGAGGCCGTCGGCATCATCGCCGCGCAGTCCATCGGCGAGCCCGGCACCCAGCTCACCATGCGCACCTTCCACATCGGCGGCGCGGCGAGCCGCCAGGTGGAGAACACCGAGATCAAGGCCAACGAGGGCGGCCGGGTCGAGTTCCGCAACATCCGCACCGCGGTCAACCGCGAGGACAAGAACGTCGTGGTCAACCGCGGCGGTGAAATTGTCATCATGAACGCGGAGGGCAAGGAGGTGCAGCGCGCCCTCGTGCCCACGGGCTGCGAAATCTTCTGCGAGGACGGCCAGAAGGTGCGCAAGGGCCACCTGCTCTACCGGTGGGACCCCTACAACATCTACATCGTGGCCGAGGTCAACGGGAAAATCCGCCTGGAGGACATGGTCAAGGGCGTCACCATCCGCCAGGAGATGAACAAGGAGACGGGCATCGAGGAGATCATCGTCACGGAGCACAAGCACGACCGGCATCCGCAGATCGTGATCTGCAGCCCGGAGAAGGCCTCCGAGATCCTCTCCTTCAGCACCATCCCCTCGCAGACCCACGTCATGGTGAAGGACAACGACATCGTGCGCGCCGGCGACATCCTCGCGAAGACCCCGCGCCAGTTCACCAAGACCAAGGACATCACGGGCGGCCTGCCGCGCGTCGCCGAGCTTTTCGAGGCGCGCCAGCCCAAGCTGCCCGCCATCATCAGCCACATTGACGGCACCGTCGAGCTGAAGACCGCCGCCAAGGGCATGCGCCAGATCGTGATCAACCCGCCGGTCGGCAAGCCCCGCGAGTACCTCATTCCGCCCGGAAAGCACCTCAACGTGCAGTCGGGCGACCGGGTCTACGCGGGCCAGCGCCTCACCGACGGGCCCATCATCCCGCACGACATCCTCGAGGTGCAGGGCGAGGACCATCTCCGCCGCTACCTGCTCGACGAGGTGCAGCTTGTCTACCGCATGCAGGGCGTGCGCACCAACGACAAGCACATCGAGGTCATCGTCCGCCAGATGCTCCGCAAGGTCCGCATCAAGGACGACCCGGGCGACACGCCCTTCCTGGCCCACGAGGAGGTGGACAAGCTCCGCTTCGCCGAGGTGAACCAGGAGACCCGCATGCGCGACGGCCGCCCGGCCGAGGCCGACCCGGTGCTTCAGGGCATCACCAAGGCGGCCCTGAGCACGAGCAGCTTCGTCGCCGCCGCGTCGTTCCAGCAGACCACCCGGGTGCTCACGGACGCCGCCATCAGCGGCAAGCGCGACTGCCTGTCCGGCCTCAAGGAAAACGTGATCATCGGCCACCTCATCCCCGCCGGCACCGGAAGCCGCCACTACCAGACCTCGCGGCCCGTCAGCGCCGTCAAGGAGGACTTCTCCGAGGAGCTGGAGATCGCCGACCTTTCCGAGCCCGCTGCCGGGGAGGAGGCCGGCTGAGACGCCCCCCGCGGGGCGCCGCGACTGCGAAACGTTTCGCGCGGCGCCCGCCGGACGGACCCATCCGTCCGGCGGGGCCGCGCAGGCTTTGGGGCGGTGCCGCCGCCGCAGAGGGAGAGTTTCGGATGAAGAAGACGTTTCTTTTTCTGGCAGGGGCCGTCCTGGCGGCCGGGTGCGCGGGGGCTGCGGCCGCCCAGGCCAAACTGGTGGACGGCGTGGTTGCGGTCGTGGGCCGCGAGCCCATCCTCCAGAGCGACCTGCTGCAGGACATCGGGCCCCAGATTCAGAACATCCGCAAGACGGCCGTCTCCCAGGAGCAGTTCGCCGCCGAGGTGGACAAGGCCCTGGAGGAGGCCCTCGAGGCCGCCATCGAGTACCACATCCTCTACCGCGAGGCCGTGGCCGCGGGGGTCGAGGTGAAGGATGACGATGTGGAGGGCCGCCTCAACACCATCCGCCGCCAGTACGAGACCGGGGAGGCCTTCGCCGCCGCGCTGGCCGAGGCGGGCACCACCATCTCCGAGTTCCGCGAGCGCGTGCGGCGGCAGATCATGGCCTCCGCCGTGGCCATGGGAAAACGCATCCAGTTTGAGAAGGAGGCGGCGGTCACGGAGGAGGAGATTTCCCGCCATTACCAGGACCACAAGGCCGACTTCGAGCACCCCGCCCGCATGCGGGTCCGGCGCATCTTCCTCGCGGCGAACGCGGAGCCCGATGTCCGCGCGCAGGTCCGCGCCCGGCTGGAAACCCTCCGCGGAGAACTCGACCTGGGCGCGGATTTCGCCGAGCTTGCCCGCGCGCATTCCGAGGGGCCCGAGGCCGGGGAGGGCGGGCTCGCGGGCTGGGTGAAGGCCGGCGACATGGTCGCGGAGCTCGACGCCGTCCTCGCCGGACTCACGCCGGGCGAGGTCAGCGGGGTGGTGGAGACCGAATTCGGATTCCACCTGCTCAAGGTGGAGGCGCGCGAGGACGCCGGCACAACCCCCTACGAGAAGGCGCGCCAGGAGATCGAGCCCCTCCTGCGGAGGCAGCGCGTGGACGAGCGCTACAAGAAATGGATGGGCACCCTGCGCCAGCGCAGCAGCGTGCGCATTCTGACCGAGCCCTGATTCCCCCCGCCCCGGCGAAAATCTTGATTTTGTCCCGGAAAAAGGGGATCATGTTAACCGAGGTCTCGGGGAGCGCCCTTCCCCCAAAAGAGCCGAGAAAACGGTTTCCACAGGCGTGTTGTGGAATCGAAGACAACCGGGGCCGCACCCCCCGCGGCGCCCGCAACCCGTGAACAGCAGAAGGACAAGACGCACATGACAAGGATTGCCGACATCAAAGCCCGCGAGATTCTGGACTCCCGCGGAAACCCGACCGTGGAAGTGGACGTGTATCTCGCCTCCGGAATCCGGGGCCGCGCCGCCGTCCCCTCCGGCGCCTCCACCGGCGAGAACGAGGCCGTGGAGCTGCGCGACGGCGACGCCAAGCGCTACCTGGGCAAGGGCGTCACCAAGGCCGTGAAGAACGTGAACGACCTCATCGCGCAGGAGCTCATGGGCATGGACGCCCTGAACCAGCGCGAGATTGACAAGACCATGATCGCCCTCGACGGCACCCCGAACAAGGGCAAGCTCGGCGCCAACGCGCTGCTCGGCGTCTCCATGGCCGTCGCCAAGGCCTCCGCCGAGGTGCTCAACGTGCCGCTCTACCGCTACCTGGGCGGCGTGAACGCCCACATGCTCCCCGTGCCCATGATGAACATCCTCAACGGCGGCAAGCACGCCGACGGCACCGTGGACTTCCAGGAGTTCATGGTGATGCCCGCGGGCGCCAAGACCTTCCGCGAGGCCCTGCGCATGGGCGCCGAGGTCTTCCACGCCCTCAAGAAGGTGCTCAAGGACAGCGGCTACAACACGTCGGTCGGCGACGAGGGCGGCTACGCGCCCAGCCTCAAGAGCAACGACGAGGCGCCCGAGCTGATCATGAAGGCCGTCAAGGCCGCCGGCTACAAGGCGGGCAAGGACATCTTCCTCGCCCTGGACCCGGCCGCCAGCGAAATGGTCAACGAGGCCGAGAAAAAGAAGAAGAAGGGCTACTGCTTCTTCAAGTCCGACCCCGGCCGCTTCGCCACCAGCGACGAGATGATCGCCCTGTGGAAGGGGTGGTGCGCGAAATACCCCATCATCAGCATTGAGGACGGCCTCGGCGAAAATGACTGGGCCGGCTGGAAGAAGCTGACCGACGAGCTCGGCGCCTCGGTGCAGCTGGTCGGCGACGACCTCTTCGTCACCAACACCGTCTATCTGGCCAAGGGCATCCAGCAGAACACGGCCAACAGCATCCTGGTCAAGGTCAACCAGATCGGCACCATCACCGAGACGCTGGACGCCTGCATGATGGCCCACCGCGCCGGCTACACCACCGTCATCTCCCACCGCAGCGGCGAGACGGAGGACGCCACCATCGCCGACATCGCCGTCGCCGTGAACGCCGGGCAGATCAAGACCGGGTCCGCCTCGCGCAGCGACCGCGTCGCCAAGTACAACCAGCTTCTCCGCATCGAGGAGGAGCTGGGCAGCCAGGCCTGCTATCCCGGCATGGCCGCCTTCAACCTTAAATAACCGCCGGAGCGCGCCGGGGCGGGGCGTTCCCCCGCCCTGGCCTTCTTTTCAATGCTCAAGGGACTGGTGAAACTCCTGCTTGTGTGCGCCCTGGCCGCGGCCCTGGCCTACCTCTACCAGCGCCACCGCGATTTCAACGGGCGCATGGAGACCCTTGAGCAGAACCGGCAGTCCGTGGAGGACCTCCGCAGGGAGGTCCAGGACTTGCAGCAGCGGCTGAACGAGGCCTCGGAGCGGGTCAAGAAACTGGAATCCGACCCTGTCGAGCGGGCCGCCGTTGTGCGACAGATGCGCAAATTCGCCGGGGAGGACGAAATCGTCTACCGCATGGAGGGGGAGGCGGCCGAGGCGCCGCCGGCCCCCGAGGCGCCCGCCGCCCCGGCCCAACAGGCCCCCTGACACCGCCCGGGGGCAGGGAGAACACGTCCATGGACGCCTTGGAGGCCCTCCGCACCCGCCGCTCCGTGCGCCGCTACGACCCCGCGCGGGAAATCCCCCGGGAAACCCTCGAGCAGATTGTGGACTGCGGCCGGCTTGCCGCCTCCGCGCGCAACACCCAGCCGTGGGAGTTTGTGGTGGTCACAGACGCCGCCCGCCGGGCTGACATCGCCGCCCTGGCCGCCCACGGCAGGTTCATCGCCGACGCCCCCGCCTGCATTGCCGTGTTCTGCCGCGACGGCGACTACCCGCTGGAGGACGGCTGCGCCGCCACCCAGAACATGCTCGTGGCCGCCCGGGCGCTCGGCCTGGGTTCCTGCTGGGTCGCCGGCGCGCGCAAGGACCACGCCCCCGCCGTGGCGGCGCTTCTGGGGGCTCCCGAAGATGTCCGGCTGGTCAGTCTGGTCGCCGTGGGACACCCCCTTGACATTCCCTCCCCCGCGAAGCGCCCCCTGGCCGAAGTCCTCCACTGGGACACGTTCTGAGTCCGCGGAGGCCGCACAGAGGCCGCATTCCGCGCCGCTTTCCTTTTTCCGGCCAATAGTGTAGAATGCAGCGAGGTGCGCGCGGCTCCCGGCCTGATACCACCGGGGTGCCGGGTACTCTTCCCGGGCATGGCGGTCAGGGGCACGAGGAGAGGTTTGATGTCGTGGGGCGACACAAAGGCTGGCCCGCTTCCGGCGGGCTCCGGAGACGGCGCGGGGGCGCGCGCCGCCATGTTCCCCCTCGGGCGCTTCGAGCGCCTGCCGGTGCTTGTGTTCGTGGGGGGGCTCGTCCTTGAGATTGTCGCCGCCTACATCACCACGCTCTACCTGAAACGCCCCTACAACACCATTGACGAGCTCCTGAGCCTGACCGCCACGGGGGTCATGTGCACGGGCACGCTGGCGTACCTGCGGGTTTTTCATGCCGTTTCCTACGACGCGGTCGCCGCGTCGGGCCTGGTGATCCTCTCCAAGGCGCTCGACCTGGTCCGTGAGATGCGGGTCTTCAACGAGGTGCCCCTCATCGGCATGGACGACGCCCGCAGCATTTCCATCAAGTCGGTCCTCTTTGCCGCCGGGGGCGCGCTGATCATCATCGCCCTGTTCCGCGCCGTGCGCACCATCGCCCTCGCGGGCTGGAAACTCGAGCGCCAGAACAAGATTCTGCTCCGGGAGCAGCACGAGCGGGAGCGCGCCGCCACCGCCCTGCGCGACTCCGAGGCCATGCTCCACCTGGTGATCGAGAGCATTCCCGAGGCTGTCTGGTGGAAAGACCGCGACTCGCGCTACATGGGGGCCAACATGCAGCTCGCCGAGGTTTTCGGCGCGGCCTCGCCGGACGAGCTTATTGGGAAGCGCGACACCGACTTTCTTCACCTGGGCGAGTGGGCTGAGCGGTATCAGGCGGACGACCTCGATGTCATGCGCAAGAACGCCCCCGCGTTCAACATTGTGGAGGAGGTGCGCTATCCGGACGGAACGGTCCGCATGGTCCGGACCAACAAGGCGCCCCTCTACGACGCCGACGGGGACATCATCGGCACCCTGGGGTTCTGCCGCGACATCACGGAGGACCGGAAGCTGGAAGCGGAGCGCGCCCGTCTTGTCGCGGCGCTCAACCAGTCCGAGGAGCTGGTGCTCATCACCAACCCCGACGGCGTCATCGAGTACGCCAACCAGGCCTTTGAGAAGGTTTCAGGGTTCTCTTCCGCCGACGTCTTCGGCCGCGACCTGAACGCGACCCTGAGCACGGACCATCCGCCCGAGCAGTACAAGGCGCTGGTGGACCAGGTGACGCGCGGCGAGGCGTGGCAGGGCCTCCTGACCAACCGCCGCAAGGACGGATCCCTCTACGAGGTGCTGGCCACCATCTCCCCCGTCCGCGACGAGGAGGGGAGGATCATTAACTACGTCGTCCTCGAGCGCGACGTGACCGAGGGCCGCAGGGTGGAGATGCAAATCCGCCAGGCCCAGAAAATGGAGGCCCTGGGGCTGCTTGCCGGCGGCGTGGCCCACGACTTCAACAACCTGCTCCAGGTGGTCAGCGGCCACATCGAGCTCACCCTGCACAAGCTGTCCGGAAACACCCCCGTCTCCGAACAGCTCCGCAACGCCTCCGACGCCGTCATGCGCGCGGCGCGCCTTGTGCGGCAGCTGCTCATCTTCAGCAGGCACCAGGACCTCACGCGGGAGAACCTGGACCTGGGCCACTGCGTCCAGGAGCTGCTCAAGATGCTCCGGCGCTACATCGGCGAGCACGTCGGCATCCTCTTCAAGCCCGACGGGTCGGACACGCGGTTTGTCGGCAGCGCCGTGCAGATGGAGCAGATGATCATGAACCTCTGCATCAACGCCCGCGACGCGATGCCCGAGGGCGGCGTGATCACCCTGGAGACGGGGCTGGTGCGGCTTGATCAGATTCCCGCGGACTTCCCCTGGGCGGCCCCGGGGGAATACGTGTTTCTCCGCGTGCGCGACACCGGCTGCGGCATGTCCCGGGAAACGCTTGAGCATGTGTTCGAGCCCTTCTTCTCCACCAAGGAGGTGGGCAGGGGCACCGGCATGGGCCTGGCCACGGTCTACGGCGTCGTCAAACAGCACAACGGCCTCGTCACCGTCGAGAGCGCGCCCGGCGCGGGCACCGTCTTCTGCGTTTTCCTGCCCGCCGGGGGGCACGTCGAGGAGAAGGCCCACCCCTCCGTGGACACCCCCTTTCCGGAAGACCCGGGCGGGGACGAGACCATCCTGTTCGCCGAGGACGACCCGGAAATCCGGAAACTGGGGCATCAGTTTCTCGCCGACCAGGGCTACCGGGTGATCTCCGCCGCCGACGGGGAGGAGGCCCGCCGTCTGTTTGAAGCCCACGCCGACGAGATTTCCCTGGTGGTCTCCGACGTCATCATGCCGGGCCTGTCCGGCGGGCGGCTCCACGAGGAGATCGTCGCGATACGCCCCGGGGTGCCCTTCCTTTTCACCAGCGGCTACAGCCGGGACGAGCTGCGCGACACGGTGCTGCCGGAGAACGAGGGCGTCATCCTGCGGAAGCCCTACCTCCGCGCCCGCCTGCTGCGGGCGGTGCGCGCCGTGCTGGACCACGCCGGCCCCCTCCCCGAAGACCACGAACACCATCTCCCGTGACCTGAACCAAACAGGCGGCCCGGCG
>JAPXRP010000026.1:0-32371 GCA_033813475.1 Candidatus Hydrogenedentota bacterium
GCGTCCCCTTTTCTCAATGTGGACGCTGTGGACGGGGTGGACGGCGTGGACAGAAGAAAAAAAGATTTCCCCAAGGGGATATGCGTGTATTCCCGGCATTGGAATCGGCGCGGGGAATGCTGGTATCATGGGTTTGGGACCAAGGAGTGACCGGTTTGGAACGGACGGCGGCGCGGCTCCCCCCGGGGGAGGGGCTGTTGCGGTGGTCCGGGTTGGGCGAGGGAACGGGCGCCCCGGCGGGACGCCGGCGCGGAGACAGGCTTTGCGGTACGCGATTATTTCTGACATTCACGCGAACATTGACGCCCTGAAAGCGGTTCTCAAGCGTATTGACGAAATCGGTGTGGACCGGACGGTCTGCCTGGGGGATGTGGTGGGGTACAACGCCACGCCGAACGAGTGCATTGACCTGATCGCGGAGCGGAACATCCTGGCGATTCTGGGGAACCACGACGCGGTGGCGTGCGGGCTGGAGGAGCCGTGGGGCTTCAACCCGGTGGCGCTGGCGGCGGCGATCTGGACACGGGACCAGCTCAGCGACGACGCGGTGGAGTGGCTTCAGAACCTTCCGGACGCGCTGAATTTCGGGGATTTCGTGGCGGTGCACGGCGCGCCGAAGAACCACAACACCTACATCTTCACCTGGGAGGACGTGATCCCCCATCTCCCCTTCCTGGACGAGCAGAACTGCCGGCTCTGCTTCATCGGCCACACGCACACGCCGGTGATCCTCTGCCCGCGGGGCACCTACGCGGTGAACGAGGGCAACGCGTTCCCCGTGGACGCGGAGGAGGCGCTGTTCATCAACCCGGGGTCGGTGGGCCAGCCGCGGGACGACGACCCGCGGGCGTCGTTCGGCATTCTGGACACGGAGAAGAAGACTTTCAAGCTGGAGCGGGTCGTGTACCCCGTGGTGGAGGCGGCGAAGCGCATTTTGGAGGCGCGGCTGCCCTCGTTCCTCGCGGACCGTCTGGTGATCGGCAAGTGAGCCCGGACACGGAAAGGACAGGGACCATGCGGAAGGCTACGATTTCCCGGGAGACCAAGGAGACGCGGATCACCGTGTCGGTGGCGCTGGACGGCGGGGGAAGCGCCAGCGTGAGCACGGGGGTCGGCTTTTTCGACCACATGCTGGACCATGTGGCGAAGCACGGGCTGCTGGATCTGGAACTGACCGCCGAGGGCGACCTGCACATTGACCCCCACCACACGGTGGAGGATGTGGGCATCTGCCTGGGCAAGGCGGTGCTGGAGGCCGTGGGCGCCCCCGTGGGCCTCACGCGCTACGGCCATGCCGTGGTGCCGATGGACGAGGCGCTGGCGGAGGTCGCCCTGGACTTCAGCGGCCGGCCCTTTCTGGCCTTCGACGCCGACCTGCCGCCGGCGCGGCTCGGCGAGTTCGACGTGGAGCTGGCGGAGGAGTTTCTGCGGGCCTTCGCGGTGCAGGCCCGCATCACCCTGCACGTGCGCCTGCTGCGCGGCAAGAACCTGCACCACTGCGTGGAGGCCATTTTCAAGGCCCTGGGCAGGGCGCTGCGGCAGGCGCTGACGGTGGACCCGCGGGTCACCGGCGTGCCGTCAACCAAGGGAAGCATTGAGACATGATCTGCATCGTGGACTACGGCATGGGCAACCTCCGCAGCGCGCAGAAGGGCATTGAGCGCGCCGGGTTCGCCGCCGAGATCACCAGCGACCCGGAAACGGTCCGGAAGGCGCCCGCCGTGGTGCTGCCGGGCGTGGGCGCCTTCGGCGACTGCTACCGGGGGCTGGAGGAGCGCGGCCTGGTGGACGTGGTGCGGGAGGCGGCCCTGGACGGCCGGCCCTTCCTGGGCATCTGCGTGGGTCTTCAGCTCCTCTTCGAGGGGAGCGAGGAAAGCCCGGGCTGTCCCGGTCTGGGCGTCATCAAGGGGCAGGTGGTGCGTTTTCCTGACAGCCGGGAGACGGGCCTGAAGGTGCCGCACATGGGCTGGAACCAGGTGCGGACCGTTCCCGGGCGGGCCAATCCGCTGCTGGACGGCCTGGACGGGACGCCCCACGCCTATTTTGTGCACAGTTTCTACGGCCGGCCGGAGGATCCGGAGGCCGTGCTGGCCACCTGCGAGTACGGCGTCGAGTTTGCGGCCATGGTGGGCGGGGGCAACCTGTTTGCCCTGCAGTTCCACCCGGAAAAAAGCCAGACCGACGGGCTGGCCATCCTGCGCGCGTTTGGCGGGCTGGCGGGGGCGGAAGCCGTCGCCTGAGGGCGCCGGAATGGGTTTCCCCGCCGACGGAGGACGGTTGGCATGATCAAGCGGATGCTGGTTCCCACGGACGGCAGCGACATGGCCCGCAGGGGCGTGACCTACGCGCTGGCGCTGGCGGAGAAGCACGGCGCCTCCATCATGGCGCTGCATGTGGTGGACGTGAAGCTCCTCGAGGGCCCCTTCCTGCGCGACATCTCCGCCTCCCTGGGCACGGCCCCCTATGTCAACTACACCGGCAACATCTCCTCCCTGCTGGAGGCCCACGGCGCCAGCGCGCTGGAGGAGGTGGAGCGGCTGTGCGCGGAGCGGGGAGTTCCCTGCGAAACCACGCTGGCCACGGGCATCGTGCCGCGGGTCATCGTGGAGGCCGGCGAGCTGGCCGACCTGATCGTGCTCGGCCGGGGCGGCGAGCACAGCCCCTGGCTGGAGGGGCTGGCCGGGTCCACGGCGCAGGCCGTGGTCCGGCGGGCCTCCACGCCCGTGCTGGTGACCGGGGCCGCGGCCCCCGAAGGCGACAAGGTGGTGGTGGCCTATGACGGCAGCCCCCATGCGCGCAAGGCGCTGCGCGCGGGGGCGGACGCCGCCCGCGAGTGGGGCATGGCCCTGCATCTGGTCACGGTGCGGAGCGACGCGGAGGCCGTGCAGGGCGGGGCCCTGGGCTATCTGGAATCCCACGACGGGCTGGAAATCGTGTGCGTGGCGCGGGAGGGCGACGCGGGCGAGGAGATCGCCGCCTACGCCGGCGAAAGCGGGGCCGCCGTCATCGTGATGGGGGCCTTCGGCCATTCCAAGCTGCGGCAGCTGGTGGTCGGCAGCACCACCGCCTACGTCCTCCACCGCGCCCCCTGCCCCCTGCTCCTGCTGCACTGATCAGAGGCGCTCGACCCCGAAGCCGCCCCCGACCTCGATGACGGACCCGGTGGCGTAGTCGAAGGAGCCCTCCGCCAGGGCGGCCACCGCGCGGCCAATGTCCTCCGGCGTGCCCCAGCGGGGCGTGAGCAGGAGCCCCTCCCCGATGAGGCGGTCGTATTTCTCCGTGACCGCCGCCGTCATGTCCGTGGCGATGACGCCGGGCTGCACGTCGAAGACGGGGATGCCGTAGGGGGCGAGGCGGACGGCGAAGCACTTGGCGGTCATGCTGAGGCCGGCCTTGCTGACGCAGTATTCCGGCCGGTTCGCGCTGGCAGCCCGGCTGGAGATGCTGGTGATGAAGATGATGCGGGGCGGGGCCAGGCCCGCCTCCACCTGTGCGATCATGCGCTTCGCCACGGCCTGGCTGAAGAAGAAGGGGCCGCGCAGGTTGATCCCCATGACGCGGTCGTAACTCTCCGGGGAGCATTCCAGCAGGTCCGCCCGGACCAGCGGCGCGACCCCGGCGTTGTTCACCAGCACGTCCACCGTCCCAAAACGGGCCACCACGGCGTCCACCATCGCCTCATGGGCGGACAAGTCGGAAAGGTCCCCGGCCACGGGCAGGCACTCCCGCCCCAGGGCCTCGACGGTGCGCCGCAGCGTCTCCAGGTTGTCCTCCGGGTCATCCGGCATGTGCCGGGTGGCCACCCCGGCAATGTTGAAGCCTTTGGCGGCGAGGGTCAGGGCAATGCCCCGGCCGATGCCCCGGCTGGCGCCGGTGACGAGGGCGGTTCCGGACGGACTCATGCCGCGTCTCCCTGTGTTTTCGGAAGAGCGTCCTGCGCGGAAGGCGTCCCGCGCGGCGCTCAGGCGAGCAGCTCGTTCACTTTGTCGAGAATCAGCTTTTCGATGGCCTTCACGCGCTTCGGGGTGTCGGCCTCGACGCGCATGACCAGCTTGGGTGACGTGTTGGAGGCGCGCAGGAGGCCCCAGCCGTCGGGGAACTCGATGCGCGCGCCGTCTATGGTGACCACGTCGAGCTTCAGTTCTTTCTGGAAATACTCGGTGGCGCGGCGGACCACCTCGAATTTTTTCGAGTCCGCGCAGTTGACCTCCATCTCCGGGGTGCCGGGGCGCTCGGGAATGGTGGCCAGGTGCGCGCTGAGGGGCTTCTTCCCCGAGGCGATGATCTCGAGCAGGCGCGCGCCCGCGTAGACCGCGTCGTCGAACCCGTACCAGCGGTGCTTGAAGAAGATGTGGCCGCTCATCTCCCCCGCCAGTTCGGCGTGCAGTGTTTTCATGGCCGCCTTGATGTGGGAGTGGCCCGTGCGCCACATGACGGCGTTGCCGCCGTGCTTGCGGATGTCCTCGTAGAGGCCGCGCGAGCACTTGACCTCGCCGAGAATGGTCGCCCCCGGCTTCTCCGCGAGGATGCTGCGCGCGAACAGGGCGAGCAGGCGGTCGCCGGGCAGCATGCCGCCCGTCTCATCACAGCCGCCGAGGCGGTCCACATCGCCGTCGAACGCGATGCCGACGTCCGCCTTGTGTTTCCTCACCGCTTTGATGATGTCGGTCAGGTTGGCCTTCTTGGTGGGGTCGGCGTGGTGGTTCGGGAAACTTCCGTCCACCTCGCAGAAGAGCGGGATGACCTCGCAGCCGAGGGAGCGGTACAGGTCAATGGCGGTCAGGCCGCCGACGCCGTTGGCGGCGTCCACCACCACCTTGAGGGGCCGGGCGAGTTTGATGATCTGGCGGACGCGGCGGAGATAGGCGGGCTTCATGTCCATCCGCGTGATGGTGACGGGCTTTGCCGGGGCCTTGGGGAACTTCCCCGCCGCGGCGATGCGGCCGAGCTTCTGGATTTCCTCCCCGTAGATGGTGGTCTTGCCTACACCGACCTTGAGCCCGTTGTACTCCTTCGGGTTGTGGCTCGCCGTGAGCATGAGGCCGCCGTCCACGTCGAGCACCTGCATGGCGTAGTAGAGCACGGGGGTGGGCACCATGCCGATGTCAATGACGTTCATCCCGCAGGAGGTGACGCCGTCAATGAGGGCGTTGGCGTAGGCCTTCCCCGTGAGGCGCCCGTCGCGCCCCAGCACGACGCAGTTGTGCCTGCGCTTGCCGCGCATATAGGCGACGTAGGCCTTCCCGATGGCCTCCATGGAGGACTCGTCCAGGTCTTTTCCCGCGATGCCGCGGATGTCGTACTCTCGGAAAATCTCGGGATTGATCTGCATGTCGGCCGTTCTCCTTTGGCATTGCGCACAAGAACACTCTTTCAGGCGGAAAGTATACCCGAAGCCCGCGCGGCGGCCCAACCCGCCTGCGGAAATCGCCCCGGGTCAGGAATGATCCAACCCCTCCACTTCCCGCATGACTGCGACGGCGAAGGCTGCGGCCCGCTCTATCTGGTCCGGATCCACCAGGTCCGCCGTGTCTCCCCCCCACTGCCAGCCGCAGGGAACGCCGTCTTTGTCCAGCCCGATGACACTGAGGGCGTTCCATCCCCCGGCGAGGGCGGTTTGGGCGTCGGTGGCAACGCTGGTCAGCCGGGTTGCCGGCACCTGGTGCGCCTCGCCGGCCCTGCCGGCGGCGGACCGGAGCAGGGCGCCGGCGGGCATGGCAACGGGCATCCCCTCGGCCACGGTGTGGCGGAGGGTGCCCCGCCCGACGCTCTCCAGATTGATGACATGGGTGAGGGGCTTGTCGAGTCCCGCCCCCTCCAGCAGGATGCGAACCCCCGCGCGGCCCCTGCCGTGCGCCCCGGTCGCGGCCAGCCAGACATCCGAGTCGGCGAGGGGCGCCTCCCGCAGCATCTCGGCCACGCGGATGAGCGCGGCGACCCCGGACCCGTTGCCGTTGGCCCCGGGCGCGTCGCCGCCCCAGGCGGCCGCGGCAAAGTACGCGGCGGCGCCGGCGCCCAGCACGGCGGCGGCGGCCCAGCGGAACCAGGGCATGGCGGGGTTCTCCGCCCCGCCGAGCAGGGCGGCGCCCTCGGCCACGCAGGTGGCGATGACCACGGTCATGGCGAGAAGCAGGAGGCGGTGCAGGGCGCGCTGGGCGGCGGCCGCCCCGGGGGCGGTCAGCAGCGTGGCCGGGCCGCTGTCGTAGCGCGCGGTGAGCAGGAAGACGCGCCGGGGCCGCAGCGCCTCCATGCGCGCCACCACGTTGGCGGAGTCATAGGCGGGCAGCAGGCGGGAAAACACCGGACGGCCTGACCACTCGGCGAGAAAGGAGAAGGCGACCGCGCCGCCGTAGAGCGCGGCGGGCAGGGGCCACCAGACGGCGGCCAGGGCGACGAGCAGGAATTCCGCGAGGTAGGAGGCCACCACCAGCTCCCAGTTGTCCACGCAGGAGAAGGGCTCGATTTCCGTGTCCGGGGTGACGGCTGAGAGCCGCCCGTGGATGTAGTCGGCGGCGCGCTCCTCCCCCTCCGACTGGCTTTCCCGGCCGGGAAGTGTCTCGGACAGGAACCGGACATCGTCCATGATTTCCGGCATCATCCCGCTTCCCGCCGGACGCGGCCCGGCCTAGAGGCCGACCTGCATCGCATCCCGCTCGCTTTCGATCCTGGGCGTGTTGATCCACTCGGTGCCCCGCTCCCGCCAGAACTCGAGGGCGCTCTCGGCGCGCGGCGTGGGCGCCCGCAGGTCCACCACGGTGGGGGACACAAAGATGAGCAGGTTGCGGTTTTCGGAGTCCGCCTTGCGGCTGCGGAAGGGAATCCCCAGCAGGGGAATCTTGCCGAGCACGGGCACGCGGCGCTCCGTGCTGCGGAGCACCCGGCTGGTAAGGCCGCCAATCACCAGCGTGGTGCTGTCGGGCACATACACGATGCCGGTCTGCGACCGGGTGGAGAACACGGGCAGGTCCACGCCGCGGAAGTTCTCTATCCGGTTGACGTCGGAGACCTCGAGGGTGGTCAGGGTAAGCTGCACCATGTTGTCCGGCATGATGGCCGGCGTGAAGTTGAGGTTCACGCCGACATCGCGCCACTGCACCTGGAGCTGGGGCGGATACGGGGGCGTGATCTTCGCGTCCTGGAACGGAACCTGGCCGCCGGCCTTGATGGTTGCGGGCTGTCCGTTGGCCACCAGAAGCTCCGGGCGGGAGATGAGGTCCGCGTCGGACTGCCGCTCCAGCGCGCGAATGGCGCCGTCTATGGTGCCGTAGGGGGTGTCAATGATGCTGAAAGTAAGCCCGGCCCCCTGCCGGTCCTGAAGCCCGTTGGCCAGATTGTTGTCCAAGTCGGGCCGCAGGGGCGGCGGAAAGAGACTTTGGTCCGGAAACGGCAGATTGAGCGTGCCAAACTGGTCCAGGGGCAGCAGGTTGGTGCGGGCCTCCGCGACGGAGCCGTTCTGCTCGACGCCGCGGACAAAGCGTTTGAAGTTAAGGTTGGCGCCAATGTCCCGAATGCCCCGTTCGTTGGCCTCGCTGATCCAGACCTTCACCTGCACCTGCCGGATGTCGGTCAGCGGGGGCGGGGGCGGGGGGGCCGGCGGGGCCTCCGCAGGGGCTGGGGCGGGCGCGGCCTCTGCGGGAGGGGGAGCGGGGGCGGCCTCCGCCGGGGCGGGCGCGGGCGCGGGTGCCGGGGCGTCCTGGGCGAATGCGGAGGTCAGGCACACAACCATCCCCGCCAACACGAGGATCCTTTGGCTTGTGAGGCGTGTGCGGCTCATCAATTGTCTCCCGGAATCGCGCCGGTGGGGGCGTCGGGCAGCTGGCCGCCCAGTTCACTGGTCACGCCCAGATTCTTGAGGACGCCGGAAATGACGTCGCCGGGCCTCTTGGCGGGGGCCTCCTTATCCTTCTCCGGCTCCGCATCGGCGGCCTCGCCGCCTTCGGCGGCCTCGGCAAACCCGAAATCATCGGCCACGGTGTAGGACTTGCGCCAGACATCGGCCTTGACCAGAAAGACGAGTTCCCGGCGGCTCTCGGAGTTGCTCTTGTTTCCGAGCAGGCTGGTGACGGGCGTCTTCATGTCCTTGACCGCGGGAACCACCCGGGAGACAACGTTGGCGGCCGCGTTCTCCCCCTGCGTGAGCCAGGGCATCTGGCTGGTGTTGTTGGTGACCGTGTTGCGGTAGAGGCCGCCCATGACCAGCACCTGGCCGTTGCGCACCCAGACGGTGGTGTCCACGCTGCGGGAGACGAACTCCGGCACGCTGATGCCGACGGTGTTGGAGGAGAGGTTGCCGCTGCTGGTCACCGCGCGGCTGTCCAGGGCCACCGTGATGCGCTCGCCCTCCTCGCTGATCTCGGCCTGGAGCTTGAGCTGGATGAAGACGTCCTCCGTGGTGGAGGGGTTGCCGTCATCGTCCACCACCTGCAGCGCGCTCACCGTGAGGGTGACGCCCGTGGGCCGGAAGGCCGTCACCTGGTTGGCCGTCGAGCCGATGACCACGGTGTTCTCAAAGGGCACGTCCTGCGTGGTCTTGATGACCGTGGGGACGGCCGCGGCCACGGGGACCATCACCTTCGGCTGGGAGAGGATGAAGGCGCGGTTCTGGTCCACCAGCGCCTGAAGGACCACCTCGAAGTCGCCCCAGTGGTTGCTGAGGTTGTCAAAGAGCACCGTGAGCCCCGTGCTCACCGAGCTGGGGAAGGTGTAGGCGGCGGAGGTGATGTTGCCGTTGCCGCTGGACACGCGGCCGTAGGGGCGGGGCTCGTTGCGCTGCTTGAAATACGCGCTCAGGCCGCTTTCACTGCCCCGAGATGTCTGAAACTCGATGATTTTGACGGCGACATTGACCTGTTTCTGCTCCTGGGCGCGCCCGCCGGGGGCGAGTCCCAGCAACAGCAGCAGGACCGCCGCCGCCTTGAATGTGGTTCTCGGGGTCATGGGTGCCTGAATCCCTCCTACCGCCTGAAAGTTCCCCGGCATTCGTGGCGGACAATGTTGTTAATGTCGTCAAACCGGGTGAACTGCACGCTGAAGGCCCGCACCTCTCCGGGCTGCAGCCCGCCGAGGACAACGGTCTGCGTGTCGTAGACCAGCTGGCCCAGCCCGTAGATGGTGACAATCACCCGGACGTCCTGCAGGGGGGTGTCCCCGACATTGACGGCCTGGCCGCTGACATTGTAGTCGCGCTGCTGGGCCACGGCCTGCCATCCGGAGTAGCGGCCGCTGCGGAACGAGGCCACGTTGAAAATGCGCAGGGGCTCGGCCTCGCGGAAACGGCGCTCGGCCTCGGCGGGGTCCAGCACGGTCCAGGAGCCGTCCGCCTCTCTGGCCATGCGCGTGCGCACCAGCGTGTCCTGCTCCAGTCCGGGCCAGCGGGCGAGCAGATTCCGGTAGACCTCCCCGGCCTGGGGGTATTCGCCGCGTTCCCAGCGAAGCGCCGCCAGCTCCAGTCCGGCGGCCATGTCGTCGGGTTTCGCGGCGAAGGCCGACTCAAGCTCGGCGATCCGGACGTCGCCCTCCCCGCCCTTGTCCGCGGGGTTCTCCGCCTGGGTCAGTTTTGTCACATATTCCCGGCTTTCCTCGGACAGGGCGCCCTCCGGGTCCATGGACAGGTGCTGGTTGAAGTGGTCCAGCGCCTGCTGGTATTCGCCCACCATGTAGTAGGAGACGCCAAGGTGGTGGCGGGCCTCTATGCCGGACGCGTCTGCCGGAAACTGGGTGACAATCTGCTGCAAACGGGGAATGGCAAGGGAATACTGGCCGCCCTTGACCATGCGCCGGGCCTGCGCGAGCTGCTTGGCGGCGCCGTAGTCCTCCAGGGCGTGGGTCTCGGAGACGGGCCCCTTCCCCATGGGGGAGGACCATTCCGTGGTCCGCTTGGTCCCGGCGCACCCGGCGCCGGCCGCGAGCAGGACAGCCCAAACGGCGCACACCCCGCAGGCAGAAACCGCCCGCACGGCGGACCGTCTGGACTTCAACGCATCGGAAGCACCGGAAAGGCGCAAGGCTCACTCCTTTTTCTTTATGCGCTCCAAAATCTTCTCGGTCAGATCCTCGGCGGGGACTTGCACTCCTATTTCGGCCAGATACCCCTTGGCGACGACCAAGTCGTGGCCGGTGTCTTTGGCCACCGACGCGATGGCCTTCACCACCCGCTCGCTCGCCTGGCTGATGAGCAGCCAGTACTTGGCGGTGCCGGGCTCAATCTTGTTCTTGCGGATGGACTTGAACTCGTCCGTTTCCATCACCGCCGCCTTGTAGTCCACTTCGGCGGGCTTGGCAAACTGCCCGGGGGACCCCCAGAAAATCTTCTGCTCGTCCACCTTGTCCGGGGGAATCGAGTAGGATTCTGCCACAACCATCGCCGCAAGCGCAATGACCCCCAGAAAGACGGACCCGGGGACACGGGAGCCGCGAAGGAGAGTTTTCGAACCGCCCCTCATAGGGTGCCGCACCCGCCACACAACGGGATTGTGCCGCGGAAGTCCCGCGCAGCCAAGCCGTTCCTCCGGCGCGGTCCCACACACGGGCGGCGCGAACCCGCCTGTTCCCCGCCGAAGCCGCTCCTGACAGAAGGGCGGAGAGGGCCGGTCTCTGAAAGCCAAAAAACAACCTTCATGCCCCTGTTATACCGTCCCGGAGGCAAAAAGTTCCACCCCGCCTCCCCTCCTTCCGGGAGTCCACCCACCACATGTGCCCGGGGGCGCGCCGGCCCACACCGTATGTTGATGGGGCCGCGCCGGACCAGTCCGGGGCGTTAAAAAATGCGCATGGTGAAGCGCCGCGTCACCCGGAGCGCGCCGGGCCGGCGTTACTTGAACATTGACCGCGCGCAAAGGCGGCCTATACAATCCCCTGCGGACAACCCAGACGGCGCGTTTGCCGTGATCAAGGAGTATTCTGCCATGAGTCGGTGCCCCCGTTTGCTCGCAGGCGCGGCGTTGCTGCTTTTCTGCGCGTCCTTTTCCTTCACCGGATGGGGCCAGGAGGGGATGTCCCTTGAGGAACTCTGGGTGACGGAGCGTGAGGCCGCCCCGTTGCAGGGGCTGCGGATGCAGGCCGACTTTCCGGACCGCATGCCCGCCTCGGGCGCGGTGGAGTTCGCCTACATCGTCGTGTCCGAGTACAACGAGCCCAAGGCGCATCTGGTGTTTCGTCTGACGGGCGCCGACGGCGCGCCGGTCGTCTCTTTGCAGGGCGGTGAAAGCGGGTTGCGGCCGGGGGAAAACCGCTTTGTGTTTTCCTGGCAGGGGGCGCCCGAACTGGCCCCGGGGATGTATGAGGCGGTCGCCGAGCTTTTTCTGGATGAAAAGACCCCCGCGGCGGCCACCACGTTGCGGCTCGAGCGGGTGAGTTCGCGGCACATGGCCGGGCAGGCCCGGCAGGCGGGCACCCTGCTGAGGGAGTCCGTCCCCGCCTCAGCGCGCGACGCGTCACCGCATGTGCGGGCGCGCGCGGCGGTGCTGGAAGACGCGGTGGCGGGCCTGGAGGGGCTGCTCGCCAGGGAAGACTGGGCGGCGGCGGTCCGTCAAACGGCCCATGTCCGTGCCTCCCTGGACGCTCTGCGGTCTTTCATGGCCCTTGGCGGCCTGGTGCCCGAGCTTCGGCAGGAGATTCCGGGGGGGGCCGTGACGCTGGGGGCTTCCGGCGTGACGGACGCCTCGGGGGAGGCCGCCTGCCTGATGGGGGAGAATCTGCGGCAGATGCCGGAGGAGTCATGGAAGGGGGTTCTGGAGCGCATGCCCCGCTTTGGGCTGAATTTCGCCGTGCTTCCGGTTTCGAAAATGGACAGCGCGGCGGCGGCGCCCTTTGACACGGACCGCCTCCGGGCGGCGGTTCTCCCCCTGCTTGACACGGCGGCCGCCGGCGGGATCGGGGTGGTCGTCCAACTGTCGCAGGATGCGCTGGCGGACACCATTCGTGACCAGGCGCCCGGGGCGCGCGAGCCCGGGTTTGCCAATCTGGCCCATCCGTCCCTGCTGGCCGCCTTCAAGGAGCATGCGGCGGCGGCGGCGCGGGCCGTCGGGGGGCATCCCGCCCTGCTGGGCATCAGCATCGCGGACGCCCCGCAGTTCAAATTCGACGGGGAGCAGGTGCGTCTTTCGTTTGTGGAGGAGATACGGACGGCCAACCCCGACCGGCAGGAACTAAACCGGGCCTGGCGGGCCCACTTGGCGGAATACGGCGAAATCACCGTGTGGGGCGATCATCCGGAGCACGCCTACCAGAACCGGCGGGCCTACCAGTTTGACTGGCAGAGTTTCCACCACACCCTCATCCACGCGCTGGTCCGCGATCTGCGCGACACGGTGGCCGCCGCCGCCCCCGGCACCCCCCTGATGCTGACCCTTCCGGCGAACGCCTTCCAGAAGGCGGAAACGCGCCACAGCCCGGACCGGGAGGTGACGGCGGGCATGTTTGACGCGCTTGCCTGCGCGCAAAGCCTTGCGTCCGGGGAAGATGTCTACGCCTGGAACTACCCAAGACCGGCGGTGAGCCACGCGCTGCTGGCCTCCTTCGCCCCGGAGAAGCCCCTGTTTGACCTGTCTGTCGCGCTGGACGCCCTCCCGGAGGCGGCGTCCCCCTCCGAAAGGGAGGCTGTGGTGCGGAGCCTCCTCTGGACCAGCCTGGTCACAGGCGCCTCGGGCCTGGCACTGGACCTTTCGCCCGAACTGCAAGAAGTCCCCGGCGTGATGGAGGGGTTTTCGCGGACCGCCCTGGAGGCGCGGCGGCTGGCCCCCGTGGTGCGGGCGCTTCAGAGGGCGCCCGCCGCAACACACATTCTGTACAGCAGCTCCTCGAAAATATTCGACGACGGCGTCCCGCACCTCTCCTCGGCGGAGTTCGCCTACGAGGGATGCTCTTTTTCCGGGCACGCCGTGCGCTTCGTCACGGAGCGGCAACTGGCCTCGGGGGATGCCGGCGGCATGAAGGCGCTGGTCATGCCGGAGACCCCGGCCATCACGGACGCCGCGTTCAAGGCGCTGGCGGGGTTTGTCGAGGCGGACGGCACGGTGCTCCGGGTGGGCACCCCCATCCCCTACAACGAGCGCGGGCACTCGCGCACCAATGTCATCAGAAACACCGGAAACACCGTGCTGGTGCGGGGAATGAACATGCCCACGGAGTATCTGCACGCCATGGATGCGGCCATACAGCAGGGAACGCTCCCCCCCATTCCCCGCCCCATCAACACGCACGGCTATCCCCTGGAGGGGGTTTTCACGCGGTATGTGGTCCATGGGGGCGTTCCCCACCTCTTCTGCGTCAATCTGAGGAAGACGCCGGTGAGATGTCACCTTGGCGGGAACCTTCTCCGGGGCCGCGATGTGCTCGTTGGGCGGGACGTTCAGTTTCCCAGGACCCTTGAATCCTGCGACCCGATGCTGATCCAATTGGAACGGCCGGAACAGGTGGTTGAGACGGTCGCCGCGCGATAGCCGGAACGTGCCGCCGCCTTTCGGGGGGCGGGAGTTCTCCGTCTGCGCGGGGGTCGCGCAGTATTCTTATTTTTCTGCGCCTGCGCGCCTTTTTCCCGGGAGGGCACCGGGGGGCCCTATTAAGTTTTTTGACACGGGAAACGAAAAAAGGCGCAGAAGATTATTGACACGGGGACCCAAAACTGGCATCATGCTAGGGATGGGATAATCTTGTTTCGGTCAACCGCACGCGGGAGCCATGAATGCGCACGGCGCCGCGTGGGGACATAAGGAGCGTTCCTGATGCACCGTACATGGTCGCTTGCCACTCCGATGGTGATGGGGCTTGCCGTTCTTCTGCTGGCGGGATGCTGGCCGGGGGATGTGGGGGTCACGCTGGTGGCTTCCCCCGAAATCCTGGATTTCGGCACAGAAACAACGGCCATAACCCTGCAGGTGGACCGGAATTTCTCCACCTCGTCGGCGAGCCGCCCGTTGATCGTGACCACCAACGTGGACTGGGTCCAGGTGGGCGCCTGCACGTCCCCGGATGACGGCTGCTTCGTCAAGGGCGGCCTGCTCACGACGGTGCGGATTCCCGTCACCATCAACCGGGAAAACCTGCTCCTGGGGACCAATCAGGCCAAGATTTACCTGAACGCCGGCCCTTCGTCCCAGAAGGTGGTGGATGTGCTGGCCGAGGACCTGATTCAGACGGACTTCACGGTGGACCAGCAGGTGGTGGGGATTGGCCGGCCGGTTGCGTTCCGCGACACCAGCATCAGTTCCGACGCGGTGGGTCCGGTTACTGCCTGGTTCTGGGAATTTGGGGACGGCACCCTGAGCACGGAGCAGAACCCGGTACACCTGTACATGCAGGCCGGCACCTTTGACGTGCGCCTGACGGTCACGGCGGGAGCCACCAAGGAGACCGCCACCCGGCGCGGGTGCGTGCGGGTCAGCGCGGAGGGGATCACGGTAGACTTCCTCACCTCGGAGACAAACATTCTTGTCGGCCAGAGCGTCTCCTTCACCGACATGTCCGCGTCTGAAAACACGCCGATCACGGGGTGGAAGTGGGCCTTTGGGGACGGCGGCGAGAGCACGGAGCGGAACCCCTCCCATGCGTACGGGACGAGCGGCATCTACAGCGTGTCGCTGACGGTCAGCACGGCCTTCGGGGAGGCGTCCACAACCAAGCCAAACCACGTCATTGTGCGCCAGAAAGTGGGCCCGACGGCGAACTTCTCCCTTGCAACGCTCACCCCGTATATAAATGAGGCGATCCGTTTCACGGACACGTCGGACCCCGGCTCCTCCGAGATCACCTCCTGGGCCTGGGACTTCGGCGATGAGACGGCCAGCTCCGACCGGAATCCACAGCACATCTACGGCGAGGCCGGGGTGTACCCCGTCACCCTGACCGTGGCGACGGCCGACGGGTCCGGCTCGGTCACCAAGGAGGTCGAGGTCACCTACAAGCCGCCGCGCGCGGAGTTCACCGTGAACAACCTCTCGCCCTCCACGGACGATCTGGTCACCTTCACAGATATGTCCGATCCCGGGTCCACGGAGATTGTCTCCTGGGCGTGGGATTTTGGGGATGGCACCGCGAGCGTGGACCCGTCGCCGGCCCACCGCTACATCAACCCGGGAACGTTCACCGTGAAGCTGAAGGTGGGCACCGCCGACCCCTACAACAACACGGACGAGGAGGTGAAAGAGGCCTACATCACCGTGGTCCGTCCTCCGCGGCCGGACTTCTCCTGGACCCCCGTCCGGGTGTTCACCGGGGCGCTGACGCGGTTCTCCGGCGCGGCGACCCAGGCGGGCAGCGAGCCGATCACGGGGTATGAATGGGATTTCGACGGCGACCCGCAGACGACCAACGACCGGGCCTCCGGTGTGAACGCCTCCCACACCTTCGCCACCCCGGGGCTGTATCCGGTCACGCTTACTGTGAGCACGGCCACCCGGAGCGTGTCCCTGTCGAAGAACATCCGGGTGGACAAGGCGCCGACTGCGGACTTCACGGCCACCCCGGCGCGGGGCATCCCCGGGGACACCGTCCAGTTCGCCGTTGTGGATCAGGACCCCGCCGCGGTGCCCATCCAGGCCTACCTGTGGCGCTTCGGGGACGAAACGACCAGCGACCAGGCCGCCCCCTCGCACCCCTACAGCGAGGAGGGCTCCTACCGGGTCACGCTGACCATCTGGTACCGGCATTCCGAGGCGCTCCCCGGGGAGCCGGACCTTTCACTGACGGTGGACCGCCCCGGCGCGGTGGTGATCGGCGATCCGATCCCGCCGGAGGCGACCTTCTCGGCGGACACCGAAATGCCGCTCACGGACATCCCCGTGACCTTCACGGTGGACTCCTATTCCAGCCCGTCCCGGCCGATCACGGAATGGCGCTGGAACTTCGGCGACGGCACGCCCGAGGTGGTGAACGCCGCCCCGGACCCGGTGCAGCATGTGTTCGCCACGGGGGGCCAGTTGACCGTGACCCTCACCGTGACCTGCGCGGATCTGGACCCCGCCTTCGGGGTGCGGTCGTTCACGCTGGACCTGGGCGTGATCCAGGGGACGGAGCTGGATGAGTACGTCCAGACGGACGACGGCCAGTACCGCTACGAGATGCGCGCCACCTTCCCCTATGTGCTGTTCTCGCGGACCGTGGCGCGGGTCTACTCGACCATGATGACCTCCCAGCAGTGGCGTTCGCCGGGCGAAATTGCCGACGGGCTGCTTTGGACCCATCCGGTGACGATCATTGACCCCGCGCAGCGCGTCTCCAACACGGCCCTGCTGTTCATTGACGGCGGCAGCCGCTCCAGCCAGCCGCCCACGACCCAGGCCGGGGTGGACGAGTACCTCGCGCTCATCGCAATCCTCTCCGGAACCCCGGTCGTCCACATCAAGAACGTGCCGAGCCAGCCGATCGTCTTCGCGGACGAGGTCACGCCGGGCGACGCGACGGAGCAGCCGCTGGTGCTGCGCAGCCGCACGGAAGACGCGATCATTGCGTATTCCTACGCCAAGTACCTCGACTCGTTCACCGCCGGGGACCCCGACCCGACCTGGCCCGTCCTCTTCGCCATGGCGAAGGCGGCGGTGAAGGCCATGGACACGGCCCAGGAGGTGATGGGCGGCATCGGGCGGCCCATCTCCGACTTTGTGGTGACGGGCGCGTCGAAGCGCGGGTGGACCACCTGGCTCACCGGGGCCAGCGATTTCCGCGTGAAGGCCGTCGCCCCCATCGTCATTGACGTGCTCAACATAGACGAGCACCTGCAGCACCACCGGGCGGTGTACGGCTACTGGGCGCCCGCCATCTACGACTACGCCCAGGAGGGCGTGTTTGACCGGCTGCTGCCGGAGGGCGGCGGCGGTGTGACCCCCGAGGCCGACGCGCTGCTGCAACTGGTGGACCCCTATGAGTACTCGCGCATCGGGCGGCTCAACATTCCCAAGTTCATGACCAACGGCACCATGGACCAGTTCTTCGTTCCCGACGCGTCGCAGTGGTATTTTGGCGGGCTGGAGAACGAGAACTACCTGAACTACATCCCCAACGGGGACCACGGGCTGGTGGACAGCGAGGGCGACCTGAACCCGTCCTCCTCGACCAACCCGGCGGGCAACCTTCTGGCCTGGTACATGGCGCTCACGCAGAACGAGCCGCAGCCGCCCTTCACCTGGTCCCTGGAGCCGGACGGCACCATCCGCATTGACGTCAGTCCCACGCGGCGGCCGTACGAGGTGGTGCTGTGGCACGCGACGACGCGGAACTCCCGCGACTTCCGCAAGGAGGCCCGGTTCCCGACGGGGTGGCAGAGTCTGCCGCTGGCGCCCGAGGAGACCGGCGGGACGACGTACATTGCCGAGGCGCCGGCGCCGCCCGCCGCCGGAAACTACACGGGCTTCTTCGTCCAGCTCTTCTACCGCAACACCGCCGCCTATCCGAGCACCGTTCAGCTTCAATACCCCGGCATCACGCCGCCGGACCTGGTGTTCACCACGGGCGTCCAGGTCGTCCCGCGCCAGCCGGACGGCAGCAACCAGTATCCCGACTTTGTGGGCTATCTGGCGAACGCCGTGCGGCCCGACGTGGTGGCCATTCCGGAGAGCGCGGCGCCGGTCAACGTGCTCTACGGCACCCCCGAGCAGATGGGACGGGACTACGGCGAGCTGATGGCCGGCAAGATCGCGGAGTTCATTCCGGCGTATGTGGCCGCCTTCTCGGCGGAGACCGGCGTCACCCCGGCGCAGCTGCTGGCGGACTGGAACACCCAGGCTGCGCTGATGGACCCGCGGATCGCCGCCGAGGTCGCCGGCATTGCCGAGGGCGCGGGCATTGACCCGAACCTCCTGTACCAGGCGCACGCCGCCGCCGCGCTTGAACTGCGCAACACCCACGGGTCGGCGGCCGCCGGCGCCTGGCGCGGGCGCAGCCCCGACGGCGCCACCCGCCATGCGGTGACGATCAACGGCCCGCTGTCCAGGGTGTTGAACACGCCCGTCGGCGTGAGGCGGATGGGCGACTACCCGGCCGTCAATGTGTACATTCCGGACCGGGGCGTGCCCCACGCCGTGTTCACCTACGCGGGTCTGGCCGTCGGGCGCACCGGCGTGAATCTGGCCGGCCTGAGCCTGAGCGAGGCGGCCATGCACGACTCGCCGGCCGCTTCAGACTTCTCTAACCTCAACTTCCAGTTCCTCTTCCGGGAGGCGCTCTACGACTCCCTCGGGCTGCGCGACGCGGTGGGCCTGCTCGGGTCGCTGCCGACGCAGCACGCCCAGCGGTTCTTCCTCACCGACGGGCGGAACGAGCGGCGCGGCGCGGTGATGCGTTTCGACGGGCCGGGCGTCCCGCCGGTGGTGAACTACAACCTGTCCTACGAGTTTGACAACACCGTGACGCGGCTCACATCGGGCATGTTCTACGGGGCGAAGGACGCGGCGACCCGCCAGAACTTCAGCACCTTCAACATCGGCCCCTCCTTTGGCGCGTTCACGCAGAATGCCATGGAGAACATCGCAAAGTCGCCGTATGTCGCCACCACGGCAAACATGCTGGACACGGCCTACCAGGTCCGGGAGGAGCAGCTGATGCTCCGCTTCTCGCCGGCGCTGGGCGGCGCCCCGGCCACGAGCCAGCCTTGGTACGGGTTCGACATGCAGCGCCTGCTTCCATAATCCGGTGCCTTCCCCCGGCCGCCGCGGCACGTCCGCGGCGGCCGTTTTCTTTCGCCGCCGTCCCGCCCGTTTTCCGTGCGGACCGCGCGTCTGGTATACTTTCGCGGTTCGTCTCGTCCCCCCGGAGCGCGCCGCGCGCGCGTCTTCCGTCCCGCGCCGGGGTTTCCTCCCGGCCGCAACCAGTCAGGAGAAGCAGCATGGAGTATCCCAAGCAGTTTGACCCGGGGAGCATGGAGCCCCGCTGGCACCAGATGTGGGCCGAGAAGCGCCTGTACGCGTGGGACCCCTCGAAGTCCCGCGGGGAGACCTTCGTGGTGGACACGCCGCCGCCGACGGTGAGCGGCTCGCTGCATGTGGGGCACCTTTTCAGCTACTCGCACCAGGACTTCATCGTGCGCTTCCAGCGCATGCTGGGCAAGAACATCTTCTTCCCCATCGGCTGGGACGACAACGGGCTCCCGACGGAGCGCCGCGTGCAGAACATGTACAACGTGAAGTGCGACGCCTCGGTCCACCACAACCCCGGCTTCTCCCGGGAGCGGGGCGAGTCCGGCCCCCCGCTGCCCGTGAGCCGCACCAACTTCATCGAACTGTGCGACATCGTGACCAAGGAGGACGAGGCGGCCTTCAAGCGGCTGTGGTCGCGCCTGGGCCTCAGCTATGACTGGGACCTCGAATACGCCACCATAGACACCCACTGCCGCCGCACGTCCCAGGCGAGCTTTCTGGACATTCTCCGGCAGGGGGAGGCCTACCAGGACAACCGCCCCGTCATGTGGGACGTGGATTTCCAGACGGCCATCGCCCAGGCGGAGGTCATGGACAAGGAGGTTCCCGGCGCGTACCACTTCCTGCGCTTCGGCGTCGAGGGGACTGAGGACCACCTGGTCATCGCCACCACGCGCCCCGAACTGCTGGCGGCCTGCGTGGCCGTGGTCGTGCATCCGGAGGACGACCGGTACCGCGGCATAGTGGGGCGCAACGCCGTCACCCCGCTCTTCCACGCCCCGGTGCCCGTGTTCGCCGACGAAAAGGCGGACCCGGAAAAAGGCACCGGCGTCGTCATGGTCTGCACCTTCGGCGACCAGACGGACGTGGACTGGTGGCGCGAGAACAGCCTGCCCCTGCGGCAGATCCTGCGCGGCGACGGCCGCCTCGCCCCGGTCACCTTCTCCGCCGACGGCGAGACCGGCTGGAAGAGCCTGGACCCGGACGCGGCAAACGCCGTGTACGCGCAGCTTCAGGGGCTGCCCGCCAAGAAGGCGCAGGCGGCCATCGTGGAGATCGCCGAGGCGACGCCCGGCGTGATTGACCGCCCGCGAAAGGAAATCACGCATCCGGTCAAGTTCTTCGAGAAGGGCGACCGGCCGCTGGAGCTGATCCCGGCGCGGCAGTGGTACATCCGCATCATGGACAAGAAGGAGGAGCTGCTGGCGCAGGGCCGCAAGATCCAGTGGCATCCGGAATACATGCAGAAGCGCTATGAGCACTGGGTGGAGGGCCTCGGCCTCGACTGGTGCCTCAGCCGCCAGCGCTTCTTCGGCGTGCCGATTCCCGTCTGGTACAAAATTGACGAAGACGGCGGGCGCCGCTACGACCAGCCGATCCTGCCGTGTCTGGAGGACCTGCCGGTGGACCCGCTGGACACGCCGCCCCCGGGCTATGCGGAGGAGCAGCGGAACCAGCCCGGCGGCTTCTTCGGCGACCCGGATGTCCTGGACACCTGGGCCACCAGCTCGCTCACGCCGCAGATCGCCAGCCACTGGGTGGACCAGCCGGACCGCCACCAGCGGCTTTTCCCCATGGACATCCGGCCGCAAAGCCATGAGATCATCCGCACCTGGGCGTTCTACACCATCGTGAAGGCCTGGATGCACGAGCGCGAGATCCCCTGGCGCAACGTGGTCATCAGCGGCTGGATACTCGACCCGGACCGCAAGAAGATGTCCAAGAGCCGGGGCAACGTGATCACCCCCGAGCCGCTGATTGACCAGTACGGCGCCGACAGCGTGCGCTACTGGGCCGCGCGGGCGCGCCTGGGCGTGGACACGGCCTACGACGAGCAGGTGTTCAAGGTGGGGCGCAAGCTCTGCACCAAGCTCTTCAACGCGAGCAAGTTCGTGCTGGGCCGCTTCCCGGAGGATTTCCCGGCGGCCGGACTGGGGGCGGACAAGATCACCGAGGCGGCGGACCGCGCCGTCATCGCCGAGCTGCGCCCGCTGGTCGAGCGCGCCACCCAGGCCTTCCAGGAGTTCGACTACGCCCAGGCCCTCAGCCTGACGGAGGATTTCTTCTGGCGCACCTTCTGCGACAACTATCTGGAGCTGGCCAAGGGCCGCACCTATGAGACGGAGCTGACCCCCGGCCGCCTGTCGGCCTGCGCCACCCTGCGCGCCGTCCACCGCGCCCTGGTCCGCCTCTTCGCCCCCTTCATCCCCTTCATCACCGAGGAGGTGTGGCAGTGGGCCTATGCCGGCGACGCGGACATGCACGCCTCCGTCCACAAGAGCCCGTGGCCGTCCATCGGCGAGCTGGCCGCCGCGGCCCCGCCGGACGCGGCCGATCTCTGGTCTCTCACCGTTGGAGCCCTGGACCTGGTCCGCAAGGTGAAGACCGACGCCAGCAAGAGCATGGCCGCCCCCATGGAGTTCGCCGCGTTCTCGTGCGCCCCCGCCGCGCTCCCGCTGCTGGACAGCGTGAAGGGCGACATCGCCGCCATGCTGAAGATCGGCAGGATTGAGCTGGCACAGGCGGAGCAGGAGGAGAGCGTGCTCCTCACCGGGTTTGCCTTTGCGGAGACGGACGCCTGACCGGAACCGGTCAGTCCGCCGAGAGCAGGCCCCGGAGAACCGCCGCGGCGGCGGCGAGTCCAAACGCCGCCGTGACGGGGGCCAGCGTGCCCATGCGCGGGCCCTTGGTCTGCCCTTCCGGCCCGGCGGGGGACTCGTCCGAAAAGACACAGCGCACGCCGCGGTGAATGCCGCAGGCCCGGAGCCCCTGCCGGACCGCCCGCGCCAGCGGGCACACGCGGGTCTGGGAAATGTCCGCCGTCTGAATGCGGTCGGTGCGGAGTTTTCCCGCCGCGCCCATGCAGGAGACCACGGGAATCCCCCGCAGCACCGCCTGCCTCAGCAGGGCCACCTTGGACGGCACGGCGTCTATCGCGTCAATCACCCACCCGTCAAAGCCCTCCAGCAACCCCGCCACATTCGCCTCGTCCACGAACCGCACGCGGACCTCCGCCCGCGCCTCCGGATTGATGTCGCGCAGGCGTTCGCGGGCCACCTCGGCCTTCTCCCTGCCCACCGTCGAATCCAGCGCCAGGAGCTGCCGGTTGAGGTTGGTGACATCCACCCGGTCGCTGTCCACGAGAATCAGGCGCCCCACCCCCGCGCGGGCGACCGCCTCAAACGCATAAGAACCGACACCGCCCAGGCCAACAACCATCACACTGGCCGCCGCCAGCCGGGCCACCCCGTCCTCGCCCACGAGCCGGGCGGTACGTTCAAAGCGCGGGTTCATGACGGAATCCGAACAGCTTTTCGGCGTTTTTCGTTGTTATCTGCGCGATTTCCTCCTCCGCGACTTCCAGAATCTCGGAGGCCGCACGCAGGTTGTACAGGATGTTGGCCGGTGTGTTTGGCCCCAGGCCATGCCGTTCAACGGGGGGAATATCGGGGGCGTCCGTCTCCAGAAGCAACGCATCGGGGTAGATGCGACGCAGGGCCGCCGCCCGCCGGGGACTGTTCCGATGGGTTAGGATGCCGCCCAGGGAGAACATGAATCCGTGTGCCATGAAGGCCTCGGCCACCTCGGCACTCCCGGCGAAGCTGTGGACCAGCCCGCCCCGGGCGGGGCCCCCCTCCCGTTTGAGCACCTCCAGGGTCTCATTGAAGGCCTTCCGGCAATGGAGCACCACAGGGAGGTTCACCTCCCGGGCGATGGCCAGTTGCCGGCGGAAGAAGTCGCGTTGCAGGTCAAAAGGCGTCCGGTCGGTGACCGTGTCCAGCCCGATTTCGCCCACCCCCGCCGCCCCCAGTTCCAAAGCGGCAGGGAGGGCTGCCAGGCATTCGGGGGAGGTTTGGCCGCAATACCAGGGATGCACCCCCAGCACGCTGGAGACGTCGGGATGGGCGCGCGCAAGGGCCAGCGACGGTTCCCATTCCTCCGGCAGCACGGCGGCGGTCACGAAACGGACAACGCCCGCTCCCCTGCCCTCCTCCAACACCCGGCCGGGGCCGTCCGCAAACTCCTCCGCCAGCAGGTGGCAGTGGGCGTCCACCAGGGGCGGGCGGGGTCGGAGCGGGTCATTTTGCATCCGGGGCTTTCCCGCTGAGAAGCGCCTGTATCTCCGGGCTGTCCACATTGTCCTTCGTGACGATGGTCACACCGGTGTCAATGACCTTGGGAACCTCCTGTCCTTTGACGGCGGAGATGACGGCCTTGACGCCCTCGTAGCCCATCTTGAAGGGGTTCTGGACCACCAGTGCCTGGATGACGCCCTCCTTGAGGGCGGCGATCTGTTCGGGGGAGGCGTCAAAGGCGACCAGTTTCACGGTGCCCGCCTTGCCGAGGCCGCGCAGGGCCTGGGCCGCGCCGATGGCGGCGGGCTCGTTGGCCGCAAAGATGCCGCCCATATTGGGGAAGGCGGTGATCATGTCCGTGGTGACGTTCATGCCGATGGCGATGTCGCTCTGGCAGTAGTTCGTGGCGGCGAGGGTGAGGCCGGGATGCGCCAGGAGGCCCTCCTTAAAGCCCTTCTCGCGCAGCTCGGACGTGGCCGCGCCGGGCACGAAGGGAATCAGTCCGACCTCGCCCGTGCCGCCCATCAGCTCGGAGAGGGTGTCGGCGGCGAGTTTCGCCCCGGCGACGTTGTCCGTGGCGACAAAAGACTTCGGCACGTCCGATTTCACACCGGAGTCAAAGGTGACCACGGGAATCCCGGCGGCGCCGGCCTGGCCGACAACGGTGGCCAGGGCGTTCTCGTCGCAGGCGGCCATGACGATGCCGTCCACCCCGCGGTTGATCATGTCCTGCATGATGTTGATCTGGCGGTCAATCTCGGTCTCCTTGGTGGGGCCCTGCCAGATCACCTTCGCGCCCATCTCCGCCGCGGCGGCCTCGGCGCCGGCGCGCACGGTGACCCAGAACTGGTGGGTCAGCCCCTTGGGGATGACGGCGATGTCCAGGGTTGCCGCGCCGCCCGCCTCCGCATTGGGCGCCGGCGCCGGGCTGCCGCAGCCCGCCGCCAGCGCCAGCACGAGCATTGTCATGGCCAGAATCGCGTTCTTCATCGGCATGGTCTCCCTGCGCGCCCGCGGGCCGCGCGTCACATGACCCGGTAACGTTCCCCGGTGCCCTCGATTTCAATGGCGATGGACCGCGACTGCACGCCGATGAGGCGGGCGCGCGTGTCGGGAATCAGCTCGCCGACGTACACTTTCTTCAGATTAATGATGGCGGACGGCTCGGGCTGCGTGGGCGTCGCCACGCGCAGGACATTGAGGCGGAGTTCCGTCAGGCCGTGGCGGCTGCGCTCGCGCTCCCCGAGACGCGGCAGGGCGTTTATCTCCGCTTCGGAGAGGGCGCCGCCCCGGCTCTTCGGCGGCTGGACCGTCTCCAGCACCGGCGCGGGGGCCGCCGCCGGAAGCGGCGGAAAGGCTGAAGGCAGGGGGACACTCTCCGGCGCCGCCTGCGGCGCCGGCGGGGCCGCGGGGGCTTCGGGGGCCGCCGCCACGCGCACGGGCCCGGGTGCCGGTGTCTTGGGCGCGGGTGGCGGTGCCTGCGGTTCCGGCGCGGCGGGCGGGGGCGCGGGAGGCTCCGGAGCCTTTGTCGCGGGGGCCGCCGCAGGGGGCGGAGGGGCCGGTTCCACAACAGGCGCCGCAACGGGCTGCGGCGTTGGCTCCGCTGCGGGCTGCGGTGCGGGGGGCTGCTGGGCGGGTGCCGGGCCGGCCGACACCGCAGGGGCCGGCTCCGCCGCAGGTGCCGGGGCGGCCGGGGCCGGCACGGCGTAGGTGGTCTGGACGGGCACCGCCGGGGGCGCGTTCAGATGGCGCACGGCGACCATCGCCACAACAACACACAGGGTGACGGTCAAGAGAAAGGCCATGCCGCCGCCAACCACCATCAGAAAGGGCTTGAGGGAGGAAGACTCCCCGCCGCCGCGCCGCTGACGGGTTCCGCCCACGAGCAGCTCTCTGGCGGCCTCTTCGGGCTCCAGGGGAAGCGCGTCGGCGGCCCCCTCCGCCTCGGCGCGGGCGCGGTCCTCCTCCATTTTGTTCAGGGCGTCCAGGATGGAACTCATCGGCTGGCCCCTCCCGGACCGGGTGTCGTCCGCGCGCTCATGCGGGCGGGTGCCTTCGGGGGATGAGGATGAGGCTTCCGGCGACCGGCTCCGTCTGCGGCTTCTCCCCGGCATTCAGGGGCGCGGGAGGCAGTTCCTCCTGAAACGGGCTGGGAAGCTCCCTCACCTCAACCAGCGCCTCGCCCCCGGCCCGGTGGTCTTCCTGATCGGCGGGCGCTTCCGTCACCGGGGCCGCCGCCGGGGGGGAAACCGTTTCCGCAGACGGTGCGGGCACCGCCTCTTGCGGGGCCGGCCGCTCAGGGGCCGGTTCCGGAGAGGGGGGCGCCGCCTCGGGTGCGGGTGCGGGCGCCGGGAAGGCCGTTGCGGGTTGGGCGGATTCCTTGACCCGTTTGGAGATCTCTGTGGGGGCCGGGGCCGGGGCGGAGGCGGGGGCCGCGTCCACTGCCGGAAGTCCGGCCTGCGGGGCGCGGTTCCGCAGGCTTGGCACGCCGCCCGCACCGGCCCAGGCCATGAGCACCATGCGGACCTGCTTCCCGGCCTTGCCGTCCATCTTGAGGCCCGACTCCGCCTGCACGCCGGCGACGGCGGAGGCGGTGTCGCTGTCATACACATCGCTGGTGTTCGCCTCGGGGATAAGGCGCAGGGACCGCATCATGTCCTTCATCTGGGCGACATGCCTCCCCCGCGCCCCGGGCTGCAGGACGGTCTGGTCCGGCGCGGGATCGCGCCAGGGGAAAAGCGCCTCGTTGGCGTAGACCTCGCGGAAGGCGAAGCGTGAAAGGGAGACGTGCGCGCCGGGGGCGACGGCGAGCACGAGGGCGTCCTCACCCGCCCCGACCAGGCCGGCCCAGCGGAGCTGGCCGTCCACCTTGAGGCGCACGAGACCCGGCATGTTGATCGCCAGGAGCTGCTCGGTCACCGGATGGAGCGCCTCCGAGGCGAGACCCGCGGCCGCCAGCACCTCCTTAACCGCCGCAACGTCATCCGACGCGGGGGGCGCGGACGGGGCGGGAAGCCCCCATTTTTCCAGCACGGCGGCCAGTCCGTAATCGCGGGACTGCGCGGCGGGGACGGCGGCGATCTGGGCCAGCGCCTGGGCGGGGTCCTCCCCCGGCCGGCTTCCGCGCGCGACCCCGGCGAGCCGGTCAATCACATTGCGCGCCACGAGCGACTGGTCCACCGGCGTCGCGGCCGCGCCGCCCGGCGCGGCGGCGTTGGCCGTGGAGGCCGGTTCCGGGGCGGCGGGGGCCTCCCCGCTGAGCACCCGGTTGAAGGCGCCGAGCTCGCGGGTGGCCTGCTCGATGGGGGCGGTCAGGTGCCGGACAATGAGGAAAACCACCAGCACGGCGAGCAGGAACGAAGAGCTCGGAAGCATGCGCCGCCAATGAAACCAGTCGCGGGGGCGTCTGACGGTGACCTTCTCGCCGCGGACCTCGCGCACCGCCTGGCGCACAAGGGCCGCCGTGATGGTCCGCTCCTCGCGGGTGTAGCCGATGAGGAGGGCGCGGTCGCACACGGCGTTGATGACACGGGGCGTGCCCTTGGAGAACCTGTAGACGGCGGCGATCGCGTTCTTGGCGAAGGAGACGCCGCCCTTGCGCCCGCCGGCCACATGCAGGCGGTAGGCGATGTACTGGAGGGTTTCCTTCGCGTTCAGGGGCTTGAGATGGTAGCGCGCCGTGATGCGCTGGTTGAGCTGGCGCAGCTCGTGGAGCGCGAGCTTCTCGCCCAGCTCCGGCTGTCCGATCAGCACGATCTGCAGCAGTTTGTTGGTCTCCGTCTCGAGGTTCGACAGGAGGCGTATCTGCTCGAGCACGACGGGGTCGAGGTTCTGCGCCTCGTCAATGACCAGCACGCAGTTCTTGCCGCGCGCCCCCGCGTTGAGCAGGTGGATGTTCAGCTCCTCCGTCAGCCCGAGCAGGTTGTCGGCGCGGGAGTCAATCCCGAACTCCGTGTTGATCTTTCGGAGGAGCTCGACGGGGCTGAGGAAGGGGTTGAAGATGAAGGCGACCTCGGTGTCCGAGTCGAGCTGGTTCAGGAGGTTGCGGCAGATGGTGGTCTTTCCGGTGCCGATCTCGCCGGTGAGCATGACGAAGCCGCTGCGGTTCTTGATGCCGAACAGCAGATGCGCAAAGGCCTCCTTGTGCTTGTCGCTCAAGTAGAGGTATTTCGGGTCGGGGGTGAGATTGAACGGCTTCTCACGCAACCCATAGAATGCTTCGTACATGGCCGCCTCTCGGGCGCGCGCCCGATAAAATGTTGACAATATAGGGTATCATGTAACGCCTCCGGAATCAATGGGGTCCATGCCCGAAGGTGACGGCGTCCGGAGAACGGGGTTTTCCATGCGGGTGGTTGTTTTCGCCAACGAAACCGAGCAGTATGCCGGCGTGCGGCACCGCGCCCTGTGGTATGCCGAGCGTTTGGCGGCGGACGGGCACACGGTGCGCTTCTGCCCCACTGCGCCCGTGTCGTTGTGGCGGCGGCTTTATCATCGCAAGTCCCGCTTTTCCAAACTCTTATATCTCCTTCTCGTGCTGCTGCGGCGGGGTGCCCAGTTGCGGCATGTGCCCGGGGCGGACGTGGTGTTTCTCAAGGGCCCCCTGTTTCTGTACGGGCCGCCGGTGCTGGAGCGCGTTGCCAGACTGCTGAATCCGCGCATCGTTTTCGACATGGACGACGCGCTCTGGGAGCGGCCCGCCTATGTGGACAGCCCTTTTGTGAACCTGATTGACTACGCCTGGCCGCGCAAGATGGCGGGGCTTGCGCGCCACGCCGTCGCGGGCAACCGGGTCATTGCGGCCCATCTCCGGGACCACGGCGCGCGCGCCGTGACGGTGATCCCCACCTGCGTGGACCCCGCGCGCCATGCCCAGAAGGTCTATCCGGCGCGCGGCGCGGGCGATCCGGTCGTGCTGGGTTGGACCGGCATAAGGGACAATCTGGGCTACCTGCGCACCCTGGGGGAAGTGCTGGCGGAGCTTTCCAAAGAGCTGCCGCTGGAGCTGCTGGTGGTGAGCGACGGGGAACTGGAACTGCCGGGGGTGAGGGTGGTCAACCGCGCCTGGACGGCGGCGGGGGAGCTGGCGGCGCTTCAGGAGCCGGACATCGGCCTGATGCCGCTGGAGGACACACCGCGCGCGCGCGGCAAGTGCGCCTTTAAAGCCCTCCAGTACATGTGCGCGGGCACGCCGGTCATCCTGTCGCCGGTCGGCATGAACACGGAGGTGGTCGAGGACGGCGTGTCAGGATGCCTCGCGGACACACCGGAGCAGTGGAAGGAGCGCATCCGCGCGCTCGCGGCGGATCCGGCGCTCCGGGAGCGCATGGGCCGCGCGGGGCGCGCGCGGGTGTGCGAGGCCTACTCCTTTGACACGCACTATCCCCGTTTCCTGGAGGTGCTGCGTTCGGTGGCGGAGGACACGGGCCGATGAGGCTGCTTCCCCCCTCCAACTCCTGGGCTGCGGGCCTCGCGCAGGAATGGCTCGAAGAGCTTTACCGGTGGTTTGAGGAATACGGCACCGCGGGCCACGACCCCTTTGACCTCAAGGCCCATCCCCTCTTCCGCCGTCTTCAGGCGCGGAAGTGGCCGCGCAGGGCGTCCACGGTCCTCGGGGACATGTTTCCGCTCTTCCTGCGAAAATGCCTGGGCATCCCGCCCACGGAGAACGCGAAAACCCACGCCCTGCTGGCCCTGGGGAAACTGCGCATCCACCAGCGCCACAGCGGAGAGGAATGGCTGGAGGAGGCGGAGCGGCATCTGGAATGGCTGGCACAGCGCGCCGAACCGGGCTTCCATGGGATGTGCTGGGGCTATCCTTTTGACGTGACGGCGGCGGGCATGAACACCCCGGCGGGCACGCCGGTGCTGGTGGTGGCCGCCATTGCGGGACAGGCCTTCCACCTGGCGTGGGAGATCACCGGGCGCCAAACCCACCGCGACGCGGTGCTGTCCATCGCCGAGTTCATTCGGAACGACCTGCCCCGGATGGGGGACCCGGACGGGCGGTTCTGCTTCGGGTACACGCCGCAGGACCGGCGGCGGGTCCACAACGCCAACCTGCTGGCGGTGGAGCATCTGGCGCGCGCGGTCGCCGCGGGTGCGCCGGAGGCATGGTTCGGGGAGGCGCTTCCCGCGCTGGCCTTCACGCTGGCCGCCCAGCGGGAGGACGGGGCCTTTCCCTACGGCGCATGGCGGGCGGGGGACCCGCACGAGCCGGGGCTGCTGTCCATGGTGGACCACCACCACACGGGGTTTGTGCTGCGGTCGCTGCACGCGCTGGACTCGCTGCACCCCGACGCCGCAGTGAAGCGGGCATTGGACAACGGATGGGGATATTACCGGAACCGGCTGCTGCTGCCGACGGGAATGCCGGTGGGGGCGACGGGGAGATATCCGGTGGACATACATGCCTGCGCCGAGGCGGTGCTGTGTCCGGCCGCGCTGTCCGAACGCTATTCGGACGCGCAGCTTCCCGCGGCGATGGCCTTGCGGTGGACCTGGGCGAATCTTAGAAACCCGCAGGACGGCGGACCGTGGCACCGGAAGTATCCGGGGTTCCGCTCGAAGATCGTCTACCCGCGCTGGGGCGCGGCGTGGATGTTCCGCGCGCTCGCGGAGTTCGACTTCCGCTTCGACACGCCGCCCTACTGAGCCGCTTCCGCGGCGGGCGGCTGCGGCGCGCCCCCCTCCTTCTCCTTCTCCAGCTCCCAGGCCTTGCGGTCCAGCTCCGCCTCGTACTGCTCGGCTGCGGTGAGATGGCGGTCATCCACCCGGATCAGGTGGAAGCCGTACTCTGTCTGCACGATGTCGCTCAGTTCGCCGACGGGGGCGGTCCAGCAGTATTCCTCAAAGGCCTTGGCAAAGGAGCCCTTGGGCGCCCAGCCGAGATCGCCGCCCCTGCGGGAGGAGGCCGGGTCTTCGGAATACTCCCGGGCCAGCCGGTCGAAACTCTCGCCCTTGAGCAGGCGCTCGCGGATGTCGGTGACGCGTTCCAGGGCGCGCATCCGGTCGGCGGCGTCGGCGCCGCTGTAGGTGACAAGAATGTGCCGCGCGCGCACGGAGGAGACCTGCGCCCGGGGCTTCTGCATGAACCACATGGCGCCGACCATGAGGACGAAAACAAAGAGCACCCCGGCCCAGACCAGCTTTGTCCGGTCGCGGCATTCCTCCACGGGTTTCTCCAGGTCGCCGATGTCCATGCGCATATCCTCCAGCCGCCGCTAGAACGCGTCCAGCATGCGGAAATACCCTGAGTAGAACGAGATGACAATGTACCCGACCACGCCCCCGACAAACAAGAGCACGAGGATGCCCATGACGGTGATGCCGACGCGCACGGCGGCGCGGGCCTCCTCCAGGTGCCAGTCCGCCACCCTGCGCAGGCTCCCCTCAAGATCGCCGGAATGCTCGCCGATGGCGATCATCTCGCGGGCCACGGGGCTGAGGGTGGTGCAGTTCGAGAAGGCCTCCACCAGGGTGCCGCCGGACATGACCACCGGGATGGCCTTGAGCAGGTCGCGGGTCATGTAGGGGTTGAGGGTGAGGGCGGCGGAGCGGCTGATGCAGTCCCGCAGATTGAGACCGGCGCCGATGAGGAGGGACATGCCCCGGAAGAACCGGGCGAGCCCGAAGCGGCGGCTGATGGGGCGCAGGGGCCAGATGAAGTTCTTGAAGAAGCCGCTGATGTACCCGAAGAGGCCGGCGCGGGCGAGGAGGACGGCGATCACAAAGGCGAGGGCGAAGACCGCGAAGGCGCGGCCCTGAAACAGCGCGTACTCCCGGAAGTAGGCTCCCAGGTTGAAGCCGCCCTGCGTCATGCTGCCGAAGCGGCCGGAGAGGCCGAGGGCAAAGGTGCCGAGAAACCAGGCGGCGGTCAGTTGAAGCCCCGGGTACACCATGGAGGCGTAGACGGTGCGCTGGATGTTGCTCAGGTCCTCGTAATACTCGGCCAGGTCCTGGAGCATGACGTCCAGCCGTCCGCCCACCTCGCCGGCGCCCAGTATCTCGATGGCGAACTCGGGCAGGAGTCCGGCCTCGGCGCGGGCGGCCTGGTGCAGCGTGGACCCGTTCCGGATGGCGGCCTGCATGCGGTCAAGCATGTCCCGGATTTTCCGGGAGCCCATGCCGCGCGCGGTGATCTCGAAGCCCCGGAGCAGGGGGATGCCCGCGCGGTAGGAGGTGGCGAGCTGCCGGCACAGGGGGACCATCTCGCGCGGCGTCAACTCCGATGTGAACAGCGCCATGCCTCCGCTCCTTCCCCGGCAAAGGCCGCCGGTGTCCGGGGGGTCAGCCCTCCCGGGACTCTATCCAGCGCACGGCGTCCAGGGCGGCCATGCAGCCGCTCCCCGCCGCGGTGATGGCCTGACGGTACACCCTGTCGCGCACATCGCCGCAGGCGAAGACGCCCTCGATGTTCGTCTGGCCGCTGTCGGGCTTCGTGACCAGGTAGCCGGTCTCCTCCATGTCCAGCAGGCCGGTGAAAAGGTCCGAATTGGGCTTGTGGCCGATGGCGGCGAAATAGCCCGCGCAGGCGACCTCACTGGCCGCCCCTGTGACAACGTCTTTCAGGCGGACGCCGGTGACGCCGTCGGCGTCGTTGCCCAGAATCTCCTCCACCACGGCGTTCCAATGGACCGTGATTTTGGGGTGGTTCACGACGCGGTCGCCCATGATCTTGCTGGCGCGGAACTTGTCGCGGCGGTGGACCACATGGACCTCGCCGGCGAAGCGGGCGAGAAAGAGGGCCTCCTCCATGGCGGTGTCGCCGCCGCCCAGCACGACGACCGGCCTGCCGCGGAAGCGCGGCAGGGCGCCGTCGCAGGTGGCGCAGGCGGAGACGCCGCGGTTGAGGAAGGTCTTCTCCGACGCCAGCCCCAGGTAGCGCGCGCTGGCGCCGGTGGAGATGATCACGGCCTCGGTCTCGAAGCACTCGTCGCCGGACCATACCCGGTGGGGCGGGCCGGAAAAGTCCACGCGGGTGACGGTCTTGTACTCAAACCGAGCGCCGAAGCGCTGGGCCTGCTTCTTGAAGTCGTCCATCATGGCGGGGCCGCTGATCCCCTCGGGGTAGCCGGGGAAATTCTCGACCTCCGTGGTGGTCATGAGCTGTCCGCCGGGGAGGATTTCCTGGCTGGGTTCGCCCTCCAGGCAGAGGGGGCTCATGTCGGCGCGCGCGCAGTAGAGGGCGGCGGTGCACCCGGCCGGCCCCGATCCGATGATGATCACCTTTTCCAACACATCTCTCCTGTTTCAGCGGTTCATGTCCCCCGGTTTCCCCTGCCAAGGGAACGGCGCGCGGGGCATTTTCATTCCGAAGAGACGGTCGCTCACTGTGCGGGGGCGGGGGCCTCCTCCGCCGCGGGCGCGGGGGCTGCTTCGGCCGCAGGCGCGGGGGCTGCCTCCCCCGCAGGCGCGGGGGCTGCCTCCGCCGCAGGCGCGGGGGCTGCC
>JAPXRP010000027.1:0-32346 GCA_033813475.1 Candidatus Hydrogenedentota bacterium
GGGGGGGGTGTGTCCGGCGGCCTGGAGAATCATGGCGAGCTGCTGGGCGTAGAGCTTGTGGTCCTCGCCCAGCACCATGAGATTGACGTCCGCGCCCTTTTCCTCCTTGTCCAGCGAGTAGGCCAGATCCCGGTAGCCGTACATGGAGCTGCCGTTGGCGCGCCGGAGAACGAAATAGCGGCCCTCCTCCTGCGCGTGCCCAAGGGGAGCAAGGTCCACCACCAGCCGCTGCTCCTTGTCCGTGAACAGGGCCCCCTTCGCGCGGAGGGCCTCCTCGATCTGCGCGAGGCGCGGGTCGTTCACATAGGCGGATTCCCGGTCAAAAATGTCGTAGGTCGCGCCCACCCGGTGGAGCACCGCCAGCTGCCCCTGGAGGCAGAGGTCGGTCACCTGGCGGAACCGCTCCTGCGCCCGGGGGTTCCCCTCCTCCATGTCCGAAAGCAGCGCGTAGCCCTTTTCGGCGAACGCGGGGTCCGATTCGGCCCGGGCATTCGCCCGGACATAGGCGTCCAGGATGCCGTCAAAGTCCAGCGCCTTTATCTCGTCGGCAATCATGACCAGCAGGCCGATCTGCCGGCCCATGTCGTTGACGTAGTAGTGCACCTCCACGTCATTCCCCTCGAAGCGCAGAAGCCGGGCCAGACTGTCGCCTATCATGGCGCAGCGGCCGCGCCCGACATGGGGGCTCGCGTTGGGGTTGATGCTCGTGTGCTCGATGAGCACCCGGCGCCCGGCGCCGGTGTTCCCGCTGCCGTAGCGGTCCCCGTTCTCCAGAACGTCCGCAACCACGCCCGCCCCCACCCGCGACCGATCGAGGCGCAGGTTAAGGTAGGGCCCCGCCGCGGCTGCGGACGTGACCTCCGGGCCAAACACGACCTTTTCCGCCGCCTCCCGGGCCAGCGCGGCGGGATTGCCGCCCAGGCGCTTGGCCGCCAGGAACAGGGGAACCGCCACATCGCCCACCTCCCGGTTGGGCGGGGAAACGGGGGCAACGTCCGCGGGCGAGAGGTGGGGATAAGCGGCAAGCACCGCGTCGGTGATCGAAGAAAACAGGCTCATTGGAAAAACCCTTTCATGGGACGGGATGGGCTGCGGTCAGGCTGCTCACAGGCGAACCAGAACGGAGACGGTACCCCCTTCGGTTTCGGCCATGCGGGCGCCCTCGCCGGGCTGGTCCGCGAAGAGAATCTCCCGTGCCAGTACGGTTTCGGAGATGGTTCCCTCGAAGCGCCGGAGGACTCCGGCGAGTTCGGGCGTCTGCGGGCTCAGCTCCAGCGTGATCCGCGCGTCGTAGGCAATGTCCATTTCCTTGCGCATGTCCTGGACCACGCGCACGAAATCGCGCACCCAGCCCTCATGGCGGAGTTCCTCGGTGATTTCCGTGGACAGCACCACCACCATCGCGGTGCCCTGAGCGGCGGAGAAGCCCTCTCGGGGCTGCAGCCGCACCTCGACATCCTCAGGGCCCAGTTCAATATCCTGCCCATCCAGCGGCAGAAAGATGCGGCCCGCGTCGCGCATCTGCGCAAAGAACGCGGCCCCCGACCCGGCGGAGAGGAGCTGGCCGATTTTCTTTACATTGGGTCCGTGCTTCGGCCCCAGCACCTTGAAATTCGGCTTGACCAGGTAGGTCACGTACTCATCGGGATTCTCCGCGAAGGCCAGCTCCTTGATGTTCAGTTCCTCCAGGATCAAGTCCCGGTGCGTCTCGACGGCGTGGCGGCGCGACGCGTCGGAAAGCACAATCTCGCAGCGCCCGAGGGGCTGCCTCACCTTGAGGTTGGCCGTCCGGCGCGCGTTCAACCCGAGCGTGACCGCCTCGCGGGTGAGCGCCATGTCCGTGATCATTTCCCAGTCAATGCTCTCCGCCGTCGCGCGGGGGAAGTCTGACATGTGAACGCTTTCCGGCGCCCCGGGCAGGGGCGCGGCCAGATTGCGCCACGTCGCCTCGGCGTAGAAGGGGGTGAAGGGGGCCATGAGCTGGGAAAATTTCACCAGGCACTCGTACAGGGTCCAGTAGGCGTCCGTCTTGTCCACGCTCCATGCGCCCGCCCAGAACCGCGACCGGCTCCGCCGCACATACCAGTTGGACAGGCCGTCCAGGAACAATGAGAGCGCGCGGGCGGCGGGGTAGGTCTCGTACTGGTCCAGCGCGGAGCGCGCCTCGAGCGCCGTGCGCGCCAGCTCGTTGAGAATCCACTGGTCCAGTTCGCACCGCTCGGCGGCGGGGCGGAACGCGGGGCGTTCCATCGGAGCGGCGGGGGAGGGGATCGCCGCCGGATCGCACCCCAAAGCGGCCAGGAACTCCGCAGGGGCGTCGGACGGCGAGAAACCGTCGAGGTTCGCGTAGATCACGAAGAAGGAATACACGTTGTGCCAGCGGATGAGCATCTCCCGCTGGGCCTCCTCCACGTTGCGCTCCGTCATGCGGATGCCCGTGGTCGGCGGGTTCTTGGAGATCAGGCTCCAGCGCAGGGCATCGGCACTGTACTGGTCAAAGAGTTCGCTGGGATCCTTGTAGTTCTTGAGGCGCTTGGACAGTTTCAGGCCGTCCTCGCCGTGAACCAGTCCCAGGCAGATGCAGTTCTTGTAGGGGTGCGGCCAGGGCGTCCGGTCCTCGCCAAAAATGAGCGTGCTGATGGCGAGCATTGCGTAGAACCACCCGCGCGTCTGGTCAATGCCCTCGCTGATGAAGTCCGCCGGGAAATGGCCGGCGAGCAGCTCCTCCGACCCGGGAACGTGCGGGTAGCCCCACTGCGCGAAGGGCATGGACCCCGCGTCGTACCACACGTCAATCACCTCGGTGACGCGCCGCATGCGCGCCGAGGGGTCCTTCGGGCTCTGGTAGGTGACCGCGTCAATGTAGGGCTTGTGGACCCGCAGGTCGTCGCGCAGCGACGGGTCGGCCTGTTTCGCCGCCTCCCAGACCTCGACCCCCGCGACGCCCGGCTTGGCAAGGAGCTCCGCATAGGAGGCGATGCATTCCATGTGCCCGGTTTTCTCGCAGACCCAGATCGGCAGGGGGGTGCCCCAGAACCGCTCCCGGGACAGCGCCCAGTCCACGTTGTTCTCCAGGAAGTTGCCGAAGCGGCCGTCCCGGATGTGGCCCGGCTGCCAGTTGATTTTGGCGTTGTTCGCCAGGAATCGGTCGCGGAACTCCGAGGTGCGGATGAACCAGCTCTTCCGCGCGTACTGGATGAGCGGGTCGTTTTCCGCGCGCGGGCAGAAGGGATAAGAGTGCCGGTACTGCTCGTGCTTCAGCAGCAGCCCCCGCTCCTTGAGCACCCGGGTGATGCTCTTGTCCGCTTCCTTGCAGAAGCGTCCGGCGATGGGCGCGCCGTCGAAGGGGTCCGTGTCGATGACCCGGTCGTCAAAAGTGCCGTCCGGGCGGACGAAACAGAGGAACCCAATGCCCTGCTCCCGGCAGACCCGGTAATCGTCCTCGCCGAAGGCCGGGGCCATGTGTACGATTCCGGTTCCCGTCTCAAGGTCCACGAAATCGCCGGCGATGACCTCCCAATACCGGGCGGCCTCGCGGCCCGTGGCGGGGTCTTTCGGACGGTCGTAGGCGAACAGGGGCTCGTATTTCACCCCCAGCAGGGCGCTTCCGGGGAAGACTTTTTCCGGAACGGCCTCATCGCCGAAGTATTTGGCGGCGAGGGCCTTTGCCAAAATGAAGCACCCGCCGGTAGCCGCGTCGCGCACGAGGCAATACTCAATGTCGGCGCCCACGCAGGCGGCGCAGTTGCTGGACAGGGTCCACGGGGTGGTGGTCCAGACCAGCAGGCTGGTTTCCTCCGGCACGCCCAGCCCGGCGGCCGATTCCGGGGTCAGCGGCAGGCGCACGGTGATGGCGGGATCGTCCACGTCGCGGTAGCCCTCGCCGACCTCGCCCGCGGACAGCGCCGTGCCGCCCTGGGCCCACCACCAGACCACCTTGTGGCCCTGGTATAGGAGTCCGCGGTCGAAGAGCTGCTTGAGGGACCACCACACGCTTTCCACATAGGACTGGTGGAAGGTGACGTAGGCCTCGTCCAGATTGACCCAGAACCCGATCCGGTCCGTCAGGTTCTCCCACTCCTTCTGGTACCGGAAGACGGACTCCACGCAGGCGCGGTTGAACTTCTCGACGCCATAGGCCTCAATGGCGGCCTTGCCGCCTTCCATGATCCCAAGCTCCTTGCACACCTCGATTTCCACCGGGAGCCCGTGGGTGTCCCAGCCGGCCTTCCGCTCGCAGTAGTGGCCGTCCATGGTCTTGTAACGGGGAAAAATGTCCTTGATGGTCCGCGTGAGGCAGTGCCCGGGATGCGGCATGCCGTTCGCCGTCGGGGGGCCCTCATAAAAGACGAAGGGCTTCCCCTCCCGACGGCGGACCAGGCTTTTCGCATAAATGTCCCCTTCTTTCCAGAACCGGGAAATATCCCCCTCGGAACCGGAAAAGGAGAAGTCCGGGGAAACCGGATCAAATACGGGTCTGCTCATGGGACAACCTTCCTGGAAAACGCCGCCTGAATGTTCCTGCGCCACAGGGCAGGAAGGGAAGGGCGGCCGCCGGGGCAGTTTCGGGTCGGCCGGCCCCGCCGCCCGCCCGTTGCCAAAGAAGACGTATTTTCGCGGTTTTTACCGCCTTTTTTCAAGTTTGCGGGAAACTACAAATAGTGCAATAAAGTGTGGTAGACTCCCCCGGGTCTTTTTTGGTGCCTGTCCCCGGAGTGGGGGCTGTGGTTGCGCCCTCTTCGGGTCGGGCACCTTCGGGTCACTGGGAACTCATGGTCAAAGGGAAAGGAAAGGTCACAATGCGGAGGTTGGGAAGTCTCTTTGTGGGCGGCGCGCGTGTTGCCGCCGTCATGGGCGCGGTCCTCATGGTTTCGTCGCAGGCGTGGGCGGAACTCACCCAGGTGGAGATCGGGGGCGAGCTGCGCATCCGGGGACGCTACTACCTGAACACCTTCGCGCCCAGGGGGGAGCGCATTCCCACGTCCGCTTTGGGATGGCGTCCCATTGGCGCGCGCCTGGCCACCTCCATTTTCAAGTGGGACAGCGACGGTCCCGACTGGACCCGGTACGAGCACTGCCTGCTGCTCAATGTCAAGGCCGATTTCTCGGACTCCGTGACGGCGTTTGTGGAGTTTTATGACTTCTCGATCTGGGGGGAGGACACCCGGTCGGACTATCTTACGGGAGCGGACAGCCGTGGCGACTCGGCCGACGACGTCATGCTCAACCAGGGGTTTGTGGAAATCCGCGACCTGTTCGGCGCCCCGCTCAAGCTGCGCGTCGGCCGTCAGGCCCTGAAATTCGGGAAGGGTTTCCTCGTTTCCGACATGCTGACGCCGTCCCAGTATTCCACCCACGACGCCGTCCGCCTTACCTGGACGCCCGCGGACAACACCAGCATAGACTTCTTTGCCTCCAAACTGGCGGACCGGTATGAGACGGAGCAGGACGGCGACACGGATTTCTACGGCGTGTACGGCACCTACACCGGGTGGGAGCCCCTGTCCATGTCCGCCTACTGGTTCTTCCTGCGCGATGCCAGCCAGGTGGAGAACACCGCCCTCAGCCCCATCGGGGAGTGGTTTGAGGGGCTGCGCGACCTGGACGACTACGGCGCGACGCGCCTGCACACGCTGGGCACCCACCTGTTCGGCAAGTCCGGCGGCTTCGACTACAGCCTGGAGCTGGCCTACCAGTTCGGGGACGCGGAGCATCTGGGCGCGACCTTCATCCCGGTGACGGGCCTGTACGGCGACCAGGACGCCGAATACGGGAACTGGGGCGCCGAGGCGATTGTCGGGTACACCTTCAAGGATGTGAGATGGCAGCCCCGCCCGTATGTTTTGGGCGTCTATTTCCAGGGCCGCGACGAGCGCGACATTTCTTTCGGGGAGTGGCTCAACCCCTTCTACAAGGCGGAGGCCAGCACCTCCTTCAACCGGCTTTTCTCAGACCTGAACTACATGCCCGTGATCAACGACAACGGCTGGCTCTCCAACGCGGCCCAGGTCCAGCTCGGTCTGGAGCTTCAGGCCACCGAAAAGGTGCGCCTCCACGCCCATGTGGCCAAAGACTGGGCCGTCGCGGCCTTTGACCCGCCCGTCTCCATCAAAGTTGGCGACCGGTATGTGCCCATCGCGCCGACGCTCAGTTTCTGGACCGAGGAGGGCAGCAATGACCTCGGCTGGGAAGTCGCAACCTGGCTGCGTTACCAGTACTCCGCAGACCTGTGGTTCCTTTTCTACGGCAGCTACCTCTGGGCCGGCGAGGGGCTCACGCGGGGCGCCTTCTCCCAGTTCAACGGCACCGAAATCACCGCGGGAACGGACGACACGGACGCCCTCTACTTCTTCTGGATGGCCGTGCTGAAGTTCTGACCGCCCCCCCAAGACTTTCTTCCGGGAGCCGCCCGAAATACCGGGTCGGCTCCCGTTGTTTTCTGGGAAAGCGACATGCGGGCACCCGGCGGGGTATACTGGGGGCGCGGTCATCCGGCACGGTGCCGCAATCACACAACGAAAAATCACCGAAAGGCTTGTTTTCATGGGAAATTCCGCTCAGGGCAGTGAAGGCAGGGGATTCTTCCGCACCCTGCTGAAATGGGTGTTCCGAGGCGTCCTGCTTGTTCTATTGCTGGTGGTGCTCGCGCTGTTCTTCCTTTTCCGCGGCGCGCTGTACAACCGGGTGGTGGCCTTTCCCAAGCAGGAGGCGGCCTGGAAGACCATCCGGCAAAACCGCATTCCCGTCCCCTTCTTCACCGGGTGGAACGAGTACAAGGGCGCGATTCACAACCACTCGGAGATTTCCCACGACAGCGAGGTTCCCTTCGAGCACATCCTCAAGACGATGAAGGACACCGGCCGCGACTTCATCATCATGAGCGACCACTGCCAGGAGGGGGACAACAACCTCTACGGGCTTCAGTGGAAAGGCATCCACGACGGCGTGCTGTTCATGCAGGGCTTTGAAATGCAGGCGGGTTTCATGCCCGTCGGGCTGCCGGAGGGGACGGTCCTCAGTTGCAAGGACGAGCCGGAGGCGCTTGCGGCGAAGATTGAGGAGGCCGGCGGCACGGTGTTTATCATCCACGCCGAGCAGAAGCGGCCTTGGCACCTTTCCCAGATTTCCGCCATGGAAATCTACAATATCCACCCGGATTTCATGGAGGAGCTGAAGGGCAAGCGCCTCCTGCGGCTCGCCACCAACGTGCTGGTGAACCTCCGCGCTTACCCGGACCAGTGTTTCCGGATCTCCTTTGACCCCCCGGCGCAGGTCATGAACACTTGGGACGAGCTGAACATCTCCCGCGACATCGGCGGATTTGGGGGCAACGACACCCACCAGAACGTCGGCATTTACGGTATCTACCAGGCGGACGGATCACTCCGCCTTCGGCACGCCGAGGGGGAGGACATCAAGACCTATCCGCTCAATTTCCTCACCCGCGGCCTGCTGCGGCTGTTCTGCGGCCCACTGGAGCCCGGGAAGGAGGCGTTCCGCCTCCAGATTGACCCCTATGAGCGGATGACCCGCCATGTGTGCACCCATGTCCTCGCCCGCGACCTCACGGAGGAGGAAATCCTCGGCGCGATTGTGGACGGCCGCGCGTTTGTCGGGTTCGACATGATCGCCGACAGCACGGGGTTCGTGTGGATGGCCAAGACTGCGGACGCCCAGGCCGTCATGGGGGAAAGCATTCCCCTGTCCCCCGGCCTGAAACTCGTGGGGGCCTCCCCGCATGTGTGCCGGTTCATTGTGAAACGGCACGGCGAAGAGGTGTACCGGACCGAGGGGGCCTCCATGGAGTTTGTCCCCGAACTCCCCGGCAAGTACCGCGTTGAGGCGGAGCTTCAGATTCTGGACGAGTGGGTGCCCTGGGTCTACGCCAATCCCGTGGAAATCACCAAAACGGAGGGGTAGGACGGCGTCAGCGGTGGGCTGCCCGGACATCCTGCTCCAAGACGGCGACACTCCTGCGGTAGACGGCGCGCAGCGCTTGGTCTTCCACGTCGCCTGCCGCAAAACGCGCCAACAGAAGATGGACCTTCCCCTTGCCGTGGCGCGTCATCAGGAGGTCCATGGTGGCATGGGCCTGCAGATAGGCCTCCTTGAGGCGGTCCGGGGAAAGCTTCCCTGCGAGCTGGGGAGAGGACAGGTCGGAAAGCCGGAAGTCGCGCCCGTTTGCGAAGAGCTCCCGCAGCCGCTCCCGGTCCTGCTGGTCCAGGGGGTGCGACAGGGTCTCCGCTATTCCCTCGTTTACCCACCAGGGCACCTTGTCCCCCGTGATGTTCCGCACGACCACATGCACATATTCGTGCACCAGCCGCCTCCGGAGCTCCTCGTCCGGGAGCCAGTTCCCCGAGGGGTCCGTCATCGGCGCCCGGATTTTGCCGTCATATACGGCCCCCACATGGTCCCCCAACTGCGTTGCCTCTGAAAACTGCCCCCCAGTGTACAGAATGGCCTGGATGGGGGGAGGGGGATAGACGCCTCCGAGGGCGCGACCGACATCCACATAGGCCTTGTCCAGAATGGAGACGACCCTGCTGCGGAGTCTGTCCGGGATGTCGTCGGGGTAACTCACCCGGAAATGCCGGGACTTCCATCTGTTAAAGTCCGACTCGACAGTCTCTTCCCGGAACGCCTTGTCATACCGCTCGCGCAGCGAGGGGCGCTCCGGGTCCATCTCCAGCACATAGTCCCACTGGGCGCGCGCGGAGGAGAGGTCGTTGTCGCGGTAATAGGCCTGCCCCAGCAGGTCATGGGCGTCAAGATCACCCGGTTTGGCGACGATGGCCCTCTCAAGACGGTCTATGGCCCTGCCCACATCATCCAGCCGAAGGTAGTACGCCCCGGCCTGAATCAGCGGCGATGCGTTGTCCGGGTCGGCGGAAAGGGCCGAATCGGCCAGCCGGACAGCCGCGCGCACATCGCCCTTCTTCGCGTGCTCGTCCGCGAGACTCTGCCGCGCGTTGCACAGGTTGCGGCGGACAACCTGGTTCTCCGGGGCAAGGTCCAGGGCCTTCTCCAGCAGCGTGGCCGCCCGCAGGAAATCCCCCCGGTTGTAGGACTCCGTCCCCGCGTTGTTCAGGTCCACCGCCGACTGGGCGCCTGCGGGAATCCAGCACACCAGGGCCAGCACCGCCGTTGCCGCCAGTGCGGAAAGGGGGAAGGGGCTTCTACGCATCGCGCAGGGCCACGGCCTCGATTTCCACCTGAATGTCCAGGGGCAGGCCCCCGGCCTGGATGCAGGTCCGGGCGGGGAAGTTTTCCGTGAAGTATTCCTTGTAAACGGCGTTAAACCGGGAAAACATCTCCATGTCCGCCAGGTAAGCATTGACCTTCACCACCCGGTCCAGCGAGCTGCCGGCGTCCTCCAGCACCGCCTTGAGGTTGTCAAGGGTCTGCCGGGCCTCCTCCTCCAGGCTGCCCCGGAGCACCCCGCTGCCGTCGGGGCGCATCGGCCCCTGTCCCGACACAAAGAGAAAGGGGCCGGCGGCCACCGCGTGGGAATAGGGTCCTGCCGCCGGGGCGCCGTTCTTCGCAAAGATGCACTCTTTTTCCATGCCAAATCCTTTCGTGCCCCCCCACAGACGCCCGCTGCGCCGCAACCGGGGGCTGAATACCGTTACTGTAACGAACCCGCTCGCGGTCGGGGCGACAGCCCGCACCGTCGGCAAAGGTTTTATTTCGGTGCCAATTATTGTATCATAGGCCAACCAACAATGGAGACGGTCCGGAGCGCGACGAAGTGGCGCCCGGAAACAAAGGGACAGGTCATGAAGAAGAAAATCGCGCTCGCACTGTTCGTTCTGGTCCTCCTCGGTCTGGCGTTGCCGGTCTACAACCTGTTCGTCCCCCTGCCCGCCAACGCGCTCACCGGATACGTCGCCCAGCCCCCGTTGCGGGATGCTGCGGCCATTTTGGCGGAAAAATGCGTTGTTTGCCACTCCCTGGACGCCCCCATGCCGTTCTACGCCATGTTTCCCGTGGCCAAGCAGCTCATGGCCCATGATGTCGCCACAGGGGCCAAACACGTCAATTTAACCCGCGAAATCCTGGAGCTTACCCCCGGGACGGTGTCCGAAGCCACCCTGGCGAAGATCGAGTACACCACTGAGCAGAACAGCATGCCTCCGGCCCAGTACCTCATCATGCACTGGAACCATCTGCTGACGGCGGCGGAAAAGGAGGCCATCTTCGGGTGGATACAGGCGGAGCGCGCCAAGCGCTACGCCGTTGCGGGTGTCGAGCCGGAGTTGCAGAAGCAGGCCATACGGCCGCTCCCGGACAAGATTGAGACGAATCCCGCCAAGGTTGCCCTCGGAGACAAGCTGTACCATGACGGGCGCCTCTCCAAGGACGACACCATCTCCTGCGCGTCCTGCCATGACCTGGCCAAGGGCGGCACCGATCAGGCGCAGTTCTCCACCGGTGTCGGCGGACAGGTCGGCGACATCAACGCCCCCACCGTCTTCAACTCCGCCTTCAACATCATGCAGTTCTGGGACGGCCGGGCGGCGAATCTCGAAGAGCAGGCCGACGGCCCCCCGAACAATCCCATTGAGATGGCCTCCAACTGGGAGGAGATCGCGGGGAAGCTGTCCCAGGACGCGGAGTTCACCCAGTCCTTCACCGCCGTGTATCCGGACGGGTACAAGAAGGAGAACTTCGTCAACGCCATTGCGGAGTATGAGCGCACATTGCTCACCCCGTCCGCCTTCGACAAGTACCTTCGGGGCGACCAGGGCGCCCTATCGGCGGAGCAGAAGCAGGGCTACCAGGTGTTCAAAGACCTTGGATGCGCCACCTGCCACTGCGGCGTGATCCTCGGCGGGGCAAGTTTTGAGGTCATGGGGCTCCGGGACGAATACTACCGCGACCGCGGAAACCCCCACACGCCCGATTTCGGCCGCTTCAATGTGACCAAGAATGAGGCGGACCGTTTCCGGCTGAAAGTGCCCACGCTGCGCAACATCGAAGTGACCCATCCGTACTTCCATGACGGGTCCACATCCGACCTCGGGAAAGCCGTGGAAACCATGGCGAAGTACCAGTCGGGCATCGCGCTGTCGGCCCGGGACCGCGACCTGATCGTCGCCTTCCTGGAATCCCTGACGGGCGAGCACGAGGGGAAGAAACTTCAGTAACCGCGCGCACCGGCGGACAGTCTGCCACGCGGCCGCACCCCGGGGGCGGCGGCGCGGCGTGCGTCACCCCGCTCCAAAAGGAGGACACTTCATGCGACTGGCTGTGAGCATCGGACTGGTTGGCCTGGCGGGCATGCTGTCGGCGTGCGCCACAAGCGGAACGGCAAAAAGGGTGTGCCTCTCCCCGGAGGACTTTGAGAGTAAAACGGTCCAGGCGGGCGGGTTCGTTGAATTCGCCTTCGGCGCGGACCGGCCCTTCCCCCAGTGCCACGCGTCCACTGTCGCCCGCACCCAGGACGGCACCTTCATCGCCGCCTGGTTCGGCGGAACGAAGGAAAAGGACGATGACGTGGCCATTTGGACCTCGCGCAGGGTGAATGGCGCGTGGACAGCCCCGGAGAAGACCGCCAAGATTGAGGAGTCGGCCCACTGGAACCCCGTGCTCTTCACGGATGGGCAGGGAAAGACGCATCTCTTCTTCAAGGTGGGGCCCGAAATCCCGTTCTGGCGCACCTACTGCATGACCACGGGGGACAACGGCGCCACCTGGTCCGAGCCCCGCGAACTGGTCGCCGGCGACGCGGGCGGACGCGGCCCCGTCAAGAACAAGCCCATCATCCTTTCAGACGGCTCCTGGCTGGCCCCCGCCTCCACGGAGCATGAGGGCTGGAAACCCTTTGTGGACCGGTCCGAGGACCAGGGGGAGACCTGGACCCGCTCCGCCGACTTCAAGATAGACAGCTCCAAGCTGAAGGGCAAGGGCGCCATCCAGCCCACCCTGTGGGAATCCGCCCCCGGAAAGGTGCACGCCCTGCTGCGCACCGCCGCCGGCCGGGTCTGGCGCGCCGACTCGGAGGACTACGGAAAAACCTGGTCACCCGTTTATGTGACCGGTCTCCCGAACAACAACAGCGGTCTGGACGCGCTCCTGCTGGAGGACGGACGGCTGCTTCTGGTCTACAACCCCGTGGACAAGAACTGGGGCCCCCGGACGCCGCTGGACCTGGCGGTCTCCACGGACAATGGGAAGACCTGGTCGGCCATTGCCCATCTGGAAAACGACCCCGACCCGGACAGCGAATACTCCTATCCCGCGATCATCCGCACGAAGGAGGGGGTCGGCGTCAGCTACACCTACAACCGGGACCTGGTGCGCGTGTGGCACATTCCGCTTTCCGCGCTGGAGTAGGCTGGGGCGTCCAAAGTCTCCGGCGCGAATCACGACAGGATTACCCATGACAGCATCGGTTCTTTGCGCTGCCCTCGGGGCATGGATGTCCCTGGCCGCCCCTTCGGAACTCTTCAGCGACCAGGCCCAGTGGATCCGCGATCCCCGGGCCGTCGGCCATTCCGTGATGGACCACTACAAACGGGAAAGGGAGAAACCCTCCGACCCCAGGGGCCCGCAAAACCTGCACACCCTCCTGCGGAGGGAGTTTTCGCTGGATGAGCTGCCCGCCGGGGCGCGGATCACTTTCACGGCCGACGACTACGCCATGGTCTTCCTCAACGGCGATAAGGTCTTTCAGGGGCCCGAGTCAGGCTATCCCTTCGCGCACCCCTGCCTGGAGGCGGATATTCTCCCTTTCCTCCGGCCGGGCGTGAATGTTCTGGCAGTGCACCTCTACTATCAGGGGCTCCGCAACCGCGTGTGGGACAGCGGCGACAACCGGTCCGGGCTGCGGCTTCAGTGTGACCTGCTGGACGCGGCCGGCGCTGTCGCCCAAAGCATCGTCTCCGATGAATCCTGGAAGTGCTTCGCTCTGGAGGCCTTTCCCACCGGGGAGACCATCGGCTACAAGACGCAGTTCTTGGAAAACATTGACATGCGCCTTGTTCCGGCGGGATGGCGGGAGGCGGGATTCGATGACCGCGCCTGGGGCGCCCCGGTGAACGATCCCCAGGACCACGTCTTCGTCCGTCAGCTCACCCCGCCCCTCGAAACACGAAGGGTGCTGCCGAAAAGCTCCGAGGCCCTCCCCAAAGGGCGCTGGTTCCATGATTTCGGCGCCGAAATCGTCGGACACACGCGCCTGCTTCTCCGGGGGGAACCCGGACAACGGGTGATTGTGCGCCACGGCGAAGAGCTGTCCGGCCCCAAAGAGGTGCGGTTTAACATGCGCGCCAGCAGCAAGTACGAGGAGACCGTCACGCTCTCAGGCGGCGAGGACCTGGTGGAGTTCTTCGACTACCGGGGATTCCGCTATATGGAGCTTCTCGACGCGCCGGGCACGCCCGAGGTCTGGGTTGAGGTCCGCCATCACCCGTTTGACCCCTCCCGGAGCACCTTCGAGTGTTCGGACGAGGAACTCACGCAGGTCTGGAACATCTGCCGGAACGGCGTGGTCATGGGATCCCAGGGCGGCTTTCTGGACTGTCCCACCCGCGAAAAGGGCCAGTACCTGGGGGACGCCGTCATCACCGCCCGGTCCCACTTCTGGCTCACGGCGGACCCGACCCTCACCCGGAAAGCCCTCCACGACTTCGCGCTCTCCCAGCAGATTTGCCCGGGAATGATGGCCGTCGCACCCGGCAGTTTCATGCAGGAGATCACGGAGTATTCCCTCCAGTACCCCCTGATGCTCCTCCAGTACTTCAAGAATACCGGCGATGAGGCGTTCACAAGGGACATCATGAACCGGTCGTATGCGCCGCTTTTCGGGTATTTCCGGCGGTTTGAGAATGCCGACGGACTTGTGGAGGGGGTCACGCGCCCCAAAGAGAAATGGGTGCTTGTTGACTGGCCCGCCGAAATGCGTGACGACTATGACTATGACTACGCCGCAGAGAGGGCCAATGCCGTGGTCAACGGCTTCTATTACGGTGCCCTGCGCGCCGGGGCGGAGCTGGCGCGCCTTCTGGGCATGGATGCCACCGACTATGACCGGCGGGCGGACCGGGTGGCGGCGGGGTTTGCCGCGCGCCTCGTTGACCCCGCGACGGGCCTTTACCTCGATGCGCCCGGTTCCAAGCACAGTTCTCTGCATGCCAATGCGGTTCCCCTGGCCTTCGGGCTGCATGCCGGGGCGGACAAGGCGGCCATGCTGGACTTCATCCGCCAGAAGCGCCTGGCCTGCGGGGTGTATATGGCCCCCTATGTCATTGAAGCCTGCTTTGAGAACGGGGTGCCCGACCTTGGCTACGAGCTGTTGACATCAAACGACAAGCGCTCCTGGCGGGAGATGCTGCGCCATGGCGCCACGGCCTGCCTCGAGGCCTGGAGTCCGGCTGACAAGAAGAACATGAGCTGGTGCCACCCCTGGAGCAGCAGCCCGGTCTATCTCTGGCCGGAAAGGGTGGCCGGGCTGTCCCCGGCCGAGCCCGGCTGGAAACGGGTCCGGATCGCCCCGCCAACACTGACGGGACTCCCCGAATTCTTCCTGAAGGCGCCCCTGCCGGAAGGCCGGACCATCACAGTGCGCCATTTTCCTGAAAGGGGGTATCTCGTGGACCTTCCCACCGGCCTTCCCCATGCGTCCGAGGGCGACAACGTGAGCTGCCGTGAACGCCGCTCTCTCGGCCCGGTTCAGCCGGAGCCCGACCTGGACCGGCTCATGGCACAGTGCGCCTGGCAGGAGAAGGTGGGGACTGGGACGGGCATCCTGGTGTCAGTTCCCCTGCAGCGCCTCTGGCTCATCGCGGCCGGCGCGCCGGTGTGGACCGCCGACTGCTCCACCGCAGAGGCGGGCGTCGGCTTCCTGGAAGGCAGCGGCATGACCCCCTCGGGATGGCACCAGATCGCCGAGAAGTTCGGCGAGGGCGAGCCCTGGGGCCGGATTTTTCGTTCCCGCGCGGCCACCGCGAAACGGTGGCTGCCCGGCGACCCCGCAGAAGAGGACCTCGTGCTCACACGTGTCCTCTGGCTGGAAGGAAAGGAACCCGGCCTCAACAGCGGAAAGGACCCGCAGGGGAGGGTGGTGGACTCCAAGGCGCGCCACATCTACATCCACGGGACCAACGGCGAGGCCCTCATCGGCGCCCCGGCGTCCCACGGCTGCGTGAGGCTCCTTAACGACGACGTGATCGAACTGTTCCAGCGTGTGGAGCCGGGCGCGCCGGTCTTCATCTCCGGCGAATAGTCGCCGCCCGCTTTCCGCGTTCTTTCCCGGCGCCGGCGCGCCCCTTCAAGACAAGACATGCGAGGAGGAGGCTTTTGCGCGTGAAAACACTGGCTGTTTCGATGTGCATCCTGTTCCTGTGTCATCTCCCCGGCCCTGCGGTCGAGATGCATGTGTCCCCGCAGGGCCGGGATGACGGCCCGGGTTCGGCGGAGGCGCCGCTGGCGTCCCTTGCAGGGGCCAGGGACAGGCTCCGCCAAGCGCGCGCGCAGAATCCCGAATCGGCGGCGGGCGCAACGATATGGGTCCACGGCGGCGTGTACGAGCAGTCAGCGCCGTTTGTTCTGGAATCCCGCGATGGAGGATCCCCCGACGCCCCCGTCGTCTATCGGGCCGCCCCGGGCGACTCCCCCTCCATTACAGGCGGCAAGACACTGCCGCTTGAGGCGTTCACACAGGTAACGGACGATACCCTGTTGAAGCGCATTGACCCGGCCGCACACGCTTCCATACGGTGGGTGGACCTGCCCTCGCAGGGGATTGAAGACCTCGGTGTGTTCCCAACCGCTTTCTCCTCGCCGCCCGCCCTGCCAGAGCTGTTCTTCAACGGGTCGCGCATGCCGCTGGCACGCTGGCCCAACGGCGGGGAGTGGGCAACGGTGGCAAAGGTGGTGGACAGCGGCCCCGCGCCGTGGCGCAATCATGAATCCCAGGACACGGGCACGTTTGAGTATTCCGGGGACCGCCCGGCCCGCTGGGCGAACGCCCCCGCCGTCTGGCTCTACGGCTACTGGTGTTTCGACTGGGCCAGTGAGACCATCGCTGTGAAGTCGCTTGACCCGGCACAGCACCGGATCACGCTCTCCAGCCCCCATGTCTACGGAATCGGATCGGGAAACAAGGCAGAACGCCGCTTTTGCGCCCTGAACCTGCTGGAGGAACTGGACTCCCCCGGGGAGTACTACATTGACCGGGAGCAGGGACGCCTTTATTTCTGGCCGCCCGCTCCGGTGACCGGAGACAACACCGTCCTTTCGCTGGTGAAGGAGCCTGTCATCCAGGTCCGGGACGCCGCCAACATCACCCTGTCTGGATTGACCGTGTCCTGCTGCGCCGGTTCGGCCATTCTGGTGGAGGGCGGCGCGAATGTCCGTGTCGAGGCCTGCGTGGTGCGCAACACCGGGCTCGACGGGGTGGTGGTGAAAGGCGGGGCCAACCACTGCGTCGCGGCGTGCGACATATCCGACACAGGCACGGGCGGGCTGGTCATGGAAGGGGGCGACCGAGGGACGCTTGCGCCCTGCGGCCATGTCGCCGAGAACAACGACATTTGGAACCCGGGCCGCCGCAAGCGCACGCACGCCTACAACGTGCACATGGGCGGGGTGGGCGTGCGGCTTGCGCACAACCGCATCCACAGCGCGCCCCACCAGGCCATCGGTCTTGGCGGCAACGACCACATCATCGAGTTCAACGAAATATTCGACATCTGCCAGGAATCCGACGATTGCGGCGCCTTTTACATGGGGCGCAACCCGTCGGAACGGGGGAGCATCCTCCGGTATAATTTCTGGCGGGACACGGGCGGACCCCGGTCCCATGGCAGCTGCGCCGTGTACTTCGACGACGGTGCAGGCGGGCAGACGGTGCACGGAAACGTCTTCCTCCGCGCGGCGGGAGGGAACTTCGGCGCCGTTTTCGTTCACGGCGGCCACAACAACCGGGTCTGCAACAACATTTTTGTGGACTGCAAGGCGGCCATGCGCCATGTCCGATGGAGTGATGCCACCTGGACCGAATGGCTCAACGGCGACCTGTGGAAGGAACGGCTGCTCGGAGAGGTGGACATATCCCGCCCCCCCTACAAGGAACGTTATCCGGAATTGGCCGGCTTCTTTGAGTTTCACGGAGAAAAGCGCGCCAACCAATCGGCAAGAAATGTCGTGGTGCGCTGTCCCATGCTGCTGGATGGCGACTGGGAGGACGAGAACAATTTCACGACAGAGACGGACCCGGGATTCGTGGATGCCGCCACGATGAACTTTCAGTTGCGGGACGATTCAGAGGTGTTCAGGCAGATTCCGGGTTTTGAGCGCATTCCTTTCGAGAAGATCGGGTTGCAGCGGAAAGACGGAAACGCGGAAGGAACTTAGCCTGATGGGTGCTGGCGGATTCTGCAGCTGGCTCATTGGCTGCAACAGCACCCCTGGAGCATCCCAAAAAGCGGTGCGGCATCCGTCACGCTCTTTTGGAACAGTGCCCGGGCGTGTGCTACCATTGGCATCCATCCAGAAAGGCCCCACTGCTTCGGGCCTCGCGGCAGACCCGCGGAAAAGGAATAGGAGAACCTCATGAACACATTGGAACTGTTTTCCCTGAAGGGCAAAGTGGCCGTGGTGACGGGCGGCGGCGGGGTTCTGGGCGGGGCGATCGCCGAGGGACTGGCCGGGGCGGGCGCCATGGTCGCCGTGGCCGACCTGCTTCCCGACATGGCGGACGCCTGCGCCAAGCGCATCACCGACGCCGGCGGCACGGCGAAGGGCTATCTGTTGAACGTCTTTGACCGGACCACCATCGAGGCCTGCCGCGACGCGGTGGTCCGCGACTTTGGGCGCGTGGACATCCTGATCAACGGCGTCGGCGGGAACATGAAGGGGGCCACGACCTCCGCCGAGCAGAGTTTCTTCGACCTGCCCGAGGACGCCCTGCGCAAGGTCTTCGACCTCAATCTCGTGGGCGGCACCATCGTCCCCTCGCAGGTGTTCCTCCAGGCCATGCGCGACAACGCCGACGGCGCGGTCATCATCAACATCTCGTCCATGAACGCCTTCCGCCCGCTGACCCGAATCCCCGGATACAGCGCGGCCAAGGCGGCGGTGAGCAATTTCACCCAGTGGCTGGCCGTTCATCTGGCGCAGGAGTACAACCAGAAACTCCGGGTGAACGCCATCGCGCCGGGCTTTTTCCTGACCGACCAGAACCGGTTCCTCCTCGTGGACAAGGAGACCGGCAAGCCCACGCCGCGCGGCGAGACCATCATGGCGCACACCCCCATGGGCCACTACGGCTCCCCGGAGGACCTCGTCGGGGCCGCCGTCTGGCTCGCCAGCGACGCGTCGCGTTTCGTCACCGGAATCGTCCTGCCCGTGGACGGCGGCTTCTCCGCCTTTTCCGGTGTGTGAGCCTTCTTGGAACCCCTGTAACCGCGCCACCAACCATGCATGAAAGGTGCTGAAATGAGCGATGCCGTTGCCGCGTTGAAGGAATGGAAGCCCCGGAATGAGTTTCTCATCGCCATAGACTCCGACGGGTGCGCGTTCGACACCATGGAGATCAAGCACAAGGAGTGCTTCATCCCAAACATCATCAAGCACTGGGGGCTTCAGGCCGTCTCCAAGTACGCCCGCGCCGCCGCCGAGTTTGTGAACCTCTACTCCAAATGGCGCGGCGTCAACCGCTTTCCGGCCCTGCTCATGACCGTTGACCTGCTGGCCGAATGGGACGCCCCGATGGCCCGGGGCATCGCCCTGCCCAGCATCCCCAATCTGCGCCGGTGGGTCGAGAATGAGACCAAGCTGGGCAACCCGGCGCTCAAGGCCTACTGCGCCGCCCATTCCGCCGACGACGAGCCGGACATGCACACCGCCCTGGAGTGGTCGCTGGCCGTCAACCGGTTCGTGGAGGACATCGTGCAGGGCGGCCTGCCGCCGTTCCCCTATGTCCGCGAGTGCCTGGAGAAGGCGATGGGCGCCGCCGACATGATGGTCTGCTCCCAGACCCCCGGCGAGGCCCTCGAGCGCGAGTGGGACGAGCAGGACATGACGAAGTATGTCTTCACCATCAACGGCCAGGAGGTCGGCACCAAGGGCGAGCATATCCAGTACGCCTCCGAGGGGCGCTACGACAAGACGAAGATTCTCATGATCGGCGACGCGAACGGCGACCTCAAGGCGGCGCGCAAGAACGACGCCCTCTTCTTCCCCATTAATCCGGGCGACGAGGAGGCCTCCTGGAAGCGCCTCTACGAGGAGGGGCTGGACCGTTTCTTCGCGGGCACCTACGCCGGGGAGTACGAGGCGTCGCTCATCGCCGAGTTCGACAAATACCTGCCCGAAGTCCCGCCCTGGAAGCGGGCGCACTGACCGGCCATGCGCATCCTGGTTGACGAAAATGTGCCCTACGGGCGCGAGGCCTTCGGCACCCTGGGAGAGGTGGTCACCGCCCATGGGCGCGCCGTCTGCCGCGACATGCTGGCCGATGTGGACGCCCTCGTGGTGCGCAGCATCACCAAGGTGAACGCGGACCTGCTCGACGGCACCCCCGTCCGCTTTGTCGGCACCTGCACCATCGGCGAGGACCATGTGGACAAGGAATGGTTGGCCGCGAACGGTGTGGCCTTCAGCAGTGCCCCGGGCTGCAACGCCAACAGCGTCGGGGACTACATCACCGCCGCCCTGCTCACCCTGGAACAGCGCCTCGGGCTTGACCTGTCCTCCATGAGCCTCGGCATCGTCGGCGTGGGCAATGTCGGGACGAAGGTTGCGGCCAAGTCCGCCGCCCTCGGCATGACCTGCGTGCTGAACGATCCGCCCCGCCAGGAGCGGGAGGGCGGCGGCGCCTTCCGGCCCCTGTCCGACATCCTCGCCTGCGACATCATCACCTTTCATGTCCCCATCGAAAAGGCAGGTCCACACCCGACCTATCATCTCTGCGACAGGCGCCTCCTCGCGGCCATGAAGCCCGGCGTCATCGTGCTCAACTCGTCGCGCGGGCCGGTGGTGGACAACACGGCCCTCAAGGCGGCCCTGGTGCAGGGACACGTGCGCGCCGCTGTGCTGGATGTCTGGGAGGGCGAGCCGGCCCCTGATCTGGACTTGGTCGCCGCGGCGGCCATCGCCACCCCCCACATTGCCGGGTACTCCTTCGACGGCAAAGTCAACGGCACCCGGCAGGTGTACGAGGCGCTGTGCCGCGCCCTGGGCCGCCTTCCTGAATGGGATCCCGCGCCGCTCCTGCCGCCCCCGGACTGTCCGGAACTGCTGGTTGATCCCCGCAGGGCCGGCGCGGTGTTTGAGGCGGTGAGCACGGTCTACGACATTTCGGCGGACGACGCGCGGATGCGCGGCATTCTGTCGCAGGAGGGGAGGGAGGCCCAGGCGGCCTGGTTTGACCGCCTCCGCAAGGAATATCCGCGTCGCCGCGAGTTCTTCAACACACGGGTCCAAATGGCCGTTCACGACTCGGAGATGGCAGAAAAGCTGGGGGGCCTCGGCTTCGCCGTGACAGATGCGGTGAAGTGACAGTCGGCCCCTGAGGGAGAACACCCATGGCGGTGCTTGAGAAGATTGCTGAAGAGGGGTACCTCAGCGCGGACGAAATCCGCGCTTTTGTGGCCGAAGCCTGCGGCACCCTGGCCCTCGACGGCAAATCGGTGCTGTTCATCATCCCCGACCAGACCCGCAGCATGCCCATGCCCCTCGTCTTCCGCGCCCTGCACGACGCGGTGCACGGCCGGGCGAAGAAGATGGACTACCTTATCGCCCTGGGCACCCACCCGCCCATGACGGACGCCATGATCCACACGCTGCTCGGCATCACGCCGGAGGAGCGCGCGGGGAAATACGGCGACATCGGCATCTTCAACCATGACTGGAAGAACCCCGAGGCGCTGACCCGTGTGGGGGCCTTCACGGAGGACGACATCGCCGAGCTGTCGGGCGGCCTGCTCCGGCAGGGGGCGGAGGTCACCCTCAACCGGCGGGTGCTGGACTACGACCTGGTGTGCGTCGTCGGCCCGGTCTTCCCGCACGAGGTGGTCGGGTTCAGCGGCGGCAACAAGTACTTCTACCCCGGCGTCGCGGGGGAGGACATCCTGAACCTCTTCCACTGGCTGGGCGCCCTCATCACGAACTACGCCATCAACGGCACCAAGCACACGCCCGTGCGCGCCGTGGTGGACCGCGCGGCCGCCATGATCCCCGTGGAGAAGCGCTGCTTCTGCCTGACGCAGGTGAAGAAGGACACCAAGGCCGTCTTCTTCGGCACGCCCGAGGAGGCCTGGGACCGCGCCGCCGACCTGAGCGCGAAAACCCACATCGTCTACAAGGACCGGCCCTTCAAAAGCGTTCTGGCCCTGGCCCCGCCCATGTACGACGAGATATGGGTCGCCGGAAAGTGCATGTACAAACTCGAGCCCGTGATCGCCGACGACGGCGAGCTGATCATCTACGGAAAGCACATCCACGAGGTCAGCGTCACCCACGGAAAACTCATCGCGCGGATTGGCTACCACGTCCGCGACTACTTTGTGAAGCAGATGGACCGGTTCGCGGACATCCCCGGCGGCATCCTGGCCCATTCCACCCACGTCCGGGGCATGGGCACCTACGAGGACGGCGTCGAGAAACCCCGGGTCACCGTCACCCTGGCGACATCCATCCCCGAGGCCGAATGCCGGGCCATCAACCTCAACTACCGCGACCCGGACAGCATCAACCCCGACGACTGGCGCGACCGCGAGGACGAGGGGTTTCTGCTCGTGCCGGACGCGGGCGAGATTCTCTACCGCCTGAAATAGGCGCACGGACCCCCATGGCGGACTCCCTGAAAACAACTGGCCGTTCCCGGACGCGCAAGGCCCTTTCCCTTTGCGCGGCCGCCGCCCTTTCGCTTCCTTTGCTTGCCCTGGGGGGGTGCTATGCGGAAACGGGCCGCAAGCCCGTCTATGTGCCCAAGACCCGCGCGCTGGAACTCCACCGGGACGCCGTCGCGGCCGCGGCGGGCAGGGACTACGAGCGCGCCCTCACGCTGGCGGACGCCGCCCTCAAGGAGGATGAAGGCTACGGGGACGCCGCGCTCACGCGGGCCGTGGTCCTCGCACAGTCCGGAAAACTGGAGGAGGCCGCGGCGGCCTATGCCGACGTCGCGCGGCAGTGGGACGACCATCCGGAGGCCCACATCATGCGCGGGATCGTGCTGGAAAAACTGGGGCGCCGCGACGAGGCCGGCGAGGCGTATGCCCGCGGAATGGCGGACTTCGAGGCCCGCGCGGGCAACCGCCCCAAGCCCCGCGAGGAGCTGATGCACGCCCTGTCCGTCTACCTGCACCGGGGGGACAGCGCCGGGCTTGTGGCGTTCAACGCGCTTTTGGGAAAATACCCCGACTACAGGCCCGCGATGGAGCTGAAGCAGCGCATCCTGGACGGGGACCGCGGATTTGTCATGACCTGGCTCGAGGAGCCCGGAAGATAGGAGGGGCCCGGGCGTCTTGCCCGGGGCCCTGACAGAAACACACCTAGGGAGAGCGCACATGCCGAAGAATGTGATTGTGGCCCAGTCGGGCGGACCCAGCCCCGTGATCAACAGCTCCCTGCGCGGCGTGGTGGAGGCGTGCCGGATGTTCCCGGACACCTTCGGAACCGTCTACGGCGGATGGCACGGCATCGAGGGGGTGCTCCGCGAGGAGCTGCTTAACCTGTCGGTCCAGAGCGACGAGGAAATCGCCCTGCTCCGCTACACCCCGGCCGCAGGCGCCGTGGGCACCTGCCGCTACAAGCTCAAGAAGGACCAGCAGGAGGACTTCGCCCGGGTCATGGAGGTCTTCAAGGCCCACGACATCGGCTATTTCTTCTACAACGGCGGCAACGACTCCATGGACACGGCGCACAAGGTCGCCGTGCTCGCCCAGGAGCAGGGCTTGGACCTCGTCGCCGTCGGCGTGCCCAAGACCATTGACAACGACGTGGGCGACGCGGAGTTCAAGCTCATTGACCACACGCCGGGCTACGGCAGCGTGGCGCGGTACTGGATGGGCATCGTGCAGAACGCCGACGAGGAGAACCGGGGCTCCTGCCCGGCGGACCCCGTGCTGGTGCTCCAGGCCATGGGCCGCAAGATCGGCTACATCCCCGCCGCGGCGCGGCTGGCCGACCCCAAGCGCGAGATGCCGCTCCAGATATACATGGCCGAGTCGAAGGTCTCCGCGGAGGAGCTGTGCGACAACGTCAACCAGCAGCTCCTGCGCGACGGCCGCTGCGTGGTCGTGGTCAGCGAGGGCTTTGACGTCGGCGAGCTCGGCGACGTGCGCGACAGCTTCGGCCACACGAACTTTGGCGCCACGCAGATCACCGCCGCCCAGAAGGTGGTCAACCTGCTCAACGCGAACAAGCTCCCCGTGCCCGGCAAGGCGCGCGGCCAGGTTTCCGGAACCGACCAGCGCAGCACGGCGGTCTACGCCTCCGTGGTGGACCTGGACGAGGCCTACAAGGTCGGCCAGCAGGCCGTGCTGATCGCCGTGTCCGGCGAGAACGGCTGGATGTCCACCATCCTGCGCGAACCCGGCCCCATCTACAACGTGCGCTACGACAAGGCCCCCCTGGAGCTGGTCGCCAACTCCGAGCGAACCTTCCCGGAGGCGTGGATTTCGCCGTCCAAGACGGACGTCACGGACGACTTCGTCCGCTACGCGAAGCCGCTCATCGGCGAGGACTGGGCGAGCGTCCCCGTGGTCAACGGCCGCCAGCGCTTCGCGCGGCTGGCCCCCGTCTTCGCGGACAAGAAGCTCCCTGAGTACCTCCCGCAGGCCCTCCGCAAGAAGTGACCGAAACACCAAGGGCCGGGACGCCGCACGGGGCGGGTCCCGGCCCGTTGTGTTTTCAGGGGGTGCGTCAGCCCCGCCAGGGGGAGGGGAGGATGAGTTCGCGGTAGAGCTGCATGGCGTACTCGTCCGTCATGCCCGCCACAAAATCCGCCGTGCGGCGGGCCAGGGAGTCCGCCGGGTCCGCCTCCAGCATGTCGGGGAGCGGGTTCGCCAGCAGGTGCGCGTGCAGCGTTTCCAGCATCTGCTCCGCCTTCTTGATCTCCGTGTCTATGGCCGCGCAGGGGTACACCGTGGAGTACAGATAGGTGCGCAGGACCAGCATGGCATCCCGCACCTCCGGCACAATGCCCACGGCTCCGTCCGCGCTTCCGTGGATCACCCCCACCACCATCGTGTTGATGCGTTCGGACGTGGTTTTTCCCAGAACCCCCACGGCGTCGCGGGGCAAATCCTCCGGCCGGAGCACCTCCGCGCGCAGGGCGTCGTCTATGTCGTGGCTGATGTAGCCGATGGCGTCCGCGATGGCGACCACCAGTCCCTCCAGTGTGGCGGGCCCGTCCGCGCCCTGCGGTTGTCCGTAGAGCACGCCCTTGCCCCGGGAGTGGTTCACAATGCCGTCGCGCACCTCCCAGGTCAGGTTGAGCCCCGGGCCGGACCGCCGCTTCTCCAGCTTTTGCACCACGCGCAGGCTCTGCTCGTAGTGGCGGAAACCGCCTTCGAGGGCGCGGTCCAAAACACGCTCGCCCGCGTGGCCGAAGGGCGTGTGGCCGAGGTCATGGCCCAGCGCGATGGCCTCCGTGAGGTCCTCGTTCAGAAACAGGGCCCGCGAGATGCTGCGCGCGATCTGGGACACTTCCAGCGTGTGCGTCAGGCGGGTGCGGTAATGGTCCCCGGCGGGGGCGAGAAAGACCTGCGTCTTCCGCTTGAGCCGGCGGAAGGCCTTCGTGTGCAGGATGCGGTCACGGTCCCGCTGGAATGCGGTCCGGTGCGGGTCCTCCGTCTCCGGATGTTCCCGCCCGCGGGTCTCGGCCGCCAGGGCCGCCCCGGGGCACAGGGTCATGGACTCCCGCTTCTCCAGCTGCTCTCGGATGGTTTCCGTCACGGTGAAGACTCCTGACGCGCCCCCCCAGTCCCCAAAAGTATAGCATGCCCCCCCTTGTGGAACATGGGACGGCCGCGTATGCTAGGCTTCTGGCAGCGCACTGGAGACAAAAGCATGCCTTCGCCAGACCGCCTCAGACGCCAGGTGGAGAAACGCCGGCGGCTCGTCCGCACCTTCCCGGTCGCGGGCGGCGGCCTCCTCCTGTTGCTTGGGGTGACCGAAGGGGGACTCCTCGCCACAAAACCCCTTCTTGCCAATCCGTTCCACGTGGCGGAGCGCGTCCGCGCCAACACCCTGGATCCCGGCACTCAGGCGCTCATGGCGGCCATGCTTCCCGTCATGGTGCAGTTGTGCATGCTGCTCGCGTTGGCGGTTGTGGCGTTCGCCTTCGCCGCATGGAACAACGAGCGGAAGCACCTCGCCCTGATAAACCTTCTGGACGGTCCGGCATGCACGCGAAACCGGTCTGAAGAAGACATCCTTGGGAGAGACGATCGTGACACACAATAGGCTCCATTGTTTGACCGTCCTTGTGGCCCTGTTCGCGGTGGAAACCGTCCATGGCGCGGATGCGCTCCCGTTTCCGGCCTCGCTCGATGAACTCGGCGGCAGTGTCCAGACCTGCGCCACCTTGGAGCACATGCCCGCATTGGCCAATCTGCACGGGGCGGTGGCCGCCGGAAGAAACGTGCTTTCGGTCACGGCAGCCACCTTCCCCCCGCTGTCGCAGGGCGGCGAAGCCCTGGCACTTTCTGTGAACGGCGCGCCGGTGGCCGCCGAAACCTCCCAATGGAGGGCGTATGAAATCCTGAGAGGGGGGACTGCGGGCACCCTCAAGGTCCACACCACCACGCGCATGGCGGATTCGGGTGCGGGGCTCCTGCTGACCTTTACCGTGGAGAACCCCACGGACACGGGAACAGCCGCCGCCGTCTCTCTCATCTCGCGGATGATTGTCCGGCGCCTGGAAGGAACCTGGGAGTGGGCGCCCCCGAGGCCGGACGACAAGGCACAGGACCACCGCGCCGTTCCGGACGGGGAGGACGCGGTCACTTGGGCCGACAGCAAGTCGCCCGCCGTGGCCGCCATGGTTATGACGCCGTCCCCGCAGTCCATGGACGCGGACGACTGTCTCCATTGGGAGGAGCTGCTGGCACCCGGCGGCAGCCTGACCGTGCGGATGACCGTGGCTCTCGGCACAGACCGGGCGGAGACGCTCACACGGGCGCACGGCTGGCTGAACGGTTTCAAGGATCAGCAGGAGGCTGCCCGGAACGCATGGGAAATGCGTTTCAGGGATGCCTTCACCCCGGGGAACGGAAGATACAGCGGGCATTTGCCCACGCTGACGACGGACGACCCGGCGTTGCACCGCGTCTATTACGGCAGTGTGCTGAGCTGGCTGTCTATGGAACGCGCCGTCCTCTCCGAAAAGTACCCCCGGGTTTTCGTGACCGCCTCGCCGTTCTACGCCCCGACGCTCACCTACTTCTGGGACACGCAGTTTTACGGAACCCTCTGGGCGCTGCTGGACCCGGCGGGACTGAAAGAGCAGCTCCGGCTCTTCCTGACGGCGGACATCCACTCCTGCTATGCCGTTGATTTCCTCACGTTGAAGGGCGTGGGCCCCTGGTACAGCGCCAACGACTATGCGCTTTTCCAGTTGCTCACGACCTACATGCGCTTGAACGATGACTGGGCGTTCTTGCAGGAGAGTGTCGGCGGAAGGACCATTCTGGAGCACCTCGAATCCCTGGCCACCCACTGGAAGACCTTGGCCGACACCCCGTCCGGCCTGGCCGACTACGGCACCAAGGACAACCTCCTGGAAACGGTGCCCACCTACACGAATGTAGTGCCGTCGTTCAACGCCGCGAACGTGTGGATGATGCGGACGCTCGCGGGCATGCTGAGGGAGCGGGGCAGGGGGGAGGATGCCGCGCGTCTTGAGGAGGAGGCGGGGGTGCTGGCGGGGCGCGTGCTTTCCCTTTGCAACGGCGCCAACGGCTGGTTCAGTTGCCTCATGCCGGACGGACGCCGGCAGGAGGTCCGCTCCGTTGTGGACTTCATGACCGTTTCCGCGTGCCTGGCAGAGGATATATCGCCGGACCTGCGGGGCCGCATGATGGATTCCGTGGACCGCGAGCTGTGGACGGGGCAGTGGCTCCGCGCCCTGTCCATTGAGGATCCCTCCGCCGTGGACACCCTTTCCCGCCCGGAGGTCATGGCCTCGTGGGAAAGCGGCTGGCCGGGCAACTCGCTCCGCGCTGACCACGGGTTCACGGGATCCTACACCGCCTGGCCCGCGCAGGTGGCCGAGGCTTTCAGCCGGTGGGGGCGGCGGGACCGGGCGCTGGAAATGCTCCGGGCGGTGTCACCGGTGCTGGAGGAGGGGCCTTACGGCCAGTCTCACTACATTCCCGCCCCGACCCGCCCCGTGCGCAAGGCCTTCAAAGGAGGACAGGACTACTTTGAGGGCTGCGGCGGCGCGTTTGCCGAGGTGATTCTCCGCCACTTCTGCGCCGTTTCCGGACCCACGGACAGCATCTCGTTCACTGCGCAGGGAAGGTAGCGGAGAAAAGGCTTTTTGGGGCGTGGAACCGCCCGGAGGCTCCGGTGTTTAACCAGCGGCATCCGATTTTCAGCACGGTGGAAATACGCAATGGGTTTGGACGCATGAGCGCAACAGCAAGATCGCATTGGGGGTTCCTCTTTGCCCTCCTCGGGCTTGCCTGCGCGTCATGGGGGAATGCGCAACCCCGGCCACCCTTTGAGAGTGCGCGGTCCCGGGAGACCGTGACGGAGCTGGACCGCTTTGTCCGCGACGACCTTTCCGCCCACGGGGTCACTCCGGCGCTGCCCTGTTCGGACGCGGTATTCTTCCGCCGGGTCCATCTGGACATCCTGGGGATCCGCCCCGATCCCAGGGAGGTGACGGCCTTCCTTTCCTCCAAAGAACCCGGAAAGCGGGCCGCGCTGATTGACACCCTTCTGCAACGGCCGGAATACGCCGACTACTGGGCCATGAAATGGTGCGACATCCTCCGCGTCAAGGCGGAGTTCCCCATCAACCTGTGGCCAAACGGCGCCCAGGCCTACCATGAATGGGTCCGCGCCGCCCTCCGGGACAACCTGCCCTACGATGAGTTCGCCCGGACTCTCCTGACCGCCAGCGGAAGCAATTTTCGGGTACCCCCGGTGAACTTCTACCGGGCGGCGGAGAACCGGAAACCGGAGGGGCTCGCCGCCGCCACCGCGCTCACGTTCATGGGAACACGCGCCGATTTCTGGTCCGACGACCAGCGCAGGGGATGCGCCGCCTTCTTCTCCGCCCTTGTCTTCAAGCCCACCGCCGAATGGAAAGAGGAAATTGTGATGCCGGACCCGGCCCGGTCCGCGCCGATTGCCGCCGTCTTCCCCGACGGCGCGCCCGTGGAGATTCCCCCGGAGATGGACCCGCGCCGGGTCTTCGCCGACTGGCTGACCGCACCGGGCAACCCGTGGTTCGCGCGGGCCGCGGCCAACCGGGTCTGGTTCTGGCTCCTGGGCCGGGGCATTGTCCATGAGGCCGACGACCTCCGGACTGACAACCCGCCGGTGAACCCCGCGCTGCTCGCGTATCTTGAGAACCAACTCACCGCCTCCGGGTATGATCTCCGCCACCTCCTGCGCGTCATCCTGAACTCCGCCACCTACCAGCAGTCGTGCATCCCCGCAGCCCCCCACCCGGAGGCCGAGGCCCGGTTCGCCTGCTATGGCGCCCGGCGTCTGGACGCCGAGGTGCTGGCCGACCTGTTCAGCACCCTCCTCGGCCCGGGCGAGGATTATATGAGCGCCGTCCCGGAACCGTTTACCTACATCCCGAAATACCGTCCCGCCGTCTCCCTGGCAGACGGAAGCGTCTCCTCGCCGTTCTTGGAGCTGTTTGGACGGCCTTCGCGGGACACGGGCCTTCTCTCGGAGCGCAACAACACGCCCACGGACGCCCAGCGCCTTCATCTGCTGAACTCCAGCACCCTGCGCCGCCGTCTCGCCTCCGCCCCCCTGATCGGCAGGGTGGCCGGAGGGCCGCGCGGGAAGCCCGCCCAGGCCGTGCGCCAGGCCTATCTCGAAATCCTCTCCCGTCCCCCCACGCCGGAAGAGCAGGCGGCCGCCCTCGCCCATGCGGGAGAGACCGGGCTCACAAGACGCGAGGCGTTGGAGGATCTGGTCTGGGCCCTGGTGAACACCAAAGAGTTTCTTTACCGGCATTAGCCCAATCCTCGGAGCCAGAAAACAAATGGAAGCTGAAGGAGCGGACCGGAACATTCCCCGCCGCACGGCTCTCAAACGGTGCCTGCTGGGGACGGCGGCCTTGGCGGCGGCGGGTCATCGCCCGACGCACGCCGCCCCCGCGCCCCCGCGCGCCAAGTCGGTCATCCAGATATGGATGTGGGGCGGCCCGTCCCATCTGGACACCTTCGACCCGAAGCCGGACGCGGGGAGCGACTACTGCGGCCCCCTGGACCAGGTCATCGAGACCAATGTCCCCGGCATCCAGATCAACGCCGCGCTCCCGATGCTGGCCCGGCACGCGGACAAGTACGCCATCCTCCGCAGCATGACCCACCGCATCAACGCGCACGAAACGGCGTCCTACATGGTGCAGACCGGATGCGCCCCGGGACGGCTGGTCTTCCCCTCCGCCGGGGCCGTTGTCTCGCTCTTCAAGGGCTACGATCACGGCTACACCGGGATTGTGCCGCCCTACATTGTCCTGACAGAACTTCAGGGGCGCTTCTCCGAGGCGGGCTTTCTGGGCCAGCGCCACAAGCCCTTTGCCACCGGGGGCGACCCCGCCAAAACCCCCTTCGCCGTGGAGGGCATTGTGGCCGAGGGGATTTCGGACGAGCGGCAGCGCGGCCGCAGAAACTTCCTGCACACGCTGGACACGCTGGGAAGAGCCCACCCGGACAGTCCCGCCTTCCAGGCACTGGACCGCAGCGAGGAGAACGCCTACGGCCTCATGTTCGGCGAGGCGCGGAGCCTTTTCGATCTGTCGCAGGAGGGGGAGGAGGTTCGCGAACGCTACGGAAAGAACACCTTCGGCCAGTCCTGCCTCACGGCGCGCCGTCTCGTGGAGCAGGGGGTTCCCTATGTCACGGTCAATTACAAGGGATGGGACACCCATAAGCAGCACTTTGAAATCATGAAGCGGAAACTGCCCGAACTGGACCAGGGCATGTCCGCGCTGCTGGAGGACCTCCACCAGCGGGGCCTGCTGGACAGCACCATTGTATGGTGGGGCGGCGAGTTTGGCAGAACTCCGAAGATCCTCTGGGAGGCCCCCTGGAACGGGGGCCGCAACCATTTTGGCAACTGCTTCTGCTCCGTGGTCGCCGGGGGCGGCTTCCGCGGGGGCGCCGTGGTGGGCGCGTCGGACGCGCGGGGCGAGGAGGTCGCCGAACGGCCGGTGTACCCCGCGGACCTCATCGGCACGATGTACGGGCTGCTGGGCATAGATCCCGACGGGCCGCTGCCCAACAGCAAGGGGATCGAGGTGAACGTGCTGCCCGCGCCGGGGCCCGGCGAAAGACGGGGAGGGTTGCTCAAGGAGATTTTGGAAGCATGATCCAGACCACGATGGGACGCCTGTCCGCGTGCTGCCTTCTCCTGGCGGTCATCCTGCTGTCCCCGGCCTCCTGGACGCAGACAACGGGACCCGTTCCGCGTTTGGGCTATGCCTTTCCAGCAGGCGGTCAAAAGGGCGAAACCTTTAATGTGCTCCTCGGCGGCCAGTACCTGCAGGGGGTGTCCGAGGTGCATGTCACCGGGACAGGGGTCGGGGCCGCCGTCGTGACCCACTACCGCGCCATCCGAAACCTCCAGGCGGAACAGCGGCGCGAGGTGGTCCGCCAGATGCGGCTGGCCTTTTCCCGGCATTTGGACCGCCTGCCCCCGGAGAGCCCGCTGGCGCGCCAGCTCCGCAACCAGCTTGCCTGGAAGGGAAAGGCGCCCGCCCCCCCGGAAGCCGGCGCGGCGCCCGCCGGGGAGGGGATGCTACCCCGCCACCCGATGTTCGAGGAGATTTCCGGAAAGAGCCTCAAGGAGCTGCTGCATCTTCATCTTGAGATGGCAAACTTCCGCAGACGCCAGCCGAATGCGCAGATCGGGGAGATGCTTCTGGTGGCCGTCGCCATCGCCCAGAACGCGGACCCGGGGGAACGCGAACTCCGCGTGGTGACGGCGGCCGGCGTCTCCAACCCTGTTCGGTTTCAGGTCGGAACCCTGCCCGAAGCGGGCGAGGGGGAACCCAACGATCCCAGTCTGCCCTTCCTGCTCCCGGAGGAGCCCGCCCTGGAGACGCCGGTGGTGGTGAATGGCCAGATTATGCCGGGCGATGTGGACCGCATTCGTTTCCGGGGCAACGCAGGCCAGGAACTCGTCGCCCGTGTGTGCGCCCGCACCCTGCTGCCGTTCATGGCGGACGCCGTGCCCGGATGGTTCCAGCCCACCCTGCGCCTGTTCGGCCCGAACGGCTCGGAACTGGCCTATGCGGACGATTTCCGGGACGCCGCAGACCCCGTGCTGCACCACGTCCTGCCGAAGGACGGGGAGTATGTGCTGGAAATCCGCGACGCCGTCTACCGGGGCCGCGAGGATTTTGTCTACCGTCTCGCGCTGGGCGAGCTTCCCTTTGTCACCGGGGCCTTCCCCCTCGGGGGACGCGCGGGGGAACCGGTCACGGCGTCGCTCTCGGGCTGGAATCTCGGCGGGGAAGCCACCGTTCCCTATGACACCGCCGGTTTTCCCGGCGAGATTCTCGCCGTTTCACCGCCGTTCCCCCACGGACCCGCCAACAGCATTCCCTATCAGGTGGGGGCGTTTCCTGAAGTCCCGGAGAAGGAGCCAAATGACACGCAGGACGGCGCCCAAGCCTTGGAGCTTCCCGCGACCGTGAACGGCCGCATCGGTCTCCCCGGCGATGTTGACCTCTTCAAGATACGGGGAAACCGCGGGGAGACCGTGGTGGCAGAGGTCACCGCCAGGAATCTCCAATCCCCTCTGGACGCCCTGGTCCGGCTGCGCAGCGCCACGGGCGAAGTCGTCGCGTTTAATGATGATGCCATGGAGAAGCGCGGGGATCTCCATCTCGGTTTGGGCACGCTCACCCAGGGGGCGGACCCGTTCCTGGAAACGGTTCTCCCGGCGGACGGCGACTACTGGGTGGAGATCACGGACGCCCGCCGTCACGGGGGCACGGACCACGCCTACCGACTCCGCATCAGCGCCCCGGTGCCCGACTACACCCTGTACATGACCCCGTCCTCCCTCACCATCCCCCCCGGGCGCGACGCGGTCTTCACGGTGCACGCCCTTCGGCGCGAGGGTTTCGACGGACCGATTGACGTGACCCTGAAAAGCGCGCCGACGGGATTCCAGGTGGCCGGCGGACGC
>JAPXRP010000028.1:0-31118 GCA_033813475.1 Candidatus Hydrogenedentota bacterium
GCCATAACCGCCGCCGCCGCCGCGGCGGTCGTCGTCCGCCTTGGGACGCGCCTCGTTGACCTTGACGGCGCGGCCGTCGAGGTCGGCGTTGTCCATCGCCTTGATCGCGGCCTGGCCCTCGGACGCCACCGGCATCTCGACGAAGCCGAAGCCCCGCGACCGGTCCGTCTCGCGGTCCATGATCACGCGGGCCGAGTCCACCTGGCCGAACTGCTCAAAAGCGGCCCGCAGGCTCTCGTCACGCGTCGAGTACGACAGGTTGCCAACATAGATGTTCATCTTCACAGCTCCTTGTTCCGGGCACCGCCCGACTTCCACAAATAACGTCGTCTCAGCACTGGCAAGGTCGGGACTATGAAACTCGAACACCTGGGAGCTGATCGACAAACAACCGGAAGCGGCAAACGGACCGCCCCCGGGACTGTCTCACTCTACCACAATACCCTTTCCATTGCAAGCATTATTTTCGGTTTTCAAGGTCTCAGCGGAAAACGATGGTCCGCCGCCGGTACACCATGATCCGGTCGTCGGCATGCGCGCGCACCGCCGTGGAGAGCACATGGCGCTCAATGTCGCGCCCCAGCGCCACCAGTTCCTCCACGCTGTGGGTGTGGTTCACCCGCAGGGTCTCCTGCTCGATGATGGGGCCCATGTCCAGGTCCGCCGTGGCGTAGTGGCTCGTCGCCCCGATGAGTTTCACCCCGTGCTCGTAGGCCTGGTGGTAGGGTTTGGCCCCCTTGAAGGCCGGCAGGAACCCGTGGTGCACGTTGATCACCCGGTGGGGGAAGCGGTCTATGAAGGCCGGGGTCAGGATCTGCATGTACCGCGCCAGGACGACGAAGTCGGCATGGTGCGCCCGCAGCAGCTCCAGCATCCGCGCCTCCGCGGCCTCTTTTTCGCCGGGGGGCACGGGCACGGTGAAGAAGGGCACCCGGAACCCCGCCGCCACGGGCTCCAGGTCCGGGTGGTTGCCGATGACCAGGGCGATGTCCGCGTTGATCTCCCCGTACTGGTGCCGGAGCAGCAGGTCGTAGAGGCAGTGGTCGTACTTGGACACCAGCACGGCCATGCGCTTGCGCTCGCCGGAAAAGGAGAGGGAGGTCTCCATGCCGAACTCCGCCGCCAGCTTTGCCAGGTCCGCGCGCAGCTCCCCGCGCGACCGCCCCATGCCGGAGCAGTCGAAATGCACCCGCATGAAGAAGCGGTTGTCCAGCGCCTCGGCGTGCTGCTGCGCGTTGATGATGTTGCCGCCGTTCTCGAAGATGAACCGGCTCACATGGTAGACAATGCCCCTGACGTCCCCGCAGTGGAGGGTCAGTGTCGCGGTTTCCTGGCTCATGCGCGTGTTCCCGTGGGTTGCCGCCGCCGGGGGCGGGACGGAAACCATACCGCCGCGCCGCGGGTCATATCAAACGAAGGGTGACCCCGCGGACGGACACAAGGAGCGCGGACATGGGCAGAAAGAACGCCTTTACACTGATCGAACTGCTGGTGGTCATCGCGATCATCGCCATCCTGGCGGCGATCCTGCTGCCGGCGCTCTCCCGTGCCCGCGAGGCGGCCCGGCGCGCGTCCTGCCAGAACAACCTCAAGCAGCTCGGCCTGGTGCTGAAGATGTACAGCGGCGAGGCCCCCGGCGGGAAGTTTCCCCCGAAATCCATCCGCGTCGTCAACCTGCTTTTTTCCCTCAAGTCCTCGTATCCGGAATACCTGACGGACCTCAACAGCATTTTCTGCCCGTCGGACCCGGAGAATCTGAGGGACGTGTTCGAGCCCGGCGGCGATTTTGCGGACGCCTCGGGCCGCATTCTCGTGGACCGCATGGACGGCGACCCGCGGAACGGGGAGTACACCCCCGGATCGGACATCCTGCCGGCCGACCGCTCCTACGTCTATTTCGGGTGGGTGGTTCCCGACAATTCCTGGCTTGTGCCGGTGGTGTGGGGGCAGGGCTTCTTCCTGGGCGCCTATTTCGAGCGCGTGGTCCAGCCCTGGATGCAGGGGCAGTACGACCTGGTCGAACAGCGCAACGACGAGGACTTCACCTTCGTTCACGCGGGCAACGCGCGCGTCTCGCCGAACTCCGAACTGACCATGTGCCGCCTGCGCGAGGGCATTGAGCGCTTCTTCATCACGGACATCAACAACCCCGGCGCCGCCGACACGGCGCAGTCGTCCATCCCCGTGGTGTGGGACAAGGTGGGCACGACGGCCGAAATGTTCAACCACATCCCCGGCGGCGCCAATGTGCTGTACATGGACGGGCACGCGGACTTTGTGCGCTGGGTGCCCCGGGCGAACCCGCCCGCGGACGCGTCCGGCACGGAAGACGAGCCGTTCCCCATGTCCCTCGCGTGGGGCATGCTCGCCGAGCTTGCCCGCGACGAGCAGGGCGACCTCTGAGGCCGGATCAGGCGTCCAGGCGGTCCCAGGCGGCGGTGTCCTTCGGCGCGTACTGCTCCAGCTCGACGGAGTCGGCGATGAGCCGGCGCATTTCGGCCAGCGACCCCACGGCCCCGGCGGCCATGGCCTGCACGCCGATGTTGCCCAGGGCCGTCGCCTCGACGGGCCCCGTCACCACGCGCACGCCGCAGGCGTCCGCCGTCATCTGGTTCAGCAGTTTGTTCTGCGTGCCGCCGCCGATGATGTGCAGCACCTCCGTGCGCCGCCCGAGCAGGCCGTCCAGCGCGCGCAGGGTGCGCCGGTACTTCAGCGCCAGGCTTTCCAGCGCGCACCGGACCACCTGGCCGCGCGTCTCCGGCACGGGCTGGCTGTTCTCCGCGCACAGCGTCTGGATCAGCGCCACCATGTCCGGCGGCGCCATCAGCCGCGGGTCGTCAATGTTCTTCAGCACCGAGCGGAACGGTTCCGCGGCGGCCGCCTCGGCCGTCAGCGCGGCGTAGTCCGCCGTCTGGCCCGCCCGCTCCCAGGACCGGCGGCATTCCTGCACCAGCCACAGGCCGAAGATGTTTTTCAGCAGGCGGATTTTGCCGCCCACGCCGCCCTCGTTCGTGAAGTCGAGCGCGGCGCTCTGCTCGTTGACCACCGGCGCGTCCGTCTCCGCCCCCAGCAGCGACCAGGTGCCGCTGGAGAGGTAGGCCCAGGGCGCGCCGTCGCCGCCCACCGGCACCGCCGCCACCGCCGACCCCGTGTCGTGGGAGGCCGTGGCGATTACGGGAATGCCCTGGGCGAGCCCCGCCGCCGCCGCGACGTCCTCCCGCAGGGGCCCCAGCACCGTGCCCGGCGCGACGGGGTCCAGCAGCAGCCGGCGGGGGAGCCCCAGCCGCGCGATGAGCGCCTCGTTCCAGGTGCGCGTGCGCGGGTCCAGCAGCTGCGTGGTCGAGGCGTTGGTGTATTCGCAGGCCTTCTTCCCCGAAAGCAGGTAGGCCAGCAGGTCGCCCATCATCAGCAGCGAATCCGCCACCTCCAGCAGGGGGGAGCCGGACCTCACCAGGCTCAGGAGCTGGTACACCGTGTTGAACGGCAGGAACTGGATGCCCGTCTCGCGGTACAGCTCCTCCCGGGGCACCGTCTTGAACGCCTCGTCCATCATGCCGTCGTTCCGCTTGTCGCGGTAATGGACCGGATTGGCCAGCACCGAGCCGTCGCGCGCGACCAGCCCGAAATCCACCCCCCAGGTGTCCACGGCGATGCCGTCCAGCTCTTTGGTGTGCTCGCGGGCGCACACGGCCAGCCCCGCACACATCTCCTCATAGATGCGCGCCAGGTCCCATTGCCGGGTGCCGAGCATGACCAGCCCCTCTGTCCGGAACCGGTGAATCACCTCCAGCCGGAGCCTGCCGCCCTCCAGCACGCCCAGCACCGCCCGGCCGCTCTCGGCCCCCAGATCAAACGCAAGAAAGGTGTGGGTCTTCATGGTGTCCTCCGTATCCGGTTGGTCGTCCTCTTTGCGGTTGGGAAAGAACATAGAGGAACGCCTGGCTGAAATACAACCCGCGCGTCTTCCGGTCGCCGGACAAGCTGGGGCGGGGCGGCGAGCGGGCGCTCTCGTTCCCGGCACGTCCCCTGTCCTTCCTGCCTCCCCCGACCAGCCCCCTCGGGGGCGCGGCGGGTCATGCAACCGTGCCCTGGCCCGTCTCCCCGATCTTCGGTGGGGGCCAGAGGTTCCTCCGGGAACTCCCTGCAGAAGGGTATTTCAAGAAACGGTAGTGTTTCTTGTTTATGATCGCAAATGCATTTCCTGCAATAAGATGGGTTTTCAAAAAATTCCAGAAGACAGGGTGGGGGCGCCGGTTTGACCGTCCGAGACCGGGTGCCTCGTCGGAAGAAACAAAAAATTCTTTGCTTTTTTGCGAATTGCAGAGTAACATTCCGCTATGTGCACGGCGTGCCGGTCTGGTTCCGTCACGCCTGCCAGTCTTGCGAATTGCGCAATTGAGGAGAACGGGTCATGAGTATTTTCGGGCGCGGTGTGTCTTTTGTGCTGGTTCTCATTGCGGCCATTGCGGCCGTTCCACTTCCCGCAACGGGGCAGGGGGCCTCTCCGTCACCGATTGAGTGGAAGAACTCCGTCTCCTCGCCGGGAGGGGCCGCATCTGCGGCGGTGGTGCTGGGCAATCCGGCCCCCCGGCATGTTGTGGTTCAGTTTGGCGCCCCGCTGAAGCCGGGTGCGCGCGAGTCGCTCCGCGGCGCGGGGCTGGACCTGCTCGCCTATTTGGGGAGCAACGCCTATTTTGCGGCGTTTTCCGGGGCGGACAAGGCGGCGGACGCCGCCAGCGCGGCCGGAATGGTGGCCGCGCAGGAGATTCTGCCCGCCCAGAAGATGCACCCCCGCGTTGCGGCGGGGGACTGGCCGGCCCACGCAGCAGCCACCCTTCCCACCTACGCCCTGGGCGGCGTGGAGGAGAAGGGGGCCGCGGAGGTGCTGACCGTCGCGGTGTATGTGGTGTTCCACGAGGATGTGGATCAGGCGACGGCGGGGGCGGAGGCCGTGGCCCGGCACGGCGGGGCCGTGAAGGGCGGCATGACCGGCGTGAACGCGGTGGTGGCGTGGCTGCCGGCGGCGAACGTCGCCGCCCTGGCGGCGGAGGACTGCGTGCAGTGGATCGAGCCGGTGCTCCCGAAAATGGGGCCTGTCAACGACTCCAACCGGGTGGTCACCCAGGCGGACGCCGCGCAGACGGCGCCGTACAACCTGGACGGCACCGGGGTGAACGTGCTGGTGTATGACGCGGGAACCGCCCGGGGCACGCACATGGACTTTGGCGGGCGGCTGACCGTGCGCGACGGTTCCGGCATGATTGACCATGCCACGCACGTCGCGGGCACGGTCGGCGGCAGCGGCGCGGCCAGCGGCGGCACCTACCGGGGCATGGCCCCCGGCGTGACCATCCAGTCCTACGGCTTCGAGGATGACGGCTCGGGCACCTTCCTGTACACCAACCCGGGCGACATTGAGGCGGACTACACCGCCGCCGTCAACACTTACGGCGCGGTGATCGCCAACAACTCCATCGGCACGAACACGGCCGCGAACGGCTTTCCCTGCGAATACGAGGGCGACTACGGCGTGACGGACCAGGTCATTGACGCGCTTGTCCGGGGCAGCCTCGGCAGTCCCATGCGCATCGTCTGGGCGAACGGCAATGAGCGCGGCAACGGCCGTTGCGGCACGGAGCACCACACCACCGCGCCGCCCGCCTGCGCGAAAAACCACATCACCGTGGGCGCGCTGAACTCCAACAACGACACGATGACCTCCTTTTCGAGCTGGGGTCCCACGGATGACGGGCGCATCAAGCCGGACATCTCCGGGCCCGGCTGCCAGAGCAACGACGACGGCGGCGTGACGTCCTGCGACGTGGCCAGCGACACCGCCTACACCACCATGTGCGGCACCTCCATGGCCGCGCCGACGGTCACGGGCCTGTGCGCCCTCATCCTGCAGGACTTCAAGGCCCTTCACCCCGCCGACCCCCTTCCGCGCAACTCCACGCTGAAGGTCCTCCTCGCCCACAACGCCGTGGACGTGGGCAACATCGGGCCGGACTACCTCTTCGGCTACGGCTCCGTGCGCGTGACGGACACCATTGACTTCATGCGCGGCGGCAGCTTCCGCGAGGACTCGCTGGACCAGGGCGAGGCGATGTTCTACATCGTGCCCGTGACGGCGGGCGATCCCTTTCTCAAGGTCACCGTCGCCTGGGACGACGCGCCCGGCGCGGTGAACACCATCCCCGAGCTGGTCAACGACCTGGACCTGACCCTGACCGCCCCCGACGGAACCACCGTCCACTACCCCTGGACGCTGGACCCGGCCAACCCCTCCGCCCCCGCTGTGCAGACGCAGGCGGACCACCGGAACAACATCGAGCAGGTGTTCGTGAACGCCCCGGCCGAGGGGAACTGGATCATCAGCGTGGCCGGCACCAGCGTGCCGTCGGGCCCGCAGGTGTTCTCCCTGGCCGCCTCCCCGGCCCTGTATGCCTGCACCTCCGCGGGCATCCTCACCCTGGACCGGGCCGCCTACCGCTGCGAGGACACGCTGGGCGTCACGGTCAACGACTGCGACCTGGACGCGGACCCCGGCACGGTGGAAACGGTCACCGTGACCGTGGCCTCCACCACGGAACCCGCCGGGGAGACCGTCGTGCTCACCGAAACCGGCATGCACACGGCCACCTTCACGGGGAGCCTGCCGCTCTCCGCCGCAAACGCCCCCGGAACCCTCCAGACTGCCGGCGGGGACACCCTGACGGCGTCCTATGTGGACGCGGACGACGGAATGGGCGGCGCCAACGTGACCGTGACCGTCACGGCGGTGACGGACTGCACGCCCCCGGTCATCGGCGGGGAACAGGCCCTCGAGGTGAAGTCCACCACGGCGACGCTCACCTTCACCACCGACACGCCCACGACCGGGCGGGTGCTCTGCGGCACCGTCTGCGGCGACACCGCCATTGACATGACGGACTGGGTTCCGGGGACCACCCACACCTTTGCCCTTTCCGGTCTCACGCCGCTGACGCCCTACTACTTCTCCTTCGAGGCGGCGGACGCCGCGGGCAACCAGACCGTCTCCCCCGGGAGCGGCTGCTTCAACTTCACCACGACGGAAAGCCCCGACTATTTCACGGAATGGTTTGACAGCGCCGACTTTGACCTCGACGGCCAGACGCTGTTTTTCACGCCCGACGGGTCGCTGAGTTATTACCACGCCTGCCGGGAGGCGGCCTCGGCGTTCCCGACCGACCCGACGGGCGGCACGGCCCTGGCGGTGGGCGACGACAACTTTGCCCAGGTGGACATCGGCGCGGGCCAGCATGTCTCCCTGTACGGGGTGGACTACACCACCTTCTATGTCGGGTCCAACGGCTACCTCACCTTCGGCGCGGGGTCGAGCGCGTACTCGCGGTCTCTTGAGAACCAATTCGCCCTTCCCCGCGTGTCGGGGCTGTTCAGGGACCTGAATCCGGGGTCTGCGGGCACCGTTTCCTGGAGGCAGCTCGCCGACCGCGTGGCGGTGACCTTTGAGAATGTTCCCGTCTACGGAACCACCAACTCCAACAACTTCCAGTTTGAGCTGTTCTTCGACGGGCGCGTCACGGTCACCCATCTCGCCATGGACGCCACAGACGCCATCTGCGGGCTGTCGGAGGGCAACGGCGTCCCTGTGGACTATGTCGAAAGCGACCTGAGCGCCTATTCTTCCTGCGACCCCATGCAGGTGACCCCCGGCGAGGGGTTTTCCTCCTCCGGGCATGTGTCCGGCCCCTTCACCCCGGCGGACAAGGTGTACACCGTGGCCAACAACGGGGCGGCCGACCTGCACTGGACCGCCGGCACGGCGGAACCCTGGTTCACCGTCTCTCCCGCGACCGGGACCCTCCCCGCCGGGGCGGAGTCGGACGTCACCGTCTCCCTTAACGCCACGGCGGAGACCCTCCCCGCCGGCAGCCACACGGGGACCGTGCTGTTCACGAACACGGACTCGGGGCGCACTGCGGCGCGCGGGGTGGTCCTGGAGATCACGGCCATCCCGGGCGAGATCGTCGTCACGGATTCGATTCTTCCGGACAATGACCTTGCCATGCCTTTCGGCGATGTGATCCACGGCCTCGCCCGCACCGAACAGATCACCGTCAGCAACACGGACGGCGCCCACGACCTCGTCATCTCCGACATAAATGTGGGCGGACTTCTCTATATGGAGGACTTTGAAGACGGACTGGCCCAGGACTGGGTCGAATACGAGGACGCCTGGTGGAGCGTTTCCGGCGGGAAGTATTCCGCGTCAAGCAGCTCGAGCTTGTTCATGAGCTCCCGCTACACAGGGGACACCTGGACCGATCTGGACGCCTCCGTCGCCTTCAGCTGGACAGGCATTAACTCGAACACCCAGTCCGTGTTTGTGCGCGCCACCTCCGACTTCATCCCCGAAGTCTCCGGGTCCGGCCTCGGCGTGGGCGTGGCGGATGGCGAGTTCTGGGTCATCCGCTTCACCGACGGCAGCATCACCTGGATCCAGGGTTGGACATCCTCCGCCCTTCTCAACCCCGTGGACAACCTCGTCACGCTGAGTGTGAACGGTTCAGACATCAGTGTTTACTTCAACGGATCCCTGGCCTGGACGGGCACCGACCCCAGCCCGGGTGCCGGGCATGTCGCCCTCGGCGGGTGGAGCTGGGGCGGGAACGATCCCGTGCAGATTTTCGATGATGTGCGGGTGGGGCTGCCCGGAGAAATCGCCGGCACCGGCGGCAAGATCAGCACGGAGCAGGCCTGGTACAACGCGCACCCCGTTTCTGGTTACGGCACCGGGCAGGCACCTCCCGCATCGGCCTTCCCCGCGTATGACGGGCCCAAATCGGCGGATTCCGCCCCCACTGGAGGGGTGGCCACCGCCGTGTCCGCCTTCACGCTGGGCGGGCTTCCCGCCCTGCCCCATGCCGTGCCCCCCGGCGGGGCCCTCACCTTTGACGTGACCTTCGCCCCCCAGCGTCTGGGGGCGGCGGACTCCACGGTGAGCATCGTCACCAACGACGACGACGAGCCCGAGGTCGCGGTGGCCGTCACCGGAAACGGCATCGCCGACGATCTGGCGGTGGACCCGTCCGACGGCTTCTCCCCCTACGGCCCCCAGGGCGGGCCGTTTGGGCCGTCCTCGGCGGACTATACCCTGACCAACAACGGGGCGGGCGACCTTAACTGGACCGCCGCCGTCACACAGCCGTGGCTGTCCGTTTCCCCCGCGTCGGGCACCCTTGCCGGCGGCGGATCGGTCACCGTCACCGTGTCCCTCACGCCGGACGCGGCCGCGCTGGCCACCGGAACGTATACGGACACGGTCAGCTTTGTGAACACCGGAAACGGGGTGACTTCGACCAGGCCCGTGGAATTGACCGCTGTCGAGCCGATGTCGGTGAGCACGGGAACGGACCTGGACGCCTTCGGGTATGTCGGCGGGCCGTTCACACCCGAGTGCCAGACCTATGACATCTGCAACAATGAGGGCGGCATCCTGAGCTGGAGTGCGGCCTTCAGCGCGCCCTGGGTCACCGTGACGCCCTCCTCCGGCGCGCTGGACCCCTACAGCTGCGTCACCGTGAGCGTCTGCATCGGCGGCACCGCCGACACCCTGACGCCCGGAAACTACACCGACACGGTCACGTTCTCGAATGACAGCTCCGGCTACTCGACCGGCCGAGGCGTCGCGCTGGAGGTGGAAGCCGTTCCCGGCGAGATCGAGGTGACGGACACCATTGCCCCCGCCGACGACCTCGCCATGCCCTACGGCGCGCAGTTGGTGGGGTCTCCCCGGACGGAGAGCGTCACCGTCACCAACACGGACGGGGCGCATGACCTGATCATCACGTCCATTGGTCTGGGCGCCCAGTACTTCGAGGACTTCAGCGACGGTCTGGCCCAGAGCTGGGTTCCCACCGATGCCGCGCAGTGGGCCGTGGTGGGCGGGGAGTACCGCGCCGAGGATCCGACGGTCACCTCGCGCCTCCAGTCCATCTACACCGGCATGAAGTGGGTGGACTGCACCCTTACGGCGACCCTTCGCCGCACAGGCAGCCCGACGTCGGTGGCCCGCCTGCTGGTCCGGGCCACGGACGATTTCGACGGCATCGCCGAAACCGGCTCCGCCTATGCGGTGGGGGTCACCACGGACGGGTCGTACTATGTCGGAAAGTTCATCGGGGGCGTGCTTACCTTCCTTCAGGACTGGACCTCCACGGGGAACCTCTACACGGACGGAACCCCCAACGTGGTCTCGATCACCATCGCCGGAAACGCGCTCACCGTCGTGCTGAACGGGGCGCTCACCTGGACGGGCTCCGACAGTGACGTCGCCGGCGGGGGGCGCGTCGGGTTCCTGCCCTACACCAACTCCTCCGACCCGACCACCCACTATTTCGACAACGTCTCGGTGGCGCCGCCGGCGAAGAGCGCCGGGGCTTCCGTGGACGCCGCGCAGGCCTGGGCCAACGCGCGTCCGCTCGAGGGCGGCTCTCCGGACCAGGCGCCCGAGGGCGCCCCGAAGGCTGCCGTCCCCGGGCCCAAGACCGGGGGCGTCGAGAAATCCGGCGACTCCTTCAGCCTGGACAATCTCCCGACGCTGCCGTACACGGTAACCCCCGGGGCCTCGGTCACGTTTGACGTGGTCTACCAGCCCGCCGCCGCCGGCCCCGATGAGTCCTCTGTGTTCATCGCGACCAACGACGCGGACGAGCCGGAGGTCGAAGTCGCCCTCACGGGCCTCGGCCTGGATGACTTCCTGGTTGTGGACCCGGAATCCGGCCTCGACTCCTCCGGCTACGAGGGGGGCCTGTTCTCCCCGGTCGGCACCACCTACACACTGACCAACCACAGCGGGGCGGACATCTCCTGGACGGCGGCGCCGACGCAGCCCTGGGTGACGGTCTCCCCGGCGGGCGGGACTCTGGGGGCGTTCTCGTCCACCGCCGTGGAGGTGACCATCAACACGGCCGCCCTCACCCTGACGCCCGGCACCTACACGGACACGGTCACCTTCGCGAACACTGGGAGCGCGTACACCACCACGCGGGACGTGGCCCTGGAGGTGATCCCCCTTCCTGGCGAGGTCCAAGTGACGGACAGCGTCCTTCCCGCAGACGACCTGCAGATGCCCCTTGGCAACGTGATGGTGGGCGTCACCGAAACGGGCCAGATCACGGTGACCAATGTGGATCCCATCCATGACCTTTCCCTGGAGGGCGTCTCGTTGGTGGGCTTCACCTACACGGAGGACTTCGAGAGCGGGTCCGCCCCTGGATGGGTGCCGACCGAGCCCGGCAGCACCGAGGTGGTTGCGGGCGAGTATGTCCTCTCCAGCGGCTCCGGAAACGACCCCCAGTCGCACTACTCGGGCATGACCATGCAGAACGGCGCCATTGAGGCCGACGCGCGGCTGATCTCGCCGAACAGCGACCTGTACTGGGGCCTGTTCCTGCGCGCCAGCGCCGACTTCGCGTTCAATCCGGGGGCCGACGCGGGCACCGGATATGTGCTGGTCATGATGGCGGACGGGCAATACTGTGTGCTGAAGGTGGTTTCCGGCTCATTCACTGATCTCAGCTGCACCAGTTCCGGCGCACTGAATACCGGAGAGGCGCCGAACACGGTCCGCTTCTCGGCCGATGGAAGCCTGCTGGAGGTGATCTTCAACGGCGTGCCCGTCTGGAGCACGACCGACTCGGACATTTCCGGCGCAGGATACGCCGGTGTGTGCATCGTGGACGGGTTTGGCGGCGCCGGCTCCTGCGCCTTTGGCGAGGTGCGCATCACGCCCGTCGGGGCGGAGGCGAGCGCCTTCTCCCTCTCCGGGGTTCCCTCGTTTCCGCTGACGCTCAATCCCGGCGGATTCACCACGTTCGACGTCAACTTCACCCCGACCGGCGAGGGGCCGTTCACCGACTCGGTCCTGATCGCCACCAACGACCTGGACGAGCCGGTGACGGAGGTGCTGCTGAGCGGCAACGGCGTCCTGGACGACCTGTGGGTCAGCCCGGTGGAGCCGCTGGTCTCCTCCGGCGGCACCGGCGGGCCCTTTGACCCGACGGGCAAGGAGTACCTGCTCAACAACGCGGGCGGCGCCGACGTGAACTGGACCGCCGGCCTCTCGGAGGCCTGGCTGGATGTCTCCACTCCCTCCGGCACCCTGGCCGCGGGCGCCTCGGTCCCCGTCACGGTGTCCCTGAACACCAACGCCAACGCGCTGCCCTTCGGGGTGCACACGGCGGTGGTGTCCTTCACCAACACCGCCACCAGCGTCTCCATCACCCGGGACGTGGAGCTCACGGTGATCGCCGACCCGCCCATCGCGCGGATCGAGGCCCCCGCCTCGCTGGAGAAGAATCTTCCCCAGAATGTCTCTTTCACCTTTGATCCGGCGCTCAACCTGTGCAACGACGGCGAGGCGGACCTGGACTACACCATCAGCGTCGGGTACCAGGATCCTGTGCTGGACAAGCAGGCCGGCGACGACCGGGTGCGCGCCGCCGTGGACGCGGCGATCGCGCGCAGCGGCGTGCTTGACGGGCCGCTGGCCCTGGGCATCGTCGGCAACGCGGCGGCGGGCGGCAAGGGGGTGCGCGAGGTCACCGAGGCCTCCCAGGTTGCCAGCGTCGTGACGGCGGCCGAGGCCGGCATCGCGACGGCGTCCACGATGGACGTTGCCGTGTATGCGTCGGAAGACGCCCCGCTAAGGGCCGATGTCCAGGCCAAGCTGCTTGGCACCGGGCAGTTCAACAGCGTGTCCACGTTTGATCTCGGGGTGGTGACGCCGACGCTGTCCGAGCTGCAGGCCTTCCAGGCCGTGCTTGTTTTCGGCGACTATCCCTACGCCGACGCCGCCGCCCTGGGCGACGCCATGGCGGACTACGCGGCCGGCGGCGGCGGCGTGGTGTGCAGCGTGTTCGAAGTGGGCGACAACATGAACAGCTGCATGATGCTGGGCCGGTGGGTCTCCGAGGGCTATGTCCTGATGGACCGCCCGACCACCATCAACGGTGCCGCCACCCTGGGCACCGTCCACGACCCGGCGCATCCCATTATGGCGGGCGTGACATCGTTTGACGGCGGGAGCGCCTCGTTCCGTCCCACGACCACCACGGTGTATCCGGGGACGACCCTGGTCGCCGAGTGGTCCGACGGGCACCCCCTCGTGGCGGTGGCCGACATCAGCGGGGCGCACCGCGCGGACGTGTGCTTCTTCCCGCCGTCCAGCGATGCGGATTCCGGTTTCTGGGACGCCACCACGGACGGCGCCCTGATGCTGGCCAACGCGCTGGTCTGGACCGCGGGCGGCCAGGACTGGCTGCAGGTCCAGGACCCGTCGGCCGGGGCCGTTGCCGGCGGCGCCTGCGCCGCCAAGACCGTCACCTTTGACGCGGCCGGGCTCGCTCCGGGCGTGTACACGGCGGACATCCTGATCGAGCACAACGACCCCGGCAACCCGTCCGTGACGGTTCCCTGCACGCTGACGGTGCGCCCGGACGACCTGCGCGTGCAGCCTGTCGAGGGGCTGGACGCCGAGGGCTATTACGGAGGGCCGTTTGCCCCCGGGCAGGCCGTTTACACCCTGACGAACGCGGGTGTTGCGCCGGTGCCCTGGCAGGCCGCCGCCGATGTGCCCTGGGTGGACGTGGCCCCCGTGTCCGGAACCCTGGACCCGGGCGCCACCGTGGACGTGACGGTGTCCCTCAACGCCGCGGCGGAAACCCTCGTGCCCGCCGACTATGCGGGCAGCGCCACCTTCACCAACACCGACACGGGGAACGCCGCGTCCCGGACCGTGGAACTCTCGGTCCTGGAGCCGCTGTCTGTCACCCCGGACACGGTGTTCCACTCCCAGGGCGAGCCGGGCGGCCCCTTCGCGCCCCTCAGCGAGACCTACACGCTGACCAACGCCGGTCCGGCAGCCGTGCCCTGGCATCTGAACCTCTCCGAGACCTGGCTCACCGCCGCCCCGACTTCGGGAACGCTGGATCCGGGCGCGTCGGTGGAGGTGCTGGTCGCCCTCGACAGCGGGGTCACCGCGCTGCCGGTGGGCGACTACCCCGCCACGGCGGACTTCGTCAACGACGTGACCGCGTTCTCGGTCAGCCGGGACATCCTGCTGGAGATTGGCAGGGCGGACTATTACACGGAGCTGTTCGACGCGGATGACTGGGACATCCAGCACCAGACGCTGCTGTTCACCCCCGACGGGTCGCCCCTCTTCTATGAGGTGTGCAGCGCACCGGCGGTGTCCTTCCCGACCGATCCCACGGGCGGCACGCCCCTGACTCTGACGGATGACAGCTCCGTGCAGGTGGACCTGCCCGCAGGGGTGGAGGTCTACCTGTATGGGACGGCGTACTCCACCTTCTACGTCGGGTCCAACGGGTATGTCACCTTCACCGCCGGAGACAGTTCGGCCACCGGATCCCTGGGAAACCATTTCAGCCTGCCCCGCGTTGCGGGCCTTTACAGGGACCTCGACCCGGAATTCCAGGGCGTCGTCTCCTGGAAGCAGCTTGTGGACCGGGTGGCGGTGACGTTTGAGAATGTCACGAATTTCGACACCACCAACTCCAACAACTTCCAGATCGAGCTCTACTTCGACGGGCGGATTGCCCTCACCCATCTCGGCATGGACGCGGTGGACGGGCTCGCGGGGCTTTCCGCGGGCGGCGGGGTGCCGGCCGACTTCCTGGAGAACGATCTCACCGGTTTCGCGGGATGCCCCGTGACGGTGCCCGATGTGGTCGGGTCCCAGCAGGCCGACGCGGAAACGGCGCTGGCGGCTGCAAGCCTGGCCGTGGGCACGGTCACGGAGGCCTGGAGCGCGACGGTGCCGGTGGGCGAGGTCATGAGCCAGGATCCGGCGGCGGGCACGGTCGTGCCTGCCGGTTCGCCCGTGGACATGGTGGTTTCCGCGGGTCCGGAGCCTGTTCCCGTCCCCGACGTGGTCGGCCTCGACCGCGTCGCCGCCGAGACCGCGATCATGGGTGCCAGCCTCAATGTTGGCACGGTCACGGAGACCTGGAGCGCGACGGTGCCCGTGGACGAGGTGATGAGCCAGAATCCGGCCGCGGGTGTCCTGGTGGTTCCGGGCACTCCGGTGGACATTGAGGTCTCCAAGGGCCCCGAGCCGGTGACAGTTCCGGACGTGGTCGGCCTGCAGCAGGCGGCTGCGGCGTCCGCGCTCACGGGCGCGGGCCTGGCCGTCGGCGTGGTGACCGAGTCCTGGAGCGCGACGGTGCCGGTGGGCGAGGTGATGAGCCAGAATCCGGCGGCGGGCGCGTCGGTGCTTCCGGGCACCCCGGTGGATATCGAGGTGTCGAAGGGCCCCGAGCCCGTTCTCGTTCCCGACGTGGTCGGCCTGCAGCAGGCGGCCGCGGCGACGGCGCTCACAGGCGCGGGCCTTGCCGTCGGCACGGTGACCGAGTCCTTCAGCGCCACAGTGCCGGTGGGCGAGGTGATGAGCCAGAGCCCGGCGGCCGGCGCCTCGGTGCTTCCTGGGACGGCGGTGGACCTTGAAGTGTCGAAGGGTCCGGAGCCGGTGACGGTTCCGGACGTGGTCGGCCTGCAGCAGGCCGCCGCGGAGGCGGCGCTCACGGGCGCGGGTCTCGCCGTCGGCACGGTGACCGAGTCCTTCAGCGCCACGGTGCCGGTGGGCGAGGTCATGAGCCAGAACCCGGCGGCCGGCGCGTCGGTGCTCCCGGGCACCCCGGTGGACATGGAAGTCTCCAAGGGTCCGGAGCCGGTGACAGTTCCCGACGTGGTCGGCCTGCAGCAGGCGGCCGCCGAGACGGCGCTCACGGGTGCGGGCCTGGCCGTCGGCGTGGTCACGGAGACCTACAGCGCCACGGTGCCGGTGGGCGAGGTGATGAGCCAGACCCCGGCGGCGGGTGCCTCGGTGGCGCCCGGCACGGCGGTGGACCTTGAAGTGTCGAAGGGCCCCGAGCCGGTGACGGTTCCGGACGTGGTCGGCCTGCAGCAGGCGGCCGCCGAGTCGGCGCTTACGGGCGCGGGCCTGGCCGTCGGCGCGGTCACGGAGTCCTTCAGTGACACGGTGCCGGTGGGCGAGGTGATGAGCCAGACCCCGGCGGCGGGCGCGTCGGTGCTTCCGGGCACGGCGGTGGACCTTGAAGTCTCCAAGGGCCCGGCGCCCGGGGGCGACACGGAGGTTCCGGATGTGGTCGGCATGACGCAGGCGGAGGCCGGAGCGGCCCTGCTTGCGGCGCAGTTGACCCTGGGCACGGTGACCGAGGTGTACAGCGCCACTGTGCCTGCGGGCGAGGTGATCAGCCAGAATCCGGCCGCAGGCGCCATGGTCGCGGAAGACACGCCCGTGAACATCACGGTCTCCAAGGGTCCGGAGCCGGTGACGGTTCCCAATGTGGTCGGCATGACCCAGGCGGCCGCCGAGGCGGCGCTCACGGGCGCCGGCCTCACCGTCGGCGCGGCGACCGAGGCGTTCAGCCCGACCGTCCCTGCGGGGGCGGTCATCAGCCAGAATCCGGCCGCCGGTGTGGAGGTTGCCCCGGGCGCGCCTGTGGACCTCGTGGTCTCCAAGGGCCCCGCGCCCCTGGTGGTTCCCGATGTGGTCGGCCTCACCCAGGCGGCCGCGGAAGGCGCACTCACGGGGCTCGGCCTGACCGTTGGCACGGTCACACAGTCCTTCAGTGACACGGTTCCCGCGGGCCAGGTGATGAGCCAGGACCCGGCGGCGGGCGCATCGGTGCCTCCGGGCGCGGCCGTGAACCTGGAAGTCTCCAAGGGCCCGGCGCCCGCGGGCGACAAGGAAGTGCCGAATGTGGTCGGCATGACCCAGGCGGAGGCCGGGGCGGCCCTGGTGGCCGCGGAGCTGACGCTTGGCGCGGTGACCGAGGCCTATAGCGCCACGGTGCCGGCGGGACAGGTGATCAGCCAGAATCCGGCAGCGGGCACCATGCTGGCAACGGGCACCCCGGTGAACATTGTCGTCTCCAAGGGCCCGCAGACCGTGACCGTTCCGAATGTGGTCGGCCTGACCCAGGCGGCCGCCGGGACAGCCATCGGTGCGGCCGGGCTGACCCTTGCGGTGACCGAAGAGTACAGCGCCACGGTGCCTGCGGGCCAGGTGATCAGCCAGAATCCTGCGGCGGGTGCCAGCGTTTCCGCCGGCTCGGTCGTCTCGCTGGTGGTCTCCAAGGGGCCCGCGCCGGTGTCGGTGCCCGATGTGGTCGGCATGACCCAGGCGGCGGCCGGTTCCGCAATTGGCGGTGCCGGGCTGACCCTGGGCACGGTGACCGAGGTCTACAGCGCCACGGTGCCTGCGGGCCAGGTGATCAGTCAGACGCCCGCCGCGGGCACGAGTGTTGCCGCCGGCACGGCGGTTTCGCTGGTGGTCTCCAAGGGCCCGCAGCCGGTGAGTGTGCCCGACGTGGTCGGCAGGACCGAGGCGCAGGCCCGGTCTGCGGTCGCTTCGGCCGGGCTCGCGGTGGGCGGCGTCAGCGAGGCCTACAGCGACACGGTGCCGGCCGGCCAGGTGATCAGCCAGAGTCCGTCGGCGGGCGCGCAGGCGCTTCCGGGGAGCGCGGTCTCCCTGGTGGTGTCCAAGGGTCCGGACCCGGCCTCTGTCGAGGCGGCGCGCGCCGCCCTGGCCGAAGCCTTCAAGAAAGCCGACACCAACAAGGACAAGCTCCTCTCCTACGACGAGGCGAAGGCGGTCTACGCCGCCCTGACCCAGCCCATCTTCGACGCCCTCGACCTCAACGGCGACGGGCGGCTGGACAAGGAGGAGCTGGGTGTCAAGGGCTGCTGCGGCTGCGGCGGCTGCTCCAAGTCCGACCTGACCGTGGACGGCCTGAAGTCCCGCCTCGGCGACCTGTTCCTGGGCGCCCTCGCGCTCACGCTGCTGGCCGCCCTGGGCCGCCGTCCCGAATAGGGGCGGGCCCCCCGCGTTTCGCGCCCGCCGGGGCTTCGGCTCCGGCGGGCGTTCCTCTTGGGGGGGGCACACACTTTGCAGAATGCGCACTTTCTGTGTATCATGTCCGCCAGTATGAGGTTCGTGCCCCCGGCGCCCGCCGCCGGAGGAAAGAGAGGTTGCCATGTCGGAACATGTCCTGGGAACCGGCCAGAAGCAGACCCTGCGCAATATCCTGCGCCTGACTGAGGCGGTGGTGGTCCGCACGGAGGGCCCCCCCCGCGAGATGCGTCTGTGGACGGAGGACATCCGGGTGACCGCGCGCCGCCCGGATTACACGGGAGACTACGAGAGCTTCCGCTTTGTCTTTCGCCTCAACGGTTTCTGCGAGGGGGAGGCGGTGGAGAAGATCGCGGAGGAGTACCCCGACTTTTGCACCGTGGAGACGGACGGGGAGGAGATGGTGTTCGAGTGCCCCCGCGAGGGGGTGGCCTTCTCCCCGAAGGTGTTCGAGCTGCTGAACAAGCTCAGTCTGGCCGTGAAGCTGCCGGAGGTGTGGCATCTTGAGGGCGCCGATTTCCGCGTCGAGCCGATCAGCGTGGAGATGCTTTTCCACGCCATGGTCCAGTACAAGGCGAGCGACCTCCACCTGACGGCGGGCCTGCGCCCCGTCTTCCGCATTGACAACGACGCGCGACACTCGGAGATCATGTCCCCCCTGTCGGGCGTGCAGATCACGCACCTGATCCGGCAGATCGCCCCCCCGGGCTTCTACGAGGAGTTCGAGCAGTACAAGCAGACCAGTTTCAGCTACCATCAGGCGGGCGTGGGCTACGCGCGCGTTTCGGCGTTCATCAAGAACGGCTCGCCCCACTGCACCTTCCGCTTTCTCCCCGAGAAAATCCCCTCGTTTGAGGAGCTGAACATCCCGGGCGAGCAGATGCGCGGCCTTGCGGCCACGCACCGGGGCCTGATCCTGGTGACGGGCATGACCGGCAGCGGCAAGACCACCACGGTGGCCGCGCTGCTGGACTGGATCAACACCAACCGGGCCATCCACATACTCACCATCGAGAACCCCGTGGAGTATGTGCACAGCAACAAGAAGGCGATCATCTCCCAGCGGAGCCTCGGGCTGGACATCGGGTCTTTCGGCGAGGCGATCACGGGCGCGCTGCGCCACGACCCCGACGTGATCCTCATCGGCGAGATGCGCGACCCGGACACGATCCGGGCCGCCATTAACGCGGCGGCCACGGGGCACCTGGTCATCAGCACCCTCCACGCCAACACGGCCTACGAGGTGGTCAACCGCGTGGTGAGCTTCTTTGACCCCGTCGAGCGCGACCTGGTGCGCCTGCAGCTGCGCGACTGCATGAAGTGCGTCATGTGCCAGCGGCTCGTGGCCAGGCCCGGCGGCGGCCGGATTCCCGCGCTCGAGTTCATGTTCAACGACATCAAGCCCGTGGGCGACGGCATCCTCAAGGGGGACAGCGACCTCATCCGCATCGGGATGCAGCAGACCGTGTCCCACTCGATCCTCTTCGAGCAGTACCTCCACCGGCTGTACAAGGAGAACCGCGTCGAGCTCGAGCGCGCGCGGGAGTTCTGCACGGACGCGAGCATTTTCGACCAGCTGGTCATGGGCACCTATTCCGTGCCCCGGCTGGACTCCATCAAGGGCGGCTGAGGCCGGCGGGCGGCGCGCCCGGCCCCGCCACGGGCGGGGCGCGCGTGGTGTAAAATGGTGTGTGGCGGCATGGGCCGTCCGGCGGCGCGCGGGCGCCTCCGGCGGGCCAAACCGGCGCCAAAACCCCGGGGACGTCCCCGGCGGGGGCGCCTTCAGAGAAGAGCGGGCTTATGGCTAACGACAGCATCGTGGTCCTTACGGGGTCCCGCAAGGGGGAGGTGCACCCCCTCGACCGGGAGATTTCCTTCGGGCGCAGCCCCGAAAACACGATCCAGATGGACGACATGCAGATATCCCGCAGGCATGCCGTGGTGGTGCCCTCGAACGACGGGGTTCTCCTGCGGGACCTGGGCAGCGGCAACGGCACCTTCGTGAACGGGCAGCGCGTCCTGGAGCACCTGCTGCAGGACGGCGAGGTCTTCATGATGGGCCGCCAGCAGTTCCAGTTCCGCGAGGGCAGCGAGACGACGCAGTCGGTGAAAAACAACGCGTCGAAGATCATCCACTCCGACCGGAAGGAGTCCTTCGAGTCCGCCGACGCGCGCAACATCTACCAGACCTTCTTCAGCGCGCCCAAGGGCCCCGCCTCGGAGCATGACCTGCGCGAGATGCAGCAGCGCCTGGCCGCGGTCTACGCCGCCAACCAGGCCATCGCCAGCGAGCAGCACCTCTCCCGGGTCTTCGACCGCGTCATGGACCAGGTCTTCGCGCTGGTCCCCGCGCACAACGGGGTCATCCTCCTCGCCTCCGGGACCGACGGCGCGCTGGAGGCCGCCTATTCCCGCTCCGGCATGCCCGGCGCCGACCTGCACATCAGCAACACCATCGTCCGCCAGGCCTTTGAAAAGGGCGAGGCGGTCATCACCTGCAACGCCATGGACGACTCGCGCTTCAACTCGGGCGCAAGCATCATCGCCGAAAACATCGCGTCGGCCATGTGCGCCCCCCTCATTCACCAGGACGAGCGCCTGGGCGTCGTCTATGTGGACAACCACGGCGTCTTCGACGCCTTCACCAACGGCGACCTCGAGCTGCTGGTCGCCCTGGCCGGCGCCTCCGCCTCCGCCATCCGAAACGCCCAGTACGTCCGGCAGCTGGAGCAGTCCTACCAGGACACGCTGGTCGTTCTGGCGAACGCCATCGAATTGCGGGACCACTACACTGTGGGCCACACCTGGCGCGTGACCAACTTCGCCGAGGCCATCGCCCGGGAGCTGGGCTGGGACGAGGAGAAGCTCCGGGAGGTCCACATGGGCGGCGTGCTCCACGACGTGGGCAAGATCGCCGTGGACAACGCCATCCTCGGGAAGCCCACCGCGCTCACGGAGGAGGAGTTCGCCAAGATGAAGGTTCACCCCGAGCGGGGCGCCGACCTTCTGCGCGACGTGAAATTCCTCCAGCCCCTCATCCCCTACTGCCTCTACCACCACGAGCGCTGGGACGGCTCGGGGTATCCCTTCGGCCTCAAGGGAGAGCAGATTCCGGTGGAGGGACGGCTCGTCGCCGTGGCCGACGCCTTCGACGCCATGACCAGCAACCGCCCCTACCGGAAGGGCATGGCCAAGGAGGAGGCCCTCCGGCGCATCCGCGAGGGCGTCAACGTGCAGTTTGACGCCGCCATGGTGGACGCCCTTGTGTCGGCCGTCGAGAACGGCAGAATTGATGAAATCCTCCAGAATTACTTCAAGAACGAGGCCCACAGCATCGCCTGCCCCTTCTGCAGCACCTTCATCCGCCTGTCCGAGGAGCAGGGGGCCGGCTCCGAGGTGGTCTGCAAGGTCTGCCACCGCAAGATACTCATCCGGGAAAACGACGGGCTCTTCTTCGGCGAGCTGCTGCCCGGAGCGCCCGGCCGCGCATAGCCCCTCCGCCGTCCGTTTTTGCTACAATGGCGGCGGTGGACAAGCGGAGGTGTCGCAATGCGGAGCGTCGCGCCCGTAGAGGGGCCCCGGGTGTTGCTGGCCTGCGCCGATGTCGCGCTCGGCCGCACGCTGGAGTCCTTCCTTCAACAGCCCAGCATCCGGATGGAGCGCTGCCATGAGGCGGCCGGTCTGCTGCGTCTGGTCTCCCGCCGCCCCTTCGACGTGGTGGTGCTGGACTTGGGCCTGGAAAACCCCGGCACGGTGGACCTGGTCTCCTTCGTGCGGGAAAAAAGCCCCGGCTCCCGCCAGATTCTTCTCTTCGGCCCGGACCAGGTGGAGCGGGCGCTGGAGGGCATCCGGCAGGGCGCCTTCTTCTATCTCCCCCTGAGCTGCCCCCCGTCCGACGTGGCGCGGCTGGTGGAGAAGGCGCTCCAGGACCTCTCGGTCGCGGGGACGATGGACGAGTACGAGCAGAACCTGTTCGAGGAGCTGGCCGGGCGCTCGGGGGGCATGCAGCGGGTGCTGGAGCTGATCCGCAAGGTGGCCCCCACGGACAGCACGGTGCTGCTGCTGGGGGAGAGCGGCACGGGCAAGGAGGTGGTGGCGCACACGCTGCACCGCCTGAGCGCGCGGCGCGACCGGGTCTTTGTGGCGGTCAACTGCGCGGCCCTGCCCGAGGCCCTGCTCGAGAGCGAGCTGTTCGGCCATGTCCGGGGCGCCTTCACCGGCGCCGACCGGGACAAGCAGGGGCTCTTCGCCGAGGCCGACGGGGGCACGCTCTTCCTCGACGAGATCGGCGACATGGCCCTCATCACCCAGGCCAAGCTGCTGCGGGTGCTGCAGAACGGCGAACTCCGCCCCGTCGGCTCCAACACGCCGCGCCGCGTGAACGTGCGGGTGATCGCCGCCACGAACCGCGACCTGCACGAGGCCGTGCGCGCGCGCGGCTTCCGCGAGGACCTGTACTTCCGGCTCAACGTGGTCCAGATACGCATCCCCCCGCTCCGCGAGCGGCTGGACGCATTGCCCGCGCTGACCGCCCACTTCCTGCGCCTGGCCAACGCCCGCCACGGCCGGCGGGTGCGCGGGCTGGACGACGCCGCGGCCCAGTACCTGCGCGGCTACGCCTTTCCGGGAAACGTCCGCGAGCTGGAGGGGATCGTCACGCACGGGGTGATCATGGCGGAGGGCGACCTGATCCGGCCGGAGGACCTGCCCGACGCGGTGCGCCAGGCACCCCCGGGCCGGCTGGCCCTGGGCTATGAGGCGCCCGCGGAAGTCGGGCGCAGCCTGGCGGACATGGAGGCGCGGCACATCCGCGACACCCTCGCGGAATGCCGGGGCAACCAGACGGTGGCGGCGAGGCGGCTGGGCATCTCCCGCTCCACCCTCTGGCGGAAGATGCGGGAGTACGGGATCGCCCCGGGGGGCGGGCCGGACGCCTGAGGTCCGCTATTTGGCGAGCACGCCCCGCGCTTCCAGGCAGGCGATGACTTGGGCGACACTCTCCTCCAGCGACAGCTTCGCGGTGTCCACCGTGAGCTCCGGGTTCTCCGGGGCCTCATAGGGGGCGCTGATGCCGGTGAACTCCGGGATGACGCCCGCGCGGGCCTTCTGGTACAGCCCCTTCGGGTCGCGGGCCTCGCAGGCCTCCAGCGAGGCATTCACATACACCTCGATGAAGGCGTCGCCGCTGATGGCCCGCGCCTTGTCGCGGTCTGCGCGGTACGGCGAGATGAACGCCGTCATGGCGATGAACCCCGCCTCCTGGAACAGCTTGGCCACCTCGCCGATCCGGCGGATGTTCTCCTCCCGGTCCGCGGGGGAGAAACCCAGGTCCTTGTTCAGGCCGTGGCGCACATTGTCGCCGTCGAGGACATAGGCCTGGCAGCCGCGTTCAAAGAGCACGCTCTGCACCGCCTGCGCCAGCGTGGACTTGCCCGACGCCGACAGCCCGGTGAACCACAGCACCGCGCCCTTGTGGCCGTTCTTCTTCTCGCGGTCCTCCAGCGTGATCAGGCTGTGGTGCCAAGTGACGTTGGTCGCTTTAACGTTGTCCGCCATGGGATGAAAGGCTCCTTTCAGGTGTCCGGGGGAATCAAAGGCGCAATCATAGCAGGAAACCCGGTCCCCGCGGAAAACCTTCCCCCGGAGGGGAATCCATTCGGCAGGCAGGACCACGGAACACACAGAGCACACGGAGCGCATGCGGCACTGGCAGCACACTGCCGCCATGCCTGCGCAGCTCCCCGTCATTCCCGCGCACTGCCGCACACTGCCGTCATTCCCGCGCACTGCCGCACACTGCCGTCATTCCCGCGCACTGCCACACACTGCCGTCATTCCCGCGCACTGCCACACACTGCCGTCATTCCCGCGCACTGCCACACACTGCCGTCATTCCCGCGCACGCGGGAATCCATCTTGGGGTCGGCGGGTTGCGCCACGCGCCAAGGCATGGGCCCCCGCGTTCGCGGGGGTGACGGGCAAGGTGGGGGTGACGGGGAAAGCGGGGGTGACAGCAGGGCTGCTGGCGGTACGGCAGGGCGGAAGACAGGGCCAGCGGGCTGCTGGCGGTACGGGGGAGGGCATGTGGGGCTGTTCCGTACCGCCGCCGTCCCGGCGGCCTTGTCTTTGGGCACATGGTGGAGCCGTCCGGTGGGGGGAGTGTTCCTCCGCTTCCGGCCCCGCGCCATTGCGCGGGTGCGGCGGTTGCGCTACAATAGACAGGCGCGGCCGGAGTGCCGCGCGGTGGTTAACCGGGTCCGGCCAGAGGCGGGCCCCGACAGAAGGACGCGAAGACAGCCCTGACGCACGAGATGGAACTGCACAATCAGGAGGAGGCCGTGAGCCTTCTCGGCCAGAACGGCGAGTTGCGCAAGCGGCTGCAGGAGCGCGCGGGGGTGCGCATTGTGGACCGGGGGGCGAAGGTGGTCGTGATCGGGGGCGAGGAGGACGCCGCCCTGGCGGGCCGGGTGCTGTCCGGACTGCTGGACGCGGTGCGGTCGGGGCGGGTGCCCACGCTGGCGGATGTGGACTCGGCGGTGGTGGAGGCGCGGGAGGTGGAGGCGCGCCAGCTCGGCGACATGCTTTCGCAGCGGCCGGCGGCGATCCGCGAGGATGTGCACATCCGCCCGCGCACGCGGGGCCAGCGCCGCTATCTGGACGCGATCAACGCCCACGAGGTCACCATGGTCATCGGCCCGGCGGGGACGGGGAAGACCTATCTGGCGATGGCGGCGGCGGTGTCCGCGCTGCTGAGCAAGCAGGTGAAGCGGCTGGTGCTGACGCGTCCGGCGGTGGAGGCGGGGGAGCGGCTGGGCTTCCTGCCCGGCGACCTGGAGCAGAAGGTGAACCCCTACCTGCGCCCGCTGTACGACGCGCTGTACGCCATGGTGGACATGGAGCGGGTGCGGCGGCTCATGGACCAGCAGTGCATCGAGGTGGCGCCCCTGGCGTTCATGCGGGGCCGCACGCTGGACCAGGCCTTTGTGATTCTGGACGAGGCGCAGAACACGACAGCGGACCAGATGCTGATGTTCCTGACCCGGCTGGGGCAGGGTTCCCGGGCGGTGGTCACGGGCGACGTGACGCAGGTGGACCTGCCGCCGGGCATGACCTCCGGGCTGGAGGACGCCTGCCGGGTGCTCCAGGGGCTTCCGGGGATCGGGCTTGTCCAGCTCAGCAGCCAGGACGTGGTGCGCAACCCGCTGGTCCAGCAGATCATCAAGGCCTATGAGGCCGACGGGGAGCGGACGCTGCACCGCGGCGGACGGACGCGGCGCGAGGGATGAGCGTTTCCACCGGCGAGAACCCCCTTGCAGGGAGGCTGCTGCGGCCCGTTCTGGCACGGATCGCGGGGCGGTTCCGCGCGCGCGGCGTGCGGGCCAACCGGATGCTGCTTGCGGGGGCCTTCCTGGTCTGCGTGGCGTCGCTCACGCGCGAGCCCTCGCCCGACCTGCTGGTCGGCATGGATCTGGAGTCGCCCGTCGCCACCCGCGAGGTCCGCGCGGCCTTCTATTATGAGGCGCCGGACATCCAGCGCACGCAGGAGGCGCGGGAGCTGGAGATGGCGAAGGTGCCCGACTATTACCGCGTGGACCCGGAGAAGGTGAACGCGCAGCTGCTGGCCCTGCGCGAGAAGATCGCCCGCCTGCGCGAGGCCCGGGGGGCGGTGCTGGAGGCGCTGCCCCCGGCGGCCGCGCCCCCCGTGCCCGACCAGTCCCCGGCGGCGGCGGCGGAGCGCGCCGCGCGCGCGGTGGCCGTGCGCCTGCGGGAGTCCGGAGACTGGGCCGACATGCCCGACGCGGACCTGCTGGCGCCCTGGCTTTTGCCGGACAAGAACAGCCTCCCGGGTCGCGCCGCCGGCGCGCCGGAAGCCGGCCCGGAGGGGCTTGCCGCGCTGCCGGAGCCCGCCCCGCCCACGTTTTTCGACGCGGACCGCCTGGGCTCCATGGCGCTGGCCGCGCTGGAGGAGGTGCTGAACGCGGGGGTGCGCGGCGCGCAGCTCACCGAGGCCCAGCGGCAGCGGCGGGTGGTGGTGTGGCGGCAGGAGCGGTCCGGCCCCGACACGCAGGAGGGGGCGGAGGTGGAGTACGGCGACGTGCCCACGGTGGCGGACGCGGTGGAGGCGCTGGGGGCGCGCCTGGTGACGATGGCGAAGCGGGCCACGCAGGAGCAGTCGAACCTCACAGAGGCGGATTACGCCCGGATTCAGGAGGCCGTGATGGCCGTGTGCGGGCCCCTGGTCGCCCCGACGCTGTCGGAGGACATGGTGGCGGCGACGGCGGCGCGCGCCCGGGCGGCGGAGTCGGTGCCGCCGGTGATGAAGGGGGTGGAGGCGGGCGAGATCATCCAGGACCGGGGCAAGCGCTGGACGAAGCAGTCGCGCTCGGACGCGCAGACCTATCTCGGCATCATCCAGCGCGAGGAGCGCCCCCTGCTGCGCGTGGTGAACACGCTCTTCTCCAACATCATCCTCACGCTGATCTCCTTCGCCGCCCTCTACAAGCTGTGCGCCCCCCCCGGCGCCCCGGTTTCCGGGCGCGCGCGGCCGGGCGACGGCCCCCCGCAGTTTGCCGTGGCCCTCACCATGCTGTGCATGGTGCTCGTGATGGGCCGCGTCACCTCCTACTTCGAGCCCTCGGGCTTCGTGCTGCCCGTGGCGGCGGGCGCGATCCTCTGCGCCATTCTCGTCGGCGCGCAGACGGCGGCCTTCTTCAGCGCCGTGGCCGCGGTGCTGGTCTCCGCCCAGTACCAGTACAACTGGCGGCTCATGCTGGTGGCCTGGGCGATGGCCCTGGCCGGCGCGCTCACGGTCCGCCGCGTCCGCAGGCGCAGCGACATGACGGCCGCCTCCCTCGCGGCGATGGCGGCGGGCTTCACCGCCGCCGTGGCCGTCACCCTCTCCACCGAGTCGCTCCTCGCCGAGAGCTTCCTGCGCCGCCTGATGCTCATCCTGCTGAACGGCGGCTTCTGCATGATGGCCGTGCCCGGGCTGCTGTCCCCGCTGGAGCGTTTCTTCGGGCTCACGACGGACATCACGCTGCTGGAGTACTCCGACCTGAACAGCCCGATCCTGGCCGACCTGGCCATGAAGGCCCCGGCCACCTACGCCCACAGCCTGTTTCTCGGCCAGATCGCGGAGCGCGCGGCCGACGCCATCGGGGCCAACGGGCTGCTGGCCCGCGTGTGCGCCTATTACCACGACATCGGCAAGTCGCTCAACGCGGAGAGCTTCACGGAGAACCAGTCGGGGCGCAACGTGCACGACACCCTTTCCCCCGCGGAAAGCGCCGTCGTCATCCGCGACCATGTGGCGCGGGGGGTGGAGATCGCCCGCCGCGCCGGGCTGCCCAGGGTGATCGTGGACGGCATCATCGAGCACCACGGCACCAACCGGATCAGCTTCTTCTATGAGAAGGCGGTGGAGCGGACGGGGGGCGAGAACGTGGACGAGGCGGCGTTCCGCTATCCCGGGCCGCGCCCGCAGCGCCCGGAGACGGCCATCCTCATGATCGGCGACGCGGCCGAGTCCGGGGTGCGCTCGCTCGACGCCCCGACGGAGGCGCAGGTGCTGGCGTTTGTCCGGGGCATCCTCGACTCGCGCAGCCGCGACGGCCAGTTTGACGAGTGCGACCTGACGCTGAAACAGCTCAACACCATCGCGGAGATCACGGCGCGCACGATCATGAGCGCCCTGCACACGCGGATCAAGTACCCCACGGGGCCGGTGATTCCGGCCGCCGCGAAGGAGAAAACGGCATGACACGGGTCACCATCGAGGCCAGAAACACGTCCGGCCGCGCCGGATGCTTCCGGAGCGACGCCCTGCGCCGGCTCAGCGAAAAGGTCCTCGCGGACCAGGGCATGGACGGGGCGTTCCATGTGAGCGTGCTTTTCTGCGGCGATGAGTTCATCGCCGGACTCAACCGGGAGTACCGGGGGAAGCGGGGCCCCACGGACGTGCTCTCTTTCGGGCAGGAGGACGGGGCGGCCCCCCCGGGCGGCCGGGTGCTCGGCGACATTGTGATCTCGCTGGACACGGTCGCCGCGCGCTGCGCGGGCGACCCGGAGGCGATGCGGGCCGAGGTGCGGCTGCTGTTCTGCCACGGCCTGCTGCACCTGATCGGGCATGACCACGGAACCGCCGCCGAGCGCCGCGCCATGCAGGCGCTCCAGGCGCGCTTTCTCGGCGTGTCCGATGCGGAGGCATGGCGCGGGGGGAAAGCCGGGTGATGGACGGGGCAGGGTCCATGCAGCCCCCCCGGCGGGGGGGCTTCCGTCCGGCATCCGGCGGGCTGGCCGTGGCGGCCGCCGCCGCGGGGGTGTCGCTCGCCCTGTTCGCGGGGGGCGGGCTGGCCGCCGCCGACGGGGTTCCCGCCGCGTCGTGGAGCGCCATCCTGACACCCGCCCGCATGACGGCCATCCTGCTGCTGGCGGGGCTGTCCGGGTTCTTTTCCGCCTCCGAGGCGGCGTTTTTCTCCATCAGCAAGGTGGGCCTGCGCACGATGCGCGAGACCGGGGGCGCCCCGGCGCGGCTGGCGGCGCGGCTCATGGAGCAGCCCGGCGGGCTGCTGGCGACGCTGCTGATCGCGAACAACCTGGTCAACATCCTGATCGGCGTGCTGTTCGGCGGCCCCGTGGCGCGGGTGCTGGACCTGTCCCTGGGATTCTCGCCGACCGCCTCCTACCTCCTGAGCACCGCGTCCGCCACCTTCGTGCTGGTCATCTTCTGCGAGGTGCTGCCCAAGGTCATCGGCTTCTCACGCAACACCCTGTTTGCCCAGGCCGCCGCGTTTCCCCTTTACCTGCTCGACCGGGCAATGCGGCCCTTCCGCGACGCCCTGATGCGGTTCACGGCGCTTCTCTTCCGCGTCACGCGGTTCAGCGAGGTGCCCCCCGCCCCCTTCATGACGGACGACGAGTTCAAGTCGCTGCTGGAGGACAGCCGCGCATCCGGCGTCATCGAGGAGGACGAGCGCCAGATGATCGAGGGGATCATCGAGTTCGGCGACAAGACGGTGCGGGACATCCTGGTGCCCCGGCCGGACGTCATCGCGATTCCGGACGGGGCGTCGGCCGGGGAGGCCCTGGAGATGTTCCGCGAGCAGGAGTGCTCCCGCATGCCGGTGTTCCGGGGCGACCTGGACCACATCACCGGGGTGCTCTACGCGAAGGACCTGCTGCCCGTGCTGGACGGCGTCGGGCCGGACGAGCCGGTGGAGCGGCGCGCGCGGCGCGCGCACTTTGTCCCCGAGACGATGACCCTCGCGGACTTCATGAAGTTCTCCCAGCGGTCCCACGCCCACATGGCGATCGTGGTGGACGAGTACGGCGGCACGGAGGGCCTGGTGACCCTCCAGGACGCCATCCGCGAGGTGGTGGGCGACGTGGGCGACGACGACGAGGAGGAGGAGGGCTATTTTGAGGAGGTGGGGGAGGGGCTCTACCGGGTGGACGGCACCTTCTCCCTCGACGAGCTGGAGAAGCTGGCGGGCATCACCGTGGACGACGAGGAGCACACGACGGTCGCCGGCTTCCTCATGGCCAAATTCGAGAAGATTCCCGAGACGGGCGAGGAGATGGAATACTCCGGCGTGCATTTCCGCATTGAGGAAACCGACGGGAGGCGCGTGACCCGCGTGCTGCTGCGCACCGCCGCCGGGCGAGGGCCCGAAGCGAACGAAGAGGGGGGCGCGCCATGACCGGGACGGCGGTTCTCGTCCTTCTCGCGGCCCTGGTGCTGCTTTCCGCCCTGTTCTCGGGGTTCGAGACGGGGTTCTTCTCCAGCAACCAGATCCGCGTGCGGTATCTCGCCGAGAACGAGGGGCAGGACCGCGCCCGCCGCATGATGGCGCACTACGAGCGGCCCGGGCGCCTCATCTCCACCCTGCTGGTCGGCAACAACCTGGTGCTGGTGCTGGCCACGCTCCTGCTCACCGCCGTCCTCGGGGAGACCGGGGCCACCCTTGTGGCCACGCCGCTCTTCATCCTCTTCGGCGAGGTGCTCCCCAAGAGCGTTTTCCGCACGCACCCCACGCGGCTGTCGCTCGCCCTCATGCCGGCCATGCGCCTCTTCGAGCTGCTGCTGCTGCCCGTGGCCCTGCCCGTCGCCTGGTGCTCCGACCGGCTCATGCGGCTGGTCGCCGGGGGCGACGGCGGCGCGCTCAAGCCCTTCGCCACGGTGGACGAGATGCGCAGCCTGGTGGACGAGGGGATGGACGCGGGCTCCATCGAGCCGGAGGAGCAGGAGATGATCCACTCGGTCATGGACCTGCAGACCCGGCACGCCAAGGACATCATGGTGCCGCGCATCGGGGTGACGGCGGTGCCCGAGACGGTCACCCGGCGCGAACTGCTGGCGGTCCTCACCGCGAGCGGCAAAACCCGCATCCCCGTGTATTCGGGCTCCATGGACAAGATCGTGGGCGTGGCCAACGCCTTCGACCTGCTCACCGACCGGACCCCCGACCGCGAGGACATTGCCCGGTTCCTGCGCCCCGTCATGCATGTTCCCGACACCATGAAGCTCGACGACCTCCTCCAGGCCATGCGCCACGCGCGGCAGCCCCTCGCGGTGGTCATTGACGAGTTCGGCGGCACCGACGGCATCGTCTGCATCGAGGACATCCTGGAGGAGATCTTCGGCGAGATCCACGACGAGCACGACGTGCAGTCCCCCCAGTTCCGCAGGATCGGCCCCGCCGCCTACGTCATAGACGGCCGCATGGACCTGGAGGAGTGCGCCGAGGCCCTCCAGGCGGAGATGGACGACGGCGAGGTGAAGACCGTGGGCGGCTGGGTCACCCATGTCGCCGGGCGCATCCCCGCGCGCGGCGAGGTCATCCGCCACGGCGCCTTCGAGATCACCGTGCTGGAGGGCGCGCCCTCCCGCGTGTCGAGCATCCGGCTCGAGGTGAAGGGCCCCCCCGCGCCCCCCGAAAGCCCCCGGCCCCCGGCGGGCGGCCCCCCTCCCGACTGCGGGGGGGGATAATTGGAGAAAAAATTCTCTATTGTGGTATACTCTCCCCCGTCGGCCCGGAAGCCGCGCTGAGCCGCGCGGAACGGAGCCCCGGAACGCCCCCGGCGGGGGCGCCATGCAGGACGAAAACACCATGAAACACCCCGGCATGAAGTGCATCCTCCTTCTGTTGCTTGCGGCCGCGGCCGCCCTGTGCGC
>JAPXRP010000029.1:0-30651 GCA_033813475.1 Candidatus Hydrogenedentota bacterium
TGCCCTGACGCAATTGACGTGACACGGAATCGCGTTCAGTATATCATCGCCCGCTCCAGTGGGAGTCCCGGCGCCGCACTTGACAATTCTGCTAAATTCTTGTATACAATAGGGCATGCGCGGGCAGAGAGGCGCGCGCACACATCGGCCTTAACCGAAAGGAGTCACCCCATGTCCGACGATCTTGATGCCCGGTTCAAACAGGCGAGTGATGAGGTCACCCAGCTGTCCGAGGCGCCGGACAACCTGGCGAAGCTGAAACTGTACGCCATGTTCAAGCAGGCGTCGTCGGGCGACTGCGCGGGGGCCCGTCCGGGAATGCTGGACTTTGTCGCGCGGGCGAAGTACGACAAGTGGAAGGAGCTGGAGGGCACGCCGCAGGACGAGGCGAAGCGGCAGTACATCGAGTTTGTGGAGGAGTTGAAGGCTGCGGACAAGGCGAAGTGACACGGCGCGGATGAAAAGGCCAACGGGACGCCGCCGGCCCCTCGGGGGCTGGCGGCGTCTTCTATTGGATCCGCCTTTCGGTGTAGACGCCCTCCCCGAGACTGCGCGCGTGCGTGCGCAGTTGCGCGATGTTTTCAAAGCACGCGTGCACGCTGTGCCCGGCGGAGGTCCGCACCCCGGTGCAGTAGACCAGGGCCCGAACGGGCGGAACGCCGCCGGCCTGTCCCCGGGTCCGCTCGTGCTCGGCGACGGCCGCCGTGACGCCGAGGGCGTCGTAAAACTCCGGCTCATGCTCCTGCCAGGACTTGTGGACGGATTTGCAGAATCGCTCGGCGTTTCCGGGGGAGAGGGCCGCCACGAAATGGCCGGCGCCCATGTGCGCGGCAATAAAACCGGGATCCTTGAGCCGCTCCCCGCAGGCTTCGAGAATCCGGACGGCGTGGCGCAGGGCCTTGTTGCGGGCGTCCGCGCCCGCGGCGCGCCCAAACTCCACCAGATTAACGAGCTCCATGCAGGCCAGCGCGAACCGCGCCTTGCGGCTGATGCGGTGCTGAATCTCGTACTTGGCCATGCGGTGGTTCATCAGTGCGGTCAGGGGGTCCGGCTCCTTGAGGCCGGCGGCGCCGTCCAGCAGGGCCTTCAGCCGCGCGGTGAGCGTCACGGGGTCGCAGGGCTTGGGCAGAAAGTCGTCCGCCCCCTGCCCCAGCCCGTGGCGGAGTTCCTCCTCGGCGGACATGGACGATACCAGCATGACGGGAAGGGTGAAGAGATCCCTGTCCGCGCGTATCCGGCGGCAGGTCTCGAACCCGCTCACCTCGGGAAGCATCACCTCCATGAGGACCGCGGAGGCGCCGCTCTGCTTGAGCACGTCGCACACGCGCCCCCCCCGGGTTTCGAGAAGACAGTCTATCCCCCCGGCCCCCAGAACATTCCGCACCCAGGCCCCCGCCTGGGCGTCCCAGTCCACATACAACACTTTGGCCACGGCACCTCCTCGTCAAAACGTTAAGGCTGTTCGTCCTCTGCACCGTACAACCCTGCCGATTTATATCATATTCCCCGGTTTTTGTTCCACCGGAGAATCTCCCTCTTGGCGGAACTTTTGCCTGTGAAAACATGGGGCGGGTTGCGCGGCCCGTCCGCCATGCCGCAGAATCGTCCGGGCGGGCGGATGTTCCAGCGACCCCATGGTCCGCCTCTGGAACAGGGGGGCACGAAAAGAGGACAAGCGGAGGCTTTACCCCATGGTGATCGCAACGGTGCTGGCGTGTGTGGCTGTTCTGACCGCCACCCCGGACGAGGAAACGCTGTTTGATTTCTCCACCGGGCTGCGGCCGGCGGGCGCGGTCACCCACCATGCGGAAACGGCCCCGGCCAACCGGAGGGACGGCGGCCTGGAGGTGCGGTTTGGAACTGCGGAATGGCCGCAAATCCTGTTCACCCCGCCCGACGGCGGGGTGTGGGACTGGTCCAGCCGGGCGGGCATCGCCGTGCAGGTGTTCAACCCGACGAGCGAGCCCGTTGACTTCTCCCTGCGCGTGGACAACGCCGGGGGGGACGGCTGGCACGCCTCCAACACGGCCGCGTATTCGGCCCCCCCAAAGGGGCGCGCCGTTCTGAAGATGCGTTTCAAGTCCAGTGAGGCCGACACCCTGTGGGGCATGCGCGGCGTGCCCGTGCTTCCCCCGCGCGGGGAGGGGGAGGTCATTGACCCGGCGCGCGTCATGGCGTTTCAGGTCTTCCTGCCCCGTCCGGCCCGGGAGCACACGCTGGTGCTGGAGAAGATCACCCTCTTCGGGGAGGCGGGCACTGCGGGGGTGCCCCTGCCGTTCATCAACCGGTTCGGCCAGTATCTCCACGCCGACTGGCCCGGAAAACTCCGGAAGGAGGGTGAGCTCCAGGAGAGAAGAAAGCGGGAAGAGCGCGCCTGGGCGAGATCCCCGGAGGTGCGCGACCGGGACCGCTTTGGCGGCTGGACCAGGGGTCCGCAACTGGAGGCCACCGGGTGGTTCCGCACGGAGAAGGTGGACGAAAAATGGTGGCTCGTCACCCCCGGGGGACGGCTCTTCTTCTCCGTGGGCATGGACTGCGTGGGCACCTGGGAACAGACCTTTGTGGAAAAGCGCGAGCCGTGGTTTGAGTGGCTCCCCGCGCCGGACGACCCGGTGTTCGGCGGGTTCTTCGGGCAGGTCAAGGGCGTGCACAGCATGGCGGAGCCCATCGGCGGCGAAGGGCGCACTTTCAGTTTCTACCGGGCAAACCTGCGGCGCAAGCACGGGGAGCCGTGGCCGGAACGCTGGCGGGACAGCGCCTACGCCCGGCTGAGACACTGGGGCTTCAACACCCTGGGCAACTGGAGCCAGGGGGATGTGCTGGAGCACAGCCCCCTCCCCTATGTGGTCTCCACGGGCCTGTGGGGCGTGCCGAAAATCGAGGCGGCGCGGGGCTATTGGGCGAAGATGATGGATGTCTTCACCCCCGAGTTCGAGGCGGCCGTGGACAAGGCGGTGGCGGGCCTTGCGGCGGCCCACGCGGAAAACCCCCTCTGCATCGGGTACTTCGTGGACAACGAGCTGGCCTGGGAGGGCGTGGCGGACGGATGCCTGAAGAGCCCCCCCGCCCAGCCCGCCCGCGGGGCGCTGGTGGCGTTTCTCATGGAACGCCACGGAAGCCTGGACGCGCTGAACACCGCCTGGAAAACCGCCTTCCCCGACTGGGGGCGCCTGGACGCGCCCGCCGAACGGGGCGAGGTGTTTCTGGCCGACATGTCGGCCTTTCTGCACCGGTTCGCCCGGCGGTATTTTGAAACAGTGCAGGCGGCGGTGCGCCGGCACGCCCCCCACCAGCTCTACCTGGGGTGCCGGTTTTCCGGGGCGCCCGATCCGGTGGTCCGCGCGGCGGGGGAAACCTCCGATGTGGTGTCTTTCAACCTCTACCAGCGCCAAATCCCCCAGGGGAAATGGACCGACCTGATAGACCGGCCCGCGCTCATCGGGGAGTTTCATTTCGGCGCCCTGGACCGGGGCATGTTCCACACGGGCCTGGTCCGGACGAAGAACCAGAAGGAGCGGGCGGCCGCCTACGCGCGGTATGTGGAGAGCGTGGCGACCCACCCGCTTTTTGTGGGCTGTCACTGGTTCCAGTATGTGGACGAGCCGGTGACCGGGCGCACCCACGACGGGGAAAACTACAACATCGGCTTTGTGGACGTCACCGACACGCCCTACCCGGAGCTTTCCGCCGGGGCGCGCAGGGCCAACGCAAATCTCTATTCACTGCGCGCCGGTGGTTGACTACGGAGACGGTTTGCGGTATAAGTAACCTAATTCCTTGACAGGATGGAGAGGTCGTCCCCCGTCAGGGCGGTGTGTTCAGGGGTCGAACGGTGTCTCTCAGGAACTGCACGGCATGGAAGACAACAAATTTCTGATCATTTTCGCGGTGGTGCTGGTCGGCTTTCTGGGTTTCCCGATCGTCATGCAGGTGGTGAAGGGAAAGTCCGCGACGCCGGGCGCCGCCGTCACGGTGGACGCCCCCGCCCCGCCCCCCAAGACCCCCCCGCTGCTCAACGAGGGGAACCTGATCAACTCCGAATGGCAGGTGACCGTGGAGAACTACAAGGTCAAGATCACCCTGGGTCCGGGGGGCATCGCCTACGCCACCCACCCCATGGCCAAGCAGGTCATGGGGGTGGACTACCTGGAGGGGCGCTGGACCATCAACTACGACAAAATCCACGTCTCCACCAGTTTCGCGGGAACGGATTACTCCGTTGACCTGGAGATCATGGGCGACAAGGTCTATTATGTGGACCCCGACAGCAAGAAGATGGACGAGGTCCAGCGGTTCCGCTGAACAGCCCCTTCTCCCGGCGTGCCCCCCCTCAGGGCGCCCCCGGGCGGAGTGCCTGACCCGGCTCTCCCGCGTCATGTCGGCCCTTGTCAGGATGTCTGCAAGCGCCTCCCTTGTGAAAAAAGGTGAATCCTGCTAGAATCTGGAGGCGCGGTCACAGAGGGTTGTTTTCCGGGCCAGGGGTTTTACGGATTAATCTGGGATGGAAGACAATAAGTTCTTGCTGGTCTTTGGGGCGGTGCTGGTCGTGTTTCTGGGGTTGCCCATCGTCATGCAGGCAGTGCGCGGGGGTCCGGCCACGGCGGGCACCCCGGGCACCCCGGCGGAGACGGCGGCGGCCCCCGCCCAGCCCGCAAAGGAGCCGCCCCTGCTCAACGAGGGCAACCTCATCGGCAGCGAGTGGGAGGCCGACGTGCAGGGGTTTCCGGTGAAGGTCAGCATTGCCGCCGGGGGAATCGTCTACGCGTCCCATCCCATGGCGAAACAGTTGTACGGCGTGGACTATGTCGAGGGCCGGTGGCGGGTGAACCATGACAAGATGAAAATGTCCCTGTCTTTCGGGGGAAAGGACTACGAGTTCAATTTCGAGGTTATCGGAAGCAAGCTGTTCTATCACAACCCCAATTTAAAGGGAAGACTTGGGGAAGTAAAGCGCCTGCGCTGACCGCCCCCTCCCGCCACGCCGGAACCCTCCAATCCCCTCCCCCGGTTCCCCGGCGTCCCGCGTGATTGTATCCCCCCTCCTCTTGGGGATATGATCGGGTGACCGGCGGCGCAAACGGGGAAATTCGGCCGACGGAAGAAAGGAGGGAGCTGTGAAAGGTCTTGCGCGCGTTTTCGCTCTTGCGGTGTCCATCTCGGCCGGCTTCGCCGCGGGGCAGGTTGTGGAAACGGTCAACGCCTCCTTTGAGGAGGAGGCCGCAAACGGCATGCCCGCCGGGTGGACGCTGTCGGGCGGGTCCGGCGGAACACTGGCCGGAGAGGCCGCAGACGGCGGCCGCAGCCTGTGGGTGCAGGGCACGGGGGAGCGGGAGACCCAGACCTTCTGGCGCTCCGCCGACATTTCCCTTGCCTCCGGGCAAACCTACATGCTCCGGTTTCTCGCCCGCCGCGACGGGGAGGGAAGCCATCCGGGCTCCGCGGTGATGGGGACTGACGCGTTCAACGTGGACCGTTACGATCTCACCGACCGCTGGCAGCCCGTGGAGCTGGTCTTCGCCGTACCGCACCGGGACGGGGCCTCCTTTCTGCGTTTTGGACAGTGGGAGAGCGACCGCCGCTTCCAGTTTGACGCGGTCCGCCTGTGCCGCGCGATGCCCGCCCATGCGCGCTTCGGGGCGGTGGCGCTGGGCGCGGGCGAGCGGATCACGGGAAACGACTACTTTTTCGCGCCGCCCATGGCCGAGGAGAACACAAATGTCTTCCGGCCGACGCGGGAGTTCACGGCCTCCTTCAACACCAACCGCGTGGTCTTCCCCGACGGGGCCCGTCTGGTTTTCGAGCACCGCATCGCGGAGCATCCCGTCAAAACCGCGCGGGTCTTCGTGTGGACCAAACACTACGGCGAGGCGGCGTTCCGGGTGGAGGCCAGCCGGGACGGTGCCGTCTGGACGGAACTCGGAGAGCCCGGGGAGGGCGAAAAGACCGGGGTGGAAATTCCGGAGGCCCTGCTGCCCGCCGAGGCGGTCTGGGTCCGGCTGTCCGTCAGCGCCCCGTCCGGCGGCAGTGTGCAGATGCAGGGCTACCGTGTGGAGGCGGAACTGGAGGGAGCGCCGCTGAACGCGAAGGGCGACACGCGCTGGTTCGAGGTGGAAGAGCTGGCCGAAGGTTTGGAACTTGCGCTTGAGACGCCGGGGCTTTTCTCCCCGGACGCCGCGCCGGAGGGCCTCACCCTTCGGGTTCTCCGCAACGGCACGCCGGTGGAGGGGGAGGCTGTCCTCCGGGACGGCGGCGCCGTCCTCGACAGAAAGCCCCTCGGGGAAGCGCTTGCCGTGCCGTCGGCGTCCGGCAGGCACCCGCTTGCACTCGAGGCGGAGGGGGTCCGCCTGCGGCACACTTTGGAGATTTCGGAATACTTCAGCACGGCCTACGGCGAGCGGCTGGACGACGGGCTGTGGTGGGCCTCGTCCGGGTGGAAAATCCCCAGGGGACGGACGGCCCCCACCGCCCCGGGCAGCGCCGTCCGCATTGAGACCGCCCGGAACGAGGCGGAGGCCGCGCAGCTGGTGGTGCGGCCGGAGCGGGGGCTGCGGGGGGTGACGGTGGCCGCATCGGCCCTGGAGGGCCCCGGGGGGGCGGTGATCCCGGCGGAGCGGGTCTCCGTTCTCCGGGTGCGCCATGTGCCCGTGACCCTGCCCACCGACCGGACGGGCGTGGCCGCGCTGTGGCCCGATCCCCTGCCGCCGCAGACCGCCCCCGTGGACATTCCGGCCGGCGAGAACCAGCCTTACTGGGTGCGGGTGAAGCCGGCCAAGGACACGCCGCCGGGCGAGTACCGGGGACGGCTGCGCGTGACGGCGGAGGGGTATGTAAAGGAGGCGCCGCTTGAAGTGCGCGTGTTCGGGTTTACCCTGCCGGACCGGATGACCTGCACGACCGCCTTCGGCATGGACATCTCCAAGCCCCTGGCGTACCACGGCGTCTCCGAAGAAGCGGACCAGCGCCGCGTGGTGGACGACTATCTCCGCGCGCTGGCGGACCACCACATCAGCCCCTACTCCCCCGCCCCGTTCGACCCGTTCACCGTGCGGTGGCCGGAGGTGTCGCCCGACAATCCCCCCGCGGACCCGGAGTCGCTGGAGGTCTCCATTGACTGGACCCGGTACGACCGGGCCATGGCGGAGGCCTTTGAAAAGTACCACTTCAACACCTTCTCGGTGCCCATTCAGGGCATGGGCGGGGGCACCTACTACTCCCGCACACCGCCCTCGCTCCTGGGCTTCCCGGAGGAGTCGCCGGTGTACCGCCGTCTCTTCACGGAATATTGCCGCCAGGTGGAGGCGCATCTGCGCGAAAAGGGCTGGCTGGACGACGGGTTCGTCTACTGGTTCGACGAGCCGGAGCCGAAGGACTACGCCTTTGTCCTGAACGGGTTCCTGCGCCTGAAAGAGGCCGCGCCGGGCATCCACCGGATGCTGACGGAGGAAATCCACGACGAGCTGAAGGGCGGGCCGAACATCTGGTGCCCCCTCACGCCGGAGTGGGGCGAAAAGGAGGCCACGGCGCACCAGGCCCTGGGCGAGCGGATCTGGTGGTACATCTGCACGGGACCGAAGGCCCCCTACGCCACCCTGTTCATTGACCATCCGGGCACGGAGCTGCGCGTGTGGCTGTGGCAGACCTGGCAGCGCGGCGTGCAGGGCCTCCTCATCTGGGAGACCCTGCTGTGGAACAGCCCGACGGCCTACCCCGACCCCGAACACCCGCAGAACCCCTACGAGGACCCGATGGGGTGGGAGTACGGCTACGGCAACGAGCCGGGGCGACGCCCCTGGGGCAACGGCGACGGGCGCTTCCTGTATCCCCCCGAGTCGGTGGCGGACGGACGGCCCGCAGGGCCGGTCTTTGAGCCGCCGGTGGACACGGTGCGCATTGAGATGCTGCGCGACGGCATTGAGGACTACGAGTATCTGGCCCTGCTACGGCGGGCGCTGGAGGGGAAGGGGGACCGGCTGGCGCGGGAAGAGCGGGACCGCCTCTCCGCGCTGCTGGCCGTGCCGCCGGAAATCACGGCAAGCCTGACCCAGTTCACCACGGACCCCGCGCCCATCGAGGCGCGGCGCCGGCAGATCGCCGAGGCGCTGGAATCGCTGAACCAGAAGCCGTAACCCCGGGAGATGAACAGCATGAAGATTGTCGTGACGCGCGTGATACCGGAGCGGGGGCTGAACATGCTCCGCGAGGCCTTCGGCCCGGCGGCCGTGCTGGTGACACAGCAGGACGGCCCCATTCCCCGCGCCGAACTGCTGAAGGCGGTCCGGGGGGCGGATGCGCTCCTGCCCATGCTCACCGACCGCATTGACGGCGCCGTCCTGGACGCCGCCGGGCCGGGGCTGCGCATCGTGGCGAACAACGCGGTGGGCTTCGACAACGTGGACCTCGCCGCGGCGCGGGCGCGCGGCGTGGCGGTGTCCAACACCCCCGGCGTGCTCACGGAGACCACGGCGGACCTGGCCTGGACCCTGCTCATGGCCGCCGCGCGCCGCATCGGCGAGGGGGAGCGCTTCCTGCGCGCCGGGCAATGGACCTGCTGGTCGCCCATGCAGCTCCTCGGCCTGGACATCCACGGCGCGACGCTGGGCGTCTTCGGCATGGGCCGCATCGGGCAGGCCGTGGCGCGGCGCGCCGCCGGGTTCTCCATGCGCGTTTTGTACACCGACGCAGCCCGCCTGCCCGGGGAGGCGGAGACCGCCCTCGGCGCCGTGTTCACGGACAAGGCGACGCTCCTCCGCGAGGCCGACTTCCTCACGGTGCACTGCCCGCTGACGCCGGACACCCGGCACGCCTTCTCCGACGCGGAGTTCGCGGCGATGAAGCGCACCGCCGTGTTTGTAAACACCTCGCGGGGGCCCGTGGTGGACGAGGCGGCCCTTGCCCGCGCCCTGCGGGGCGGCGTCATCTTCGCCGCGGGGATAGATGTCTTCGAGGAGGAGCCGCGCGTGCATCCCGACCTGATGGACTGCGAAAACGCGGTCCTCATCCCGCATCTCGGCAGCGCGTCCGTGGAGACGCGCGCCCGCATGGCCGCCCTCGCCGCGGGCAACATCGTCGCCGTCCTGCGGGGGCAGGAGCCGCCCAACCGGGTGGCCTGAACACCACAAAAGGAAGACTGAGATGAAGACCAACACCCTGGCCGTCCTGCTGGCGGTTGCCGTCCTGGCGGGTTTCCCGCCGTCCCTTTGGGCGCAGGACGCCGCGCCCGCCGGAAAGACGCTGCATGTGTCCAAACTCGGCGACGACTCGGACGGCTCGTCCTGGGAGAAGGCCTTCCGCACGGTGCAGCAGGCGCTGCTGGCGGTTCCCGACGACACGGGCGGGCACCGGATCATCATCCGGCCGGACACCTACCTGGAGGCCAACCTGTATCCGGCGCACAAGGGGGCGAAGGGCGCGTGGAACACGCTGGTCGGCGACTTTGACGGCAGCCTGGGCTCCGGGCGCAAGGGATGGGTAATCCTGGACGCCGGCGACCCGGAAAAGGGTTTCAAGAGTTACGACTGGTGGGGCAACATCCGGTCCTATTCCAAAGGATGGTCCAAGGAGCACCAGGACGAGACCTTCTCGGCCATCGGATGGGACCGGTGGGAGCTGAAGCGCCTCTACGCCACCGGCGGCGACGGCGGCCTCTTCTTTGACTGCACGGACCGGGTGGAGCCCTTCTCGGTGCTGGTGGAGGACTGCGTGAGCATCGGGCGCGCCTTCGGCGGCGGGGTGGCGAGCTGCCTGGCCCGGCCGGAAGAGCCCATCACCTACCGGCGGTGCCACCTCCACGCGCTGGACTGGTGGGGCGACACGGCGGCGGCCTATGTCCGCGTGGAAAACCAGGCCATGCCGGAGCAGCCCGATGTCTTCTTTGAAGACTGCGTGATGGTGGGGCCGCAGTGCGCGCTCAAGGGCGGCAACTTCGGGTTCAAGACCTTCACCCGCGCGAAATGCACCGGGAGCAGGCTCATCGCCCTCAATTTCTCCCAGCCCGCAGGCACCCCCACGGACGGCGTGGTCCAGAGCGTGCAGGCGGGAAAGCACTTTGCCGCCGATTTCGAGGACTGCCTTCTCATGGGCTACACCCTCTTCGGCGTGAAGGTCGAGAAGGAGACGCTGCCCGACTTCAAGCACACCACCAAGGGCAACTGCATGGCCTATGTGCAGTTCCAGCAGCCCGTGCCGGAGGGGTTCCAGCGGCTGGGCCACTGGCCGGCGGAACACTACGCCGACCTCATCCCGCCCGCGCCGGACACCACCCCGGTGCCGGCGCCGCTGGCGAGGAAGCTCATCCAGCGGGACCTGTGCGAGGTGTCGCCCGTGGTCTGGAAGGGGCGCAGCTGCCTGATGAAATGCATCCGCCCCGCCAGCGGGGGCACGGCCGCCGACTACCGGCTGGAGCTGACGGACGGGGAGACGGGCGAAGTCCTCGCCGCCTTCGGCGAGGGCCACAGCCTGGGCTGCGCCTTTGTCCACGGGGACACCTTCCACGCCTTTGCCAGCCGCTTTGAAAAGGACGGCTGGACGGACATTCACCATTTCTGGTCAAAGGACCTGAAGATCTGGGAGGACGCCCCCGCCGTCCAAAGGCAGAAGGACGAGGGGCTGTTCAACAGCTCCGTGTGCGCGGGCCCCGACGGCTTCGTCATGGCCTACGAAAGCAACGACCCGGCCTACCCGGCTTTCACCGCGAAGTTCGCCCGGTCGGACGATCTCAAGACCTGGACCCCCGTGCCCGGCGCCCTGCTGGGAACCGACCGGTACGCCGCCTGCCCCTGCATCCGCTTCGCCAACGGCTTCTACTATGTCCTCTATCTCGAACACCGCACGCCGCGCTGGTTCTTTGAAACCTACATCGCCCGTTCCGCCGACCTGAAGGCCTGGGAACTGAGCGCGGAGAACCCGGTCCTGTCCCCGCAGGGGCTGGACGAGGGCATCAACGCCAGCGACCCCGACCTGGGACTCGACGGGAGTTATGCCCGCCTGTTCTACGCTGTGGGCGACCAGCGGACCTGGATGAACATCAAGTCGGCCACATACCCCTGCTCACTGGAGGGGTTTCTGGAGAGCTGGTTCTCCTCCCCGGGCATTCCCTGCAAATAGGAAGACCGGCTGAGAACGGACGTCGAAGAATACATCGCCGACAAAAAACGGCGCATCCGGCCGCGCGCCGTTGCCTTGAACAAGCCTTTTCGGCCCCCTTCCGCCGGCGCAAAACCCACAACCCTTTCACTTCCAAATACTTGTGTTTTCAGGCATGAATAATGCTTTCCAAGAGGAGGTTGTGTGCGTGCCTTGTGGGAAGTACTTGGACATGGTGTCCTTCAGCAATTATTGAGGTGTTGGGCGCATGGGCAGGCAACGCGGTTTTACACTGATCGAGTTGATGATCGTGGTGGCCATCATCGCCATTATCGCGGCGATCGCCATCCCCAATCTGATGCGGTCGCGCATCCAGGCCAATGAGGCCTCGGCCATCTACAATCTCCGGGCGATTGTCTCCGCGCAGGGCGGGTATTTCTCCACCAACAACCGCTATGCCACGGAGTTTGAGGAGCTGACCACGGCAACCCCCCCCTTCCTGAACGGCGACTGGGGCGCCACGCAGCGCAGCGGATACCAGTTCACGCTGGAGGGGGAAGAGGCCAACTACACCTCCCACGCGAACGCCAGCGCCTACGGGGTGACGGGGGTGCGGGGGTTCTTTGTGGACTCCAGCGGGATCATCCGCGCAAACCCGGGCGCGAACGCGGACGAGACCAGCCCGCCCATATCGGACCCGGTCACCTGATCCCGGCCTACCGCAGCGTCTCCAGCATCCAGTCAAGGTCGTAGCCCGTGTCGTCCGCCGCCCCCGCCAGCGCCTCCAGAAACTCGGCGGCGTTGGTCAGCCGCGCGGCGGCCCCCCCGTGGCCGCCCCCCGCCAGGGCGTCAAAGGCCTCCAGGAAACAGAAGGCCCGCGCCATTCGGAGCAGCTGTTCCCGGTTGATGTACCGCCGCCCGGCAAACCGGTTAAGCAGCAGGTAGCCCGCCGCGTCCACATCGTTGAAGAGCGGGTGGAGCACGGGGCCCCACACCGCGTCCGGCAGGGTGCGCAGGGCGGGGGCGTGGGTGGAGAGCAGGCGCGTGAGCCGGGCGTCCATCCCGGCCCGCCAGGCGTCGCCGTCCATCTCCTCAAAGGCCTTCGCCAGGTTTCTTGCCAGAAACCACTCCGACGCCAGACGCCCCCGCAGGACATGGGGAGGCTCGGGGGCGGGGGCATCCGGCAGGGCGCGGGCGGCAACCGTCCCGAGGGGCTCCAGCAGGAACAAAGCCATGAACACCCTCCAGGTGACCGGATGCAGGGGCGCGCCGGGCAGATTCCACTCCTCCAGCCAGGCGAGGGCTTCGGGGCACAAATGGCCCGCCGTCACCGCGAAACCGCCCCGGCGCAGGGCGTCCACCTTTTCCAGGGCCTCCCCCGCCAGGTCGTCCACCGCGGCCCGGCCGCCGAGCTGGGCGGCCGCCGCCGCCAGAAAGGCGGCGAGCCTGCCGGCGACCACCTCCCGGTCGGGCCCGGCAAAATGCTCCGCGCACATGCGCTGAAAGGTGTCCGGGGAAACCAGCTCCCGGAACGGAACCAGCACGGCGGCAAGCCGCAGCTCCGCCCAGGCGTCTCCCACGGAGGGCACCCCCCTCCCCTGAAGCTGCCCGTGCAGGCGCGCCCAGGAAAGGTCGTGGTCCTCCACAAAGAACCAGTCCAGCAGAACCCGGTGCTCATAGCCCGCCAGCTCGACGTGCAGCCCGTCGCGCCGGAGGGAATCCACATGGTGCAGGTACTCGAGCCCGGTGCGGGAGTCCCTGAAGATGACATAGGCGTTGTTCGAACTCGGCAGGCGGAGCGCCTCCCCCAGGGGCCAGCGGCGCAGTTGGGGCGCGTCCGCGCCCCCCTCGTTCACGGCGGAGGAGGTGTGGATCACCCCGCGCGCGGAGGAATAGGCGTTGTTGTACAGCACCACCGCCCGCTCGTCCCCGGCCAGATTGGAATAGGCGAAGACATTCTCGTCCACCCAGCCCTCCGGCGTGGTGAAGTCGTAGACGCGGAACCGCTCCGCGCCGCTGAACAGGTGGCGCCGGAGCAGCAGGGGGAAGACCTCCCGCTCGTGGCGGACAATCAGGTCCTGGTCGGGGGCCTCGTCCCAGTAGGCGCGCCGGTATTCCATGCCATATTTCTCGGTGAGCCCCTCGATCTGGCCGTGGCCAAACATGGGGAGTCCGGGCATGGTGGCCAGCATGACGGCCACGCCGAAATACTTGTCGCCTTTGCCGAACTGGGCTACCGCCGTGTCCTCGTCGGGGTTGTTCATGAAGTTGACGAAGCGCTGGAGGATTTCCGGGCTGAACTCCAGCACGTTCTTGAGGGTCTGGCGGAACTTGCCGTTGTCCTCCATCTTGAGCATGTTCATGAAGGCGCTGTTGTAGACCCGGTGCATGCCGAGGGTGCGGACGAAGTAGCCCTCCATGAGCCAGAAGGCCTCGGCGAGCAGCAGGGTGTTCGGCGTCTCCTCCGCGGAGCGGTCCACCACGCCGCGCCAGAACTCCGCGGGGAATTGTTCGTCGAACTCCTCCCGCGTCAGGGAATGCTCGGCCCGCGAGGGGATCGCCCCGGCGTCGCCGGGCCGGGGGAACCACAGCCGCTGGTAATGCTTCTTGGCGAGGGTCATGGCGGCGTCGAAGCGGATGATGGGCGACTTGCGCGCCACATGGAGAATGGTCTGCGTGACGGCCTCGCGCACCTCGGGCAGCATGAAGTTGAGCTGCGCCGTGTCGTTCCACGGCATGCTCGTGCCGTCGTTCCCGTGGTAGATGTACCGCGTCTCGCCGGTGCTGCGGGACACCCACTTGAACACCACTGCGGCGTCCGTCTTGTTCCAGTAGCCGTCCTCCAGATAGAGGCAGATCCGGTCGTCCGGGGAAAGGTCCGGCCCGGTGAAGCGGTAGTTGGGGAAGGGCGGCTCGGGGGACTGGATGAACCAGTCGGGGTGCTCCACGATCCAGCGCGAGTAGATGCCGACGTGGTTGGGCACCATGTCGCTCGCCAGCCGGATGCCGCGCCGCCACGCCCGGTCCGCCAGCGCGTGGTAGGCGTCGTCGCCGCCGAGGTCGGCGGCGATCTGGTAGTCGTAGAGGGAGTAGGCGGAGGACTCGGCCTCGGGGTTGCCCATGCGGCGCTTGATGTCCCGCGACACGGAGGACCGCTCCCACAGGCCGATGAGCCAGAGGGCGTTGAACCCCCAGCCCGCGAGCTGGTCCAGTTCCAGCTCCGGAATCTCGTCGAGACGGCGCACGGGCACGCCGTGCTTCTTGGAGAGCTGGTCCAGCCAGACGTAGACCGACTTCGCCATGAGCACCACGTTGGGCATCCAGTCCTTGTCCGGACTGAAGGCCTCGGGCTCCGGATAGGCGGCGCCGTCGTCCCCGCCGCGCGGGCGGAAGGTGAGCGCCTCGCTCGGCCCCGGGCCGAAACCCCGCTGGGCCGTCTCCTCGCGGAGCACCCCCCGGGCCGTCAGCAGTTCCGCCAGGAAAACCTGCGGCAGCCAGGCGCCCCAGCGCTCCAGCACAAAGGCGATCTGCCCCTCCAGCGAGTCCGGACACGCGCGCAGGGGCGCGCGCAGGGTGTCCGGCAGGGAAAGGCCCGTGTTCGGACAGGGCGGCTGGTCCAGCAGCCAGGAGTCCATGGCGTGAATGTAGCGCGGGAAGGGCGAGTGCGCGCGCAGGGGCCGGGTGTCATGCAGCGCGCGGTACGCGGCGGCGGCGGGGTTCTCGTCCGTCACCTGGACCAGCAGCGCCTCGACCGCGGCGGTCTCCCGCCCGGTCCGGCCGTCCTCCGCCAGACGCAGCCAGTCACGCGCCGAAACACGGCCCGTGCGCACGGCCGCCGGGGGAAAACACCCGGCCAGGGCCGGCAGGGTTTCGTCCACCGCCTCCGCACCTGCGGCGCGGGCCGTCTCGGCAAGTCCCGCCTCCAGCGCCAGGGGGAAGAACACCTGGAAATACTGCCCGGCCACATGGCGCAGGATGCGCGTGAGCAGTTCCAGGGCCAGCAGCTCCCCCGCGCGGGCATGCGGCATGTCGGGCCGGGCGGGGTCCCGGTCGGCGTTCATGCGCGCGGCCAGCGCGCGCGCCAGCGCCACCCGGCCGGGGGCGGTGCCCTCCCCTGCCGTCAGGGAATCCACCTCAAACCGCCGCCAGGCCGCCTCCGAAACAAAAAAACCCAGCGGCGCCAGGGGGCTGTGGTCCAAACCAGTCAAAGACATGTCCATGAAGGCCACTTTCCGAAAACACCGCGCCCGAAAGAGGCGCGGACAGGGAAGAATAAAGTGCGCAAACCCGTCCCAGCATACAGGATTCCCGCCCCCCCGCGCCATGCGGCGGAAGACCGGTGAAACATGGAATGGCGGCGGCCGGTTGGATGTCCCGGGCATGGGGAGGGGCATTCACATGGATGGACAGGATGGAAAGGATAAGCAAAGAAAATCCTGTGCATCCTGTCCATCCATGTCAATTGTCCCCGGCCGCCAACGAGCGCGGGGCCAGAAGACAAGGCCGCCGGGACGGCGGCGGTACGGAAACAGCCCCGTATGCCCGACGCCGTACCGCCAGCGTCCCGCTGGCCTTGTCTTCCCCCCTCCCCCGTACCGCCAGCGTCTCGCTGGCCCCGTCTTCTGTCTTGCCGTAGCCCCCTGGGAACGTCCCTCTCCCGGGTGGCCTCCTAATGCGTGTCCCTCAGGCGAGGGGCGTTCCCAGGAAAGAGTTTATTTACCACAAAGTCACAAAGGACACAAAGGACACGGAAGGACAAGACAACAAGACGGGACAGAGGGGCTTCTTCATATTGCGCGCCGGCTTCTTCTCCGAAGCTCTCCTTCCTGACTTCTTTGTGTCCTTGGTGGCTTTGTGGTGAAAAAACGGGCCGTCACCCACCCTGCGTGCGGGTAGGGTTAAGAGCACCAGCCCCAGCCCCAGCGTGCTCCCGCCAGCGCCCTCCCGGAAACAACGCCGGCTGCAGCCCGGCTGCGCACGGGCCTTGCCCGGCGGCGTTCCCGTTTCTAGTCTTACTGGTGCTTGATTCCAATAGGAAGGGCTGGAACGTGCCTAACGAACTGCGGCTAGCCGGAACCCCAACCCGTGGTCCCGATACCACGGGTTGCCGCTGACCCGACTCGCCGAGCGGCAGGACCGGGCGGTGCCATACCAGTTACCGCCCCGGACGACACGGGCCGAAGCCGATAGGTTTATGTATGTACTCCCATCCGTCGGGGCCTGCGTGTAGTCGTCGTGCCAATCGTCCTCGCACCACTCCCACACGTTCCCATGCATATCACAAAGCCCAAAGGCGTTTGGCAGCTTTCCGGCCACCGGCTGGTTCCCAAAGCCGGGCTCTCCATAATCCGCGTTGTTCCCGCAGTACCACATGTGCTGGCTGCGCAGCCCGTCATCCTCACACATATCCGCCACCCCCAGCGAGTCTCCAAAGTGGAACCGGGTCTGCGTCCCCGCGCGGCAGGCATATTCCCACTCCGCCTCACTCGGCAGCCGCAGCGTCGCCGGACCCTGGCCCGTCGCCGTGATGTGCGCGTTCAACGCCGTGATAAACGCCTGGGCGTCGTCCCAAGAAACGTTATAGGCGGGATAGTCGGCCCCCACCCCATAGGTGGAGGAGGGCTCTTCGCCCGGCCACGACCCCATCACCGCCAGCCACTGCCCCTGTGTCACCTCATACTTGCCCATGTAGAAGTCATACCCAATCGTCACCGTGTGCACAGGCCCCTCACTACTGTACCGATTCCGCTCCGTGTCCGGAGACCCCATCTGGAAACTCCCGGCGGGCACCTTAACCAGTTCCAGCGGCATACCGCCCGGGAGAAGGATCGTGACCGTCTCGATGACAAAAGATCCACTGGAAACCACTAGGTTCACCGCCGTGCCCGGCATCACGCTGGGACCCGCCGCTGGGTCCTGGCTAATGACCGAACCGACGGGCACCGTGTCGCTGGACTGCTGGGTCACCGTGCCGACCACCAGACCCGCACCCGTGATGGCCGCCTCCACCGACGCTTGTGCCAGGCCGACAGCATCCGGAACGGCCACCGGCTGCGGCCCCCTGCTCACCGCCAGACTGACTGCGGAGCCAGAGACGACTTCCACCCCCGCCGCCGGATTCTGGCTAATCACGGATCCGGCGGGAACCGTCTCGTGATGCTCCTCCGTCACCGCGCCAACCACCAGACCCGCACCCACGATGACCGCCTCCGCATCCGCCCGAGCCAGGCCCACCACATTGGGAACCGCCGTCAACGTGACGGTGACACAGTTGGGCACCGTGGCAGTGTTGGTCTTTCCGTCACTGCTGGTCACGGTGAGCGTCACGGTGTGGCTGCCCGTCACCGTGTAGGTGTGTTCCGGGTTCTGCTCCGTGGACGTGCCGCCGTCCCCAAAGTTCCATGACCACCCGGTGATCGTGGACTCCTTGGTGATCACCGAGGCGTCCGTGAACTGCACCTTCAGCGGGGCCACGCCGCTCGTCGGATCGGCGGTGAACCCCGCCAGCGGCTCCCCGGGCTTGCAGCCCACCCCCAGGAAAGTGATCCCAAAAAGCGCCAATATGACAAAAAACACCCGCACTCTGCTCATGAAATAACCTCCGTGAAGCCCCCGCAGGGGAATCATGCCACACCGGACGAATCCAGACAACGAATCCGTTTCCGAAATACTACCGTATCCCGTGCCCGGCGTCAAGTCCCGGTTTGCTGTTCACATGGGTGGACAGGGTGGACAGGGTGGACAGGATAAGAAAGAAAATCCTGTGCATCGTGTCCATCCATGTCAATTCTTCGCGGTGGCAGTGAAGGCAGGGAGGAAGACAAGGCCGCCGGGACGGCGGCGGTACGGCACCGCATCCGGGCACTGCGCCCGTTTGCCGGGGCTCAGTTCCTCTTGGCCTCGATGGTGCCGTTGAGGGAGAACTGGTCGTGGTCGGGGACTTTGACGGCGAGGCTCCAGGTGCCGGTGAGGGCGTCCATGTCCCCGTTGTCGTTGGTGTCGGAGCCGGCGCCCCGGATGCCGATGACGAGGGAGGTGTTTTCGCCCGATTCAGCGCTGACCAAGGTGATCTTGCCGGAGCGGGTGACGTATCCGGTGACCTCGGTGCTGAGGCGGGTGGGAAGGCCTTCATCGGCGATGTCATCGTAAAGGGAGGGGCACAGGAAATACACCGTGGCGGTTCCCTTGAGCACAAACCCCCGGAGCAGGGAGTAGTCCCCGTCGTGCTCCAGGGAGAAGGTCATGCTGCATGTGCGGGGTTCGCCGTCGCCGCCGCGCAGGGTTCCCTCCCAGACGCCCCGGTAGGCGCCGGTCACGTCGAACGGGGGCCTGGCCGCAATCCAGGAGCATCCCGCCGCCAGCAGCATCACCGACAGCACCGCAATTCCCGCGAGTTTTCTTGGTGTCATGGCTGTCTCCTTTCGCCGGACGGCGCCGGGCCCCCAACGGGCCCGGCGCCCGCCTAGTCGAAGTTCACCACTTCCAGATACTGCCCGCCCGAATAGTTGTTGTCAATCCATATGTTCTCGACCAGGGGGGTGGTTTCGTCGGGGACCTCCGGATAGTCCATCCGGAAAAGGGGGCCGAAATCGGCGAAGGCGGCGGCGGGTCCGGGGCTCTCCAGGGTGACCCACCACGCGTTGGGTTCGGGGTCGGGTTCCAGGGTGAGCGTCCACCCGTCGAGCACGCCGCCGTCGGCGGCGCCGACCACTTCCGCCGTGAAGGGCAGCGTGGTGGCGACATACAGGCGGATGCGCTGGATGCCCCGGGGCATGTAGTCGGCCCGGAAGAGGAGCGTGGCCGTGGTGTCCGCGCCGCTCGGCACCAGCCGCAGGACACCGCGGCGGACCGTGCCCTCGTAGTCTGCGGGTTTGAAGAGGTTCGAGGCGGCGTACAGGGCGCCCTGCCCGCCCAGGGACAGGGAGAACCGGGGCAGGAACGCGGTGTCGTCGCGGCGCAGGGAGGCCCAGCGGAGGGCGTAGCGGCCCTCCAGGCGCTGGATGATCTCCTCAAAGGCGCCCGCGACGGCGTCGGAATCCGCGGCGGTGAACCGCCGGCCGCCGGTGCGCAGGGCGAGATTGTCCAGCAGGGAGTAGTCGGAAATGTCGCCAAAGCCCAGGGCCATGATCTTCACGCCGCGCTGGGCGGCGAGGGTGACCACCTCGTTCAGCCGGCGCTGGCTGGAGGTGTCCCGCCCGCGGGAGAAGAGCACGACATAGCGCTCCTCGTCGGCGGCGTCGGCGGCGTTGAACCCGCGGATGGCGCCGTAGACGGCGTCGTAGGTGCGCGGCCCGGAGGCGAGCCCCGCCACAAACTCCCCCTGGATGGCGGCGAGCCGCGCGCGCAGGAAGTCGCGGTCGGTGGTGAAGCCGGCGATGCGCGCGGCGGCCTCGTCGTCGCGGCAGAAGGCCGTGATGCCCACAAGGGTCTCGGGGGTCAGTGCGTTGAGGAAGACCTCCGAGGCGGCGGCCTCCATGGCCGCGATCGCGCCGGGCGCCTCCTGCATGGTCAGGGAGTAGTCCAGAACCATCTCGCAGCGGAGCTGGCGCGCGGCGGCCCGACGGAGCAGGGGGACCACCTCGGGGGGCGCCGGCTCCGCGCCCTCAAACGCGTCCACGGAGAACTGGGCGGGCTCCGCCACCACGGGCCGGCCCGCGGCGTCGGCCAGGTTGAACACGAAATCCAGCAGGTACGGCGCGGAGTAGCGCTCCTGCACGTTCTCAAAATGGACCGCCGTGCCGGTGGTCGTCTCGTCCTGCACCGCCCGCACGGCGATGCGGAAGGGGGCGATCTCGGGCCGGTCGGGGACGATGTCCACATAACTCTGGTGGTTGCCCTCGGGCAGGACCGTCCTGTCCAGCGTGACGAGCAGGGGGGCCTTCATGGGAACCCCCTCGACGGGGGGCGGGAGCGTCATGGTGTCGGGCAGCACCTTCAGCCAGGCGGCCCCGGGAACAACGGAGACCGACAGGCTGGGAACCCCGTCGCCGGAATTCCACACCTCGACCATGCGGGGCGCGTACTCCCTGCCGAAATTGATCTCCGAACTGGAGGCGGTGACGGCGGCGTACTTCTTGAAGGCGGTGACGGCGACCTTCACGGGGGCGAAGCCCTCGCTCGAAAAGACGAGCTCCGCCTTGTGCGGCCCCGGGGTGGGCATGCGCTCCCGCTCCACGGAGACGGCGATCAGGCGGCGGTCCTCCGAGCCGGAACTGTAGAAAAAGGCGCGGCTGGTCCGGATCCAGGTGACGTTCGACGTGACAACGAACATCGGGGAGGTTGCGACCTGGCTGGTGTTCCAGGCCTCCAGGGAGAGCACGGTGTCGTCCGCGCCGAAATCCAGGGCCTCGGTGGACACGCCCACGGCCTCATAGGGCGGCGAGATGTAGACGGGAATCTCCACCGTCTTGACCCGGGGGCCCTTGATGGTGATGCGCCCCTCGGTCCGCCCCCCCTTGAGCAGCGTGCGGTCCGCCGTGACGATGATGCTTTTCTTGTCCAGAAGGTTCGCCTTGGCCGCCGGAACCTCCTCCTCCTCCTCCCCGCCGTCCCCCTCTTCGTCCGTGGACTGGGGGGCGGCGCTCTCCACCTCCACCGGCTCCACGGTGAACCAGTCGTGGGACGCCTCCAGCGTGACCTTCATGTTCTTGAGGTCGTCCTCGCCGTTCCACAGGTCGAAGCGCAGCCCGTTGGCGGTCTCCCCAAACTCCAGATACTCGACGGACACCTGGACCGCCTCGCGCTTGCACGCCGCGGAAAACAGGCAGAGGGTGCAGACGATGGAAAGCCGAAGCCATGTGCCTGTGCGGATCACGAGATGCCTCCAGGGGCCCTGGATGCGCCCGCCGACCGTCGGGGCGCGGTCCAAACCCCTGTCATTGTCGCCCCAAACGGCGGGTGTTGTCAATGTCTTTCAGGCGCGTGAACCGCGCAGGCGGCAAAATGCCCCTCCCCGGTGTCCGTCAGCCGCTGCGCGGTCCGGGAGCATTCCGGGCGGACGTCGGGGCAGCGGGGATGGAAAGGGCAGCCGGACGGCGGGTTGATGGGGCTGGGCACGTCGCCGGCGAGGAGGACGCGGTCGCGGCGGGCCGCCGGATCGGGCACCGGTGCGGCGGCGAGCAGGGCTTTGGTGTAGGGATGCACCGGCGCGGCGAACAGGTCCGCCGCGGGCGCGGTCTCCACGATGCGGCCCAGATACATGACCGCGACGTGCGTGGAGATGTGGCGCACCACCGCCAGATCGTGGCTGATGAACAGGTAGGTCAGCCCGAGGCGCTCCTGGAGGTCCTTGAGCAGGTTGAGTATCTGCGCCTGGATGGACACGTCCAGCGCCGACACGGGCTCGTCGGCGATGATGAACTCGGGCTCGACGGCCAGGGCGCGGGCGATACCGACGCGCTGGCGTTGGCCGCCGCTGAACTCGTGGGGGTAGCGGTCCGCCGCCGCGCCGGGCAGGCCCACCAGGTCCAGCAGCTCGGCGGTGCGGGCGGCGACGGCCGCGCCCCGCGCCAGCCGGTGCACCCGGAGAATCTCGCCGAGCATGCCGCCGACGGTCATGCGGGGGTTCAGGGACGCGTAGGGGTCCTGGAAGATGATCTGCATGCGCTTGCGCAGGGCGCGCAGGGCGCCCTTGTCGGCGCGCAGCACGTCTGTCCCGTCAAAGGAGACCTCCCCGGAGGTGGGCTCGACCAGCCGAAGCACCAGCCGGCCCGTCGTGGTTTTGCCGCTGCCGCTCTCCCCCACCAGGCTCAGGGTCGCCCCGCGCGGAATCGAGAAACTGACGCCGTCCACCGCGCGCACCGAGGCGACGGTCCGCCCGAACACGCCCCCGCGCACAGGAAAATGCTTCACCAGGTCCCTCACCACCAGCAGGTCACCGCTCATGCGCCCTTTCCTCCTTCCCCCGCCGTCGGTTCGGCGGACGCTTCCGGACAGTGGAGCCAGCAGGCGGCCGTATGGCCCGGCCCGACGGACGCCGGGGACGGCTCGCGCAGGGCGCAGACCGGCAGCGCGCGGGAGCACCGGGGGTGGAACCGGCAGCCCGCCGGGTAGGCCGTGGCCGGGGGCACGGAACCCCGGATGGCGTGCAGCCGCGCCGCCCCGGCGTTCAGCACGGGCAGCGACTGGAACAGCTCGCGGGTGTACGGGTGCGCCGGGTTGGCAAAGAGTTCGGCCACCGGGGCGCGCTCGACGATGCGTCCGGCGTACATGACGGCCACGGCGTCCGCTGTCTCGGCAACCACGCCGAGGTCGTGCGTGATGAGCAGCACGGCCATGCCCGTGTCGCGCCGCACGTCGCGCAGGAGCGAGAGGATCTGCGCCTGGATGGTCACGTCGAGGGCCGTCGTCGGCTCGTCGGCGATGAGCACGCGGGGGCCGCAGGCGAGGGCCAGGGCGATCATGACGCGCTGGAGCATGCCGCCGGAGAGCTGGTGGGGGTAGTCCTGCGCGCGGCGCGCGGCCTCGGGGATGTTCACCCGCTCCAGCGCGCGCACGGCCTCCGCCCAGGCGGCGTCGCGGCCCAGGCCCCGGTGCAGCCGGATGACGGAGGCGATCTGCGCGCCCACGCGGAACACGGGGTTCATGGAGGTCATGGGCTCCTGGAAGATCATGGAGATGTCGTTGCCGCGCACGCGGCGCATGTCGCGCTCCGGCAGTTCAAGCAGGGCGCGCCCGTCGAAAAGCACCTCCCCGTCCGTGATTTCGCCGGGCGGCGAGGGGATCAGCCGGAGGATGGACAGGGCCGTCACGCTCTTGCCGCAGCCGCTCTCGCCCACGAGCGCCAGCGTCTCCCCGGCGGCGAGGTCGAAGGACACCCCGTCCACCGCGGCGGCAGTCCCGGCGTCGGTGTGGAACACCGTCCGGAGCCCCCGCACGGAGAGCACGCGGTCCGGGGAGTCGTTGGTGGTTGGCGGCGTCATTGGCGGAGCCTCGGGTCCATGGCGTCGCGCAGGCCGTCGCCGACCAGGTTGAACGCCACCACGGTCAGGAAGATGGCGATACCGGGGAACAGCACGAGCCACCAGGCAAAATCCACGTAACTCTGCGACTGTTTCAGAATCTCGCCCCAGCTCGCCGTGGGCGGCGGCACGCCGAAGCCCAGAAAGCTCAGGCCGGACTCCGTGAGGATGGCCCCGGCCACGCCGAAGGTGGCCGCCACGAACACGGGGCTGACGGCGTTGGGCAGGAGATGGCGGAAGATGACCCGGCCGTCGCCCAGGCCCAGGGCGCGCGCGGCGGCCGCGTAGTCCATCTCCTTCTGCTTGAGGAACTCGCCCCGGACCAGCCGGGCCACCCCGGGCCAGCTCGTGAGCCCGATGACCACCATGATGTTCATGATGCCCGGCTCCAGCAGGGCCATGACGGTGATGATGAGGAAGAAGGACGGCACGCACATCCATATCTCGATGAGGCGCAGGACCGCGGCGTCCACCCATCTCCCGTAGTACCCCGCCAGCGCGCCCAGGATCACCCCGACCACCACCGCGATGCCCACAGAGAGGAACCCCACGGACATGGAGATGCGCCCGCCCCAGATGATCCGGCTGAGCACGTCGCGGCCCCGGTCGTCCGTGCCGAACCAGTGGTTCGGCCCCGGCGGTGCCAGACGCGCGCGGAGGTCCTGGCGCAGGGGGCCATGGGGCACGGGCGGCCACAGGGCGTATTCACCGGGCCCCGGCCGCCAGCGGTCGAAGTTGTTGTAGAGGTTTTCGGCCTGGAGGTCGGCGTAGGTGATCACGTTCGGCAGCGGGTAGGTCTTCCCCCCCTTCACCAGCCAGACGGGGGTGTCGTTGGCGAGGAAGGGCGCGGCCAAGGACAGCGCGCCGAAAAACAGGACCAGCGCCGCCCCCAGCAGGGCCGGGCGGTTCCTGCGGTACTGCCGCCACACAAGGTGCCAGTAGCCGGCGGAGCGCTCCTGTTGTTCCCGGTCCGTCATCCCAGTTTGATCCTCGGGTCCACCAGCGTGTACAGCAGGTCGCTCAGGATGAGCCCCGCCAGCGTCAGCAGGGACGCGATGGCGACGTTGCCCATGATGAGCGGGTAGTCCCGGCTGAGGACGGCCTCAAAGGCGAGGCGGCCCATCCCGGGCAGGGAGAAAATGGTCTCGATGATGACGCTGCCCCCGATGAGCGCGGGCAGGAGGCCGCCGAGCAGCGTGACCACCGGGATCAGCGAGTTGCGCATGGCGTATTTCCACACCACCACGCGCTCGGAGAAGCCGTAGGCCCGCGCCGTGCGCACGTAGTCCTGGCGCAGGGTCTCCAGCATGCCCGCGCGCATGTAGCGCGACAGGAACGCGAGGCTCCCGTAGGTGAGGCAGAACAGCGGCATCGCCAGGTGCCACATCCGGTCCAGCAGCCAGCGGCCCGGCGAGAGGTCCGACGCGCCGGGGGAGCTCAGCCCGTGGATGGGGAACCAGTTGAGGTACTCCCCGCCGCCAAGGAACAGGATGAGGAGCATGGCCACCCAGAACCCCGGCAGGCTGTAGAGGAGAAACAGCCCCCCCGTGAGCGCGGTGTTGGTCCGGGTGCCGCCGTGGGTGGCGGAGTAAACCCCCAGGGGGACGGAGATCAGGTAGACCAGCAGGATCGTCAGGAGGTTGAGCTGCAGGGTGACGGGGAGCGCCTCCGCGATCTTCGTGGTGACGGGCCGCTGGTCCTTCATGCTCGCGCCGAAGTCCAGCGTGACCAGCCGCCCCAGCCAGCGGACATACTGGACGTGCAGGGGCTTGTCGAGGCCGTAAAGGGCCTTGGTCTGCTCGATGATCTGGGCGGTGGCGGCGTCGGCCTTCATGGAGCCGTCCATGCCGCGCAGCTTGGCGGCCACGGGGCTGCCCGGCGCGAGCTGGATCAGGACAAAGGTGAGCAGGCTGATTCCGAGGAAGGTCGGAATCATCAGGAGCAGCCTGCGTGTGATGTACGCCCGCATCGCGCGCCTTCCCGCCTAGTTCCCGTACCGCTGGAGCGCCTTCGGCACAAACCACTCGCGCTCTTCCATCCCGAAGGGGTGGCTGCGGATGCCCTGGATGCGCTTGTCCGCCGCCACCAGCGCCTTGGGGGCGAGCATGAAAAGATACGGCTGCTCGTCCATGAGAATCTCCTGGAAGCGGTGGTAGAGCCGGATGCGCTCCGCCGTGTCGAAGGTGACGCGCGCGTCCTCGATGAGCTTGTCGGCCTCCGGGTTCAGGAAGCCCACATAGTTGGATCCCTGGTCCACCTGCGAGGAGTGCCAAATCTGGTAGGGATCGGGGTCCGGGGGCATCTGCCAGCCCATGATGGCGGTGTCGAAATCCCGCTTGTCCACCCGGTCGAGCATGGAGGCCCATTCCATGGGCCGGATGACCAGCTCCACGCCCGCGCGGGCGAGTTCCTCCTTGTAGACCGTCAGAATCTTCTCGGCCACCGGGTTCTGGTTGGTCAGGAGCGTCTCAAAGCGGAGGGCGGTGCCGTCCTTGTCCAGCAGGGCGTCGCTGTCGGTGTCGCGCCAGCCCGCCTCCTCCAGCAGCCGCGCGGCGCCGGCGGGGTCGAAGGGCACCGCCGCAAGGGAGGCGTTGTATTCGGGCGTTCCGGGCATGAACCCGCTGTGGACCGCCATGCCCAGGCCCTTGTAGATTTCCCGGAGGATCGTTTCCCGGTCGAGGAGCATGGCGAGGGCGCGGCGGACCCGCTTGTCCGAAAACTGGGGCTTCCGCAGATTCCAGCCGATGTAGGTGTAGGCCGGGCGATTGCTGGTGAACCGGTTGAACCGCTCCCGGAAACGCGGGGTGTTCGCCCGACGGGTCCAGTCCTCCGGCGTCAGCGTCATGGAGTCCAGGTCGCCCCGCGCCAGGAGCTGGAAGGCCGCGTTGTCGTCCGTGATGACGGCGTAGCGGATCTTGTCGAAGTGGGGCCATCCCCGGAGCGCGCCCCCCCAGAACCGGGGGTTGCGCGCCAGAATCAGCTCCTGGCCCGTGGTCCACGATTCCAGGACATACATGCCGGAGCCCACGGGCGCACGGTTGGCCGGGTGGTTGTTGAAGTCGCCCACGCCGTAGATGTGCTTCGGAATCACCTGCGTGGAGCCGATCATGACCAGGTGGCGGTAGTAGGGCTTGGAGCAGGTGACGCGGACGGTGCGCGGGTCCGGGGCCTCCACGGAAACCAGGTCCGTGAAGTAGCTGCGCAGGTGCGGCGCGTCCACCGCGGGGTCAAGGATGCGGTCGAAGGTGAATTTGACGTCCTCGGAGGTCAACGGGGCGCCGTCGGAGAAGACCAGCCCCTCACGGAGGTGGAAGGTGTACACCAGATGGTCGGGGGACACTTCCCACGACTCGGCCAGCCAGGGGGTCATCTCCAGGGTGTCGGGATCGCGGTCGAGCAGCGGGTCAAAAACGTAGACCAGGATGGTGCTGGAGTAGGCGTCCGTGCTGGTCACCGGGTTGAGGTGCGGCATCTCGGCGGGCAGCCGCAGCATGAGCCAGTCGCCGTGCTCGGGCGTCGCGTCGGGCAGGTACTCCGTCAGGCCGGGGTCCACCGGCCCGTCCGGAGCCGCGTCCCCCGCGTCGGGGGCGGGACCGGAACAGCCCACGCCGCACAGAACCAGCAGGGAAAGCAGCACCGCGGCGGCCAGCGATCGTGTTGCGTGCATGAACCTCTCCTCGCGCAGATTCCGCTATTCGGCTTTCTTCAGCGGGGTCAGTTGGATGTTGCGGAACTCGATGGGCGTGCCCTCGCTCTGGAAGCCGATGTAGCCCGACGAAACGGTGCAGCCCGTGGCCCTGTTCTGCAGGGTGCCGTTGATGTACAGCTCGATGGTGTCGCCGCTGCAGACCACCCGGTAGTCGTTCCACTCGCCCAGGGGCCGCTCGGTGGAGGGCTTCATTTTCGGCGTGCGGCGGTCGTCCTTGTTCTTGTGCTCGTTGAACGTGGTGCCGCCGATGACCCAGATGTCCGCGGCGTCCCCGCTGTGGAGCTGGCCCTCGATGGACTTCGGCCACACCTCGTCCTTGTCCTGGATGTGCAGCAGCACGCCGCTGTTCCCGCCTTCCCCCGGCCACCGCCACTGGAAGGTCAGCTCGTAGTCCGAATGCTTCTGCTCCGTGCGGAAATACCCCGCCGGATCCCCCGTGCAGTGGATCACGCCGTCCTTCACAGACCAGGTCTTCGCCGGGTCTTTCGACGCGTCGGGCAGGAACAGCTTCAGCCCCGTGAAATCCTTGCCGTTGAAGACAACCGGCTCCGGGGCGTCCGCCGCAAGCGCGGCAAGTCCGGCCAGGGAAAACACCGCGCACAGGGAGAAGCACACCGCTTTTTTCATGGTCAGGCTCCTTTTCGCTCCAGGGGGTGCCATCCGGTCCGGAACACACCGCACCGGATGTTTTCCATGATAACACACCGCCGGACGGTTCATTCCTCAAAGGCCCGGGAAACAGCACCACCACGAGTTCATACAGTAAGCGCAACAGACCCGCCCCTCCTCCGTCACCCCCGCGAAAGCGGGGGCCCATGTCTTGGCGTGCAGGATAAACCGTTGACTCAAGATGGATTCCCGCATGCGCGGGAATGACGACAAACTGCGCGGGAATAACGGGAAGACCGGGTGTCTGCGCCAAGGGAGCGTTCCCGGAAGCCGGGCCGCCGCGAGACCAAAAGACAAGGCCGCCGGGACGGCGGCGCTACGGAACAGCCCCCGCCTGCCCGCCTTTGCGCCCCTGTGGTTTTTGTGGCGGGAATTCCAGAGAGTCTCACCACAAAGTCACCAAGAACACAAAGAACAGGGAAGAGCAAGACAGGAAGACGGGGCGGAGGGGCTTCTTCATGCCTGGCTGTGCTGGATACAAGCTGTCACGCTCCGGCTTCTTCGCCGACTCTCTTCTTCCTGTCTTCTTTGTGTCCTTTGTGACTTTGTGGTGAAGAATCCAAGCTGCCGCCCGCCCTGCGGGCGGGATGGATTAAGACCCGCCAACCCGCCACGCTCTTGCCCGCGCCCACGGAAACAACGCCGGCTGCAGCCCGGCTGCGCACGGGCCTTGCACGGCGCTGTTTCCGTTTCTTGGCTTGTTTATCCTTGAGCCCGACAGGAACACCGGAATACACCTAACGAACTGAGGCCAAGCGAAACCCTATGGTGCGGTACCGGGACGACGGGTTGTAGCTGTTCCGATACGCCGAGCGGCAGTACCGGGCGTTGTAGTTCCAGGCGCCGCCCCGGATGACCCGGGACGAGGCCGATGGACTCACCCAGGCACTCCCGTCCGCCGGTGCCCCGGTGTAGTCGCCTTGCCACCAGTCCTCGCACCACTCATACACGTTCCCGCTCATGTCGTGCAACCCGAAACCGTTCGACAACTTCCCGCCCACCGGTTTGCTACCATAGTCCGTGGTGTTGTTCCCGCAGTACCACATGTACTGGCTGCGCACCCCGTCATCTCCACACTCGTCGTCCACCCCCAAGGAGTCCCCAAAGTAGAACCGCGTCTGCGTCCCTGCCCGGCACGCATATTCCCACTCCGCCTCACTCGGCAGCCGCAGCGTCGCCGGGCCCTGGCCCGTCGCCGTGATGTGGGCGTTCACCGCCGTGATGAACGCCTGGGCATCCTCCCAAGAAACATAGTAGGCGGGATATTCGGAACCCACCCCATAGTCCCATGTGTAGCCGCCAGGACTCGTTCCCATCACCGCCAGCCACTGCCCCTGGGTCACCTCATACTTGCCCATGTAGAAGTCATACCCAATGGTCACGATATGCACTGGCCCCTCATCGCCGTATCGGCTCCGCTCCGTGTCCGGCGAGCCCATCTGGAAACTCCCCGCAGGGATTTGCACCAGCTCCATCGGCACATTCCCCGGAAGGAGAATCGTCACCGTATCCGGATTTTCCAGCCGGATATAGTCTTTGAAAACGGCGGAGTAGTTGCCCGCCCCGTCCAAGTACTGAACCCGCACCGTCCGGTGGCCGTCCGGCCCCGCCGGCAGCGTGTGCGCGCGCGTGGCGGTGGGGGGCATCCACGGCGTCCAGGTGGCCCCGTTGTCGCTGAAACGCATCCGCGAGACGCCCTCCGACCAGGTCAGCCTCAGGGTTACCGCGCGCGTGGGCGTGACCGAAGCGCCGCCGTTGATGACGATCGTTCCGGTCGGAAGCGTTGTGTCGAGACGGATGTAATCCGCATACACGGCCGACCGGTTGTTGGCCCGGTCAAGATACTGCACACGCACCGTCCGGTGGCCGTCCGGACCGGCTGGCAGCGTGTACGCGCGCGAGGCCACGGGGGCCTCCCAGGGGGACCACGTGGACCCGTCGTTGCTGAAGCGCATCCGCGAGACGCCTGTCCCGTCCCCGTCCGACCAGGTCAGGGCCAGCGTGACATTCGGCGTGTTCGTCGCGCTGCGGTTGCCGTTGATGACAATGGTCCCCGTCGGCGGCGTAGTGTCCACCGCCATGGACCATCCCTGAGGGAAAACCAGCAACGGAATCGCCAGAAAAACAACCGCATTCAAAGTCACCCGTGTAATCCTCATCTTCGCATCTCCTTTTGCGTGAAATTGCCGCACCAACCGAAACCAAACAGAAGCCTTACGCTGTAATACTACGGTATTCGGCTCCCGGCGTCAAGTCCCGGCTTGAGGTTACCCCCATCTTTCGACAGGGACCGGCTCAACTTAAGATGGCGCGAGGGCGGCCACCCGGCCGCTTTCAGGCCCTCTCTGACCGTGATTCTACCAGATGCGCCGGGGGCTGTCAAGCCGTCTTTTTCGGCGGGTTAACCGACGGCCAAGCCGGACCGGGCCGCCGAGAATGGGCCCGTTAGGGAGAGCTCGTCGGAGGCGGCCCGCTCCGGCGGCCTGCGCGGCAGGGCCCCGCATCCAGGTGACAGCTTGCAGGGGTCTGGTTCTCCAACGCGCTGTGCGGGCGCTCATGGTTGTAGAAGCGGAAGTAGCGGGCGAGCCCCCGGTGCAGCGCGTGCCCGTCCCCGTAGTCGCGCAGGTAGACGTCCTCGTATTTCACGCTGCGCCAAAGCCGCTCGATGAACACGTTGTCCAGCGCCCGTCCCCGCCCGTCCATGCTGATCTGGATGCCGGAATCTGCCAGGATTCCGGTGAACTCCCCGCTGGTGAACTGGCTGCCCTGGTCGGTGTTGAAGATGCGGGGCCGGCCGCTTCGAAGCGCCTTCGCCAATGCGGCGCAGCAGAACCCCGCCTCCATGCTGTTGGACAAATCCCACGCGATCACGTAGCGGCTGAACCAGTCCATCACGGCCACCAGGTACAGGAAGCCCCGGCGCATCGGGATGTAGGTGATGTCCGCCGACCACACCTCGTTGGGGCCGGAAATCTCCATTCCACGCAATAAATACGGGTATATCCGGTGCTGCGGGTGCGGGCGGCTCGTGTGCGGGCCGGGCACCGCCGCCTGCAGCCCCATCACCCGCATGAGCCGCGCCACCCGCTTCGCGTTGACATCCAGCCCCTGCTGGTTGAGCCACCACGTCATGCGCGGATAGCCGTAAAACGGATGCCGCAGGTACTGCTCGTCAATGAGCCGCATCAGCGCCAGATTCTCCGGGGACTCGGTGGTGTTCGGCGCGTAATA